>JAYVCW010000299.1:0-3347 GCA_043749775.1 Acidobacteriaceae bacterium | reverse complement strand
AGGGTAACAAATGACTTGACGCACCCAACAGGCTGGCTACGGTTGCGGGCATGAAGACGGAATCCACGACTGAGAACGAGGGCGAAAATGAGTTTCCCGACACGCTGCAAAAACTCATCCGGCACTTCGCTGACGAAACACGGGCGTTTGAATACATGAAGCGCGTGCGCTGGCCTGACGGCAATGTGACGTGCTCCCATTGCGGTCGGCGCGTCACTCGTTCATCACCACACGCAAGATTTGGAAATGCCTTGATTGCCGTAAACAGTTCACCATTCGACTCGGGACGATCTTTGAGGATTCTCCCATCAAGTTCTCAACATGGATTGCAGCCACTTGGCTGATTGCCAATGCCAAGAACGGAATCAGCAGTTACGAGATCGCTCGTTCCCTTGGCGTGTGCCAGAAGACCGGCTGGTTTATGCTCCAGCGCATTCGGCTCGCGATGCAGGGCGGAAGCATCATAAAGGACAAGCTCAAGGGCATTATTGAAGTTGACGAGTCCTTTATCGGCGGCAAGGCGCGGAACATGCACGCCAGCGTCCGCCGCCAGAAGGTCAAGGGAACGGGCGGACAGGCCATGACGCCCGTACAGGGACTATTGCAACGCGGTGGAAAGCACGGTCCCTCCCAAGTGGTCATGGAAGTGGTGGAAGGCACCAAGCGGGCAGAGCTTCAGGGCAACGTCCGCAAATATGTGCTCAAAGGCTCTGAAGTCCACACGGATGCCCTGAAGTCCTATCATGGGCTGGCAGAAGAATACACTCATCAGACCGTTGACCACGCCCAAGCCTACGTGCGCGGGAACGTCCATACAAACGGCCTTGAGAACTTTTGGAGCCTGCTCAAGCGCACCATTCGCGGCACGTACGTCAACGTGGAGCCTTTCCACTTGTTCCGTTATCTGGCAGAGCAGGCTTTCCGGTTCAATGAGCGGAAGGACGATGATCAAGGCCGTTTTCTCAAGGTCATGGCCTCGATTGTCGGCAAGCGCCTGACTTGGGCGAAGCTCACGGGCGACGACGGCCTTCCGGCAACGTAGGCGTCAGGGGCGCGGACAGCGATGCAATACCCGTTGCCGTAAGAGGCTGGCGAATGCGCTCCGATTTTCCAAGGCGCGGAAATGGAAATCCAAGGATTGACCGATCCGGATCAATGGAGATTCACTGGATCGCCATGAAGCGCACCTTGATTGCATTTTATTATACCCAATGGGACTTGGAGAATCATCTGTCCCACCTCAAGCCGCTGGTGGAAAGGCTTGATGCTGAGTGTGCGGTAATCGCACAAGGGATTTATTTGGCTCAGACTGATGCGCAGGCAGAATTAGTTGACACGGCCCGCCATCATTTAAGAACTCATAACATTCACTCGGCGATTCTGACGGTTGATCCAAGCTACGAAGCAAAAGGACAGAATCAGCCGATGCAGATTGTTGGAATTGACGATCAGCTTTAACGGCGTCAACGGCGTCCAATCTGCGGTCGATCTCTGTAAGGCCGTCCATTGCGTATTCCACCAGTTCTCCAGCTTCGCGGCTGATGAGCTTCAGTGAACCGCGCAGCTTAAAAATGCAATTTGCCACCACGCTTCGCAGCAAATGCGGATTATCTGCGCTGTTTTTCGGAGCGGTCACTGTCATTTTAAGCAGCAACAAAATTCATCTTCTGTGATGTGTCAATGAATTGCTTTCATACATAGGGTCACAGTGAAACGCTTGCGTGACCATAGTTGCGGGCGATACGTTTTGGGCATGAGGATTCCGACTCTCCTGATTTGCTCCGTATTGCTCTTTGGATGCTCAAAGAAAACCGGGCGCGAGAAACTTGAAGAATCCGCCATTCAGGGAGACGCCCGCGCACAGACTGAACTCGCGTTCATGTATTCCAACGGTGATGGCGGTCCAAAAGACGATGCCAAGGCTGTTGAGTGGTTACAAAAGGCCGTTGCTCAGGGAGATGGCGCGGCACAGTACGACCTTGGAGACAAATACTTTGAGGGGCTGGGTGTTCCAAAAGACTACAAAAAAGCCTTCGCGTTGTGTGAGAAAGCTGCCGCCCAAGGATACTTCCCTGCTTATGACTTACTCGGCGCAATGTACGCAGATGGCAAAGGCGTTCCGCAAGACAATGTTCGCGCCGCTGCCTGGTTCATTCTGGCATCTATGAACGCCGCCGAAAATGAACTCAAGACGCCAGCCGAAGAGGCACTAGGAAAGCGGATAACCGCAGAAGAAAAGATTCAAGCTCACGATCTCGCCGTAAAACTGCTCGAAAAAATCCCGAAGGGAAAGTGGTGATTCTTTCATCGTTGTGCCCGCTCGTCCATTCTGCTACCGATCCCGCATGATCGAACCCGCCCCATCCAAGCCGGAGCCGACTCCCTTCCAGAAGTTCGACGCCCTAATGCGCCGCATCATTAGCGTGCCGAAATCGGAAGTTGACCGCAGGGCGGTTGAGGCGAAGAAGACGCGCCAGACGAAAAGAAGCCGAACCGTCTAGACAGGATCGGGAAGAACATTTCCGTCCTGATCGAGCCGCCGGGCGGAGTGTTCAAACATGATGCAAATATCCCCGAGAATCTTTGCGGCCTCCTTGTCCGTATAGGTGGAATCAAAGTGCATGGTGCTGTCCCGGTACGCCTGCTTGATGCCCCGAATGTCTTCCTTTACCCGCGCAAAGAATGTTTCTTCGGTTGCCCATGCCGCTACTCTCAGCTTTGGCGGCTTGTCCAATTCGTCCGACATTGGCCCTATCATCTGCCCCCAACTGTTAAACTGGGCGGGAGGCGTCTTGCTAAGGGTGCTCCATGCGGCCTTAACCACAACTTCCGTGGCCCGCATGGCGTGGAAAACACAGGCGGTTCCGCTCTCGTGATGCAGGCAGTTCTCGGCCTCCCTTAACTCTGGCAGGGCGAGTGAAAACCTGTCCAAGACGTATTCCGGCAATTCATCCACCCGGCTTTTTTTGTCAGTGTCCACGCGAACGCACTGGACGTGTTCGCATTCACATTGAAGCGCCTTGAACAAATGGAAGGCGCGCTGTGAAAGCTGTTCACCTGTGAAGTTGCTGCCATGACGTTCAATCGCCAGCTTGAAATCAATCGCCAGATTCTTTGAAGCGGTGAGCCCGAGTCCCAAGTTTGTCAGTGGCTCGATTGCATCGCACAGGACCGGGTAAAGCAATTTTACGGCAACGGGCTCCACTTGGTTTCCGCCATCCTTGAAAGCCAGTTCCGCAATGGTGATCTGTCGCAGCAAGGTAATAAGCGGATTGAGGAGAAAGACATTTTTCATGGCTTCCCACAGGCTGAAAACGCCGCGTGGGTGCGTCAAGTCATTTGTTACC
>JAYVCW010000298.1:0-7047 GCA_043749775.1 Acidobacteriaceae bacterium | reverse complement strand
GGTTCCTTCGAACTCTTTCAGCGCTTCCACAAGCATCTCTTGGGTGGCCAAGTCTAAGTGGTTCGTCGGTTCGTCGAGCACCAGAAAGTTCGGAGGGTTGTAGAGCATGCGCGCCATTGCCAGCCGCGACTTTTCTCCGCCGGAGAGGGCGCGGATCTTCTTATCCACGTCATCGCCCGAGAACTGGAATGCTCCCGCCAAATTCCGCAACGCCCCAATGCCATCCTGCGGAAAATCCTGCTGCAGTTGTTCCGTAACCGTGAGATCGGGATTGAGCAAATCCAAAGCCTGTTGCGCGAAGTAGCCCATATGCAGGCTGGCGCCGAGCCGCACGCTTCCGCCATCTGGAGCACTGGCCCCCGCAATCATCTTGAGCAGCGTGGTCTTGCCCGCGCCGTTTCTTCCCATGACGGCCCAGCGTTCTCCGCGGCGGATGGTGAGATTGAATCCTTCGTAAATCACACGCGGGCCGTAACTCTTGTGCAGATTCTCAAGGACGGCCACCTGTTCGCCGGATCGCGGAGGAACACGAAAGTCGAATTTCACGACCTGCCGTTTCTTTGGCAGCTCGATCTTCTCGATCTTATCTAAGGCCTTAATTCGGCTCTGCACCTGGGCCGCTTTTGCGGCGTGCGTCCGGAAACGATCGATGAAGCGCTGCTCCTTGGCAAGCATGGACTGCTGCCGCGCAAACGCTGCCTGCTGATTGCTCTCTCGCACCGCCCTTTCGCGCTCGTAGAAGTCGTAGTCACCCGAGTACGTGATGATCTCGCCGCTATCGATCTCCGCGATCTTTGAGACTAGACGGTTCATGAACTCACGGTCGTGCGAAGTCATCAGCAACGCGCCAGGAAATGACTTGAGAAACTGCTCCAGCCAGATGATGGATTCGATGTCGAGATGGTTCGTCGGTTCGTCCATCAGCAATACGTCCGGCATTCCGAGCAGGACACGGGCCAGCGCAACCCGCATTTTCCATCCGCCGGAGAGAGCGCCCACGTCGCCGTCAATCTGATCATCTTTGAATCCCAACCCGTGCAACACTTCGCGGGCCTGCGATTCGAGCGCGTATCCGCCTGAATGCTCGTACTCCTCTTGAACGTGACCGAAGCGATCAAGGATGCGATCCATCTCATCCGCCTTGTCGGGGTCGGACATTTCCCGCTGCAAGGCTTCGAGCTCGTGGTGCAGATCGCCGACGCGTCCGCTGCCTGCGATCGCTTCATCCAGAACCGAACGGCCCTGCATCTCCTCGACGTCCTGGCGAAAGTAGCCGATCGTCATCTTCTTGGGAACTGAGACCGAGCCATCGTCGGGAGTTTCCTCGCCGACCACCATCCGGAAGAGCGTTGTCTTGCCCGCCCCGTTTGGGACCGACCAGTCCGACTTTTTTCGCCGGGATTCAACTGAAACGAAGCATCCACGAAGAGCAACTGCTTGCCATACTGTTTATTGATGTTTGCGAAAGAGATCATTTTGGAGGAGCAACTCGCGGCACGGTGCCTCTTCAGTGTAGTCCGGCCAGAAAATTGCCGGCCAGCGCTGGCACGTCGGATTATTGAAGGTTTGCCCGTAATCCGCTCGCTTCCACACCTCACGTTTATCGAACGGCGGATAGAAAGCGCAAGGTTACGCTACGGGGTTTTCGCGCTCGTTGACGGCTCAACATGAGAGGCTGGGCTACTGCGTGCCGATTCTCCGTTTGCGCAGCGCGGCGGAACATTCACGAGCTTGCGAGCACGAAGGCACTTGCCCAGTGAAGGACTTAAAGTCGCGGGGGAACGTCGTCGCGATTCCCGAGTGTCGTGTACCGACGACATTTCATTTGGCTGTTCCAAGGCACGGCCGTTTCCAAAACCGGGCGAAAAGCAAATACGAAGGGTGCTCGCGACTATTTCTTCAGTCCGGCCCGCCAGTTGGCGATGACAGTTATTTCCTTGCCGCTCTGTTCGGGGCGAGAGTTGATGATGAACTTCTGCTCGTCGGAGGAAACATCAAAGGGATAGAACTGGTAGGGGCCGGACTCGGCAGAAATCTTGAACAACACGCGGGTCTTGCCTATTGTGAAATCGCTGCCCTTCGCTTCCACTTCAGTCTCCATCACACTGCCGAAATCTGCCGTCAGGTAAAAGATGGCTTTGCCGTCTTTGCGCCAAATTGGGTTCATGCCGGACGCGGGGGAAAGCTGTTTTGGATTGCCCGGCCCGGGAAACGGAACCACAAACACCTGCTGCGGCCCCGCGATTCGCGAACCGAAAGCAATCCAATGCCCGTCGGGAGAGAAGCGGCCCGCGTTGTCGAACAAAGGCCACTTCACCAGTTGGGTTAGCTTGGCTTCGCCGTGCAAGGGAAGCGCCATTAAGCTGGCTTGAATACCGCCCGTTGGGGTGTGCCCATCGACTTGCGCGTACAGCAAGTACTGTCCATCCGGCGACCAATCAACTACGAATTTGTCTAAGGACGATTGCAGCAGCACCTCTTCGCTTTGCGGGCTACCCGATGGTTGCTTGAAGATGTCTACAACTCCATTCTGTCGGTTGGAGGAGAAGGCCAGGAGTCTGCCGTCGGGCGACCAGGCCGGCATCGTGTTACTGAACGACCCGAAGGTTAACTGCGACTTAGTGTTTTGCTTCAAATCGAAGACCCACAAGTCGGACGCACCCGACTGGGTCATTTCCACCGCCAGTTGCTGCCCGTCGCGGGAGAGGCGCAGGGTCCTGTAGTCTCCGGGCTCGCCCACGAAGCCGAGTTGCTTCCCGCTGCGATCGAACCACAACAACTGGTTCTTCGCGTTCGCGCTGGCGGCAAATGCCAGGATGCCGTTTTCCGACACCGTGAAGACGCTGTGCCACCACCCGGAATCGGTCTCCACGTTCTCCGCCACTGACTGCGCTTCTCCTGTGAGTTGCAGGCGGCGCAAGTCGAAATGTTGGGCCATCAAAGTAGATTCCTGAACATAGAGCAGATAGCCGTTGGCAAAGGCCACGTTGGCGTGCGCGTGCAGCAGAAACTTGTTTTCCTTGCCGTCGAGAGAGGCGACATACACCGCATCCGTGGAATGGCCGATGTCCGTGTGAGAAGCCGCAAAATAAAGAAAGTGCTTACCGTCGGGCAGGAAATAGGGCCATCGGTGGGTCGTCTCGCGCGAGGCAGGGTCGATCTTCGTGACCGCGACAGGGCTGCCGCCCGTGGCGGGCACCTGTTGGATTCCGCCATTTACAAAAGGAGCAAACACAATAAAGCCATCCTGGCTCCACGATCCTCCGCGGCCCACCTCCGCCGGGCACAGGTTCAGGATGGGGCCGCCTGCGGCATCCATCCGCCGCAGTTGCTTGTTGGCGAAGAAGGCGAGAGATCTGCTATCCGGGGACCAGAAGGGATCTGATGCGCCTTCCGTGCCCTCCAAAGGATGGGCATCGAGCGCATCAAGGGCACGTACCCACAGGCGTGTTCTACCGGACTCATCGCTCGCGACAAAAGCGATGTGCTGACCGTCGGGCGAGATGACGACGCGACCGACAGCGTCCACGGTGGAACGAAAGGCATTCTTCTCCGGCGCCCGAATGTTCCAGCGGACGCGATTCGCGAAGTCGGGCGCTGTCGACGTGAAATAACCTCTGGTCACTACAAACGTCGCGGCCCCGATGATTGCTAGCGCACCAAGCCACATCCACGGCACGGCCCTTTTCTTCTCAAGCTTTGCCGCTGCAGGAAGTGCCGCGGAGGAGCCGGAAGCAATCCATTGCAGTTCACTCGTTAGGTCGCTGGCGCTCTGCCATCGTTCGTCCGGATCTTTCGCCAAACACTTCTTGATCACGCGCTCCAGCGCGACGGGCGCGACGGATTGCAACTGCGTGATGGGAGTAGGTTCGGTGGTGAGAATCGCCGCGATCAGACTGGCCCGGCTCTGCCCGCTGAAGGCCGGTTTCCCCGTCGCCATCTCGTAGATCATTTCGCCCAGCGCGAAAATATCCGTGCGCGTGTCGGCCTCTTTTCCCTCCAACTGCTCGGGCGCCATGTACTGAAACGTCCCGACGATCATGCCCTCGCTGGTCAGCTTCGCCTGCTGCATGGTGATTTCGGTAAGAGCTGTCGCCAGCGGCGCCGGTCCCGATTGCTTCGCCAGGCCAAAGTCCATCAGCTTGGCGCCGGCCTTTGTCAGCATGACATTCGCCGGCTTCAAATCGCGATGCGTGATCCCCAGCTTGTGCGCCTTGGCCAACCCGTCACTAACCTGTGCCGCATAGCTCAGGGTCTGCTCGGGCGGCAATGGCCCCTTCAGTAGCCGCTGCTCCAGCGTTTCGCCCTCGAGGTATTCCATGACCAGGAAATCAACGCCGCCCTGATGACCTACGTCATAGAGGGCGCAAATGTGAGGATGCGATAGCTTGGAAACAGCCTTGGCTTCACGCTCCAACCTTTGTTTTAGAGAAGTATCGGAGGACAGGTTCGTGAGCAGGACTTTGATCGCGACGTCGCGGTCGAGGCGCGTGTCACAGGCGCGATACACCTCGCCCATGCCGCCCGCGCCGAGAGGACTGACGATCTCGTAAGGACCCAGACGGGTTCCCGCAACCAGAACCATTTCTCACCCTTGAGGAAAGTGTGCGAATTCTACCGCTGCTGCATCAATCCACCAAGAGAACTTCCGATGTGTCGTGAACAGCCACGGGATTTCACGTCAATTATCGAGCTGCGCAGCGGGATGCCTGGTCAAATGCTCGACAGGCGAGCAAGTTAAGGAAATCCCATTTGCCGAGGTTCACCGCACGACGCGCCCGAGTTCCAGCCCCCAGTTCTGCACGATTACGATCGGGAAGTCATCGCTGTTCTCCACCATGAGGAACCGGCGCCCATCGGGCGCCTCCTCACCTTTCTCGATTTTGAGAACCATGTCTAGTCTTTGGAGAAGACGCGCCGATGAGGAAGTGGGTGATTGCGGTAATAGGTGTGCTATTACTCGTCGCGGCGATTACGACAGCATCCCATTTTACTCTGAGCGCACTACCTGAGCCTGGGCGAACGGAAGCATTCTTGGCGACCAAAGCAAAGCACTATCTGGTCCGCAGAAGCAGCCGCGTTGGCATTCCGCGTGCACCCGCCGACCGGCAATCTGCCATCAAGGTCGGTGACCGGCTGTTCGGAACGGAATGTGCGTCGTGCCACGGACCGAGCGGGCACAGTCCTACCGATGCGGGTGGGTGGATGTACCCGCGAGCTGCAGATCTGACCTCGCACGATGCTCGGTCTTATTCCGATCAGGAGCTCTTCTGGATTATCAAGAATGGCATTCGCTTGAGCGGTATGCCCGCCTTTGGGAGGGCCGAGTCCGATGAGCACATTTGGGATCTGGTGCTGTATGTTCGTATGCTGCCCGAAATCAATAGTCAACCCTTGAGCCAAAACAGAGTCTGACCTATGAAACCCGATCAAAGGCATTTTCCGAAAAGCAACTACTCGCTGGTGCGCAGGTAGTTCTTCGCCACGAGGATGCGTCAAAAATCCACAGACCTATGAAACGACAACACCGGCCTTTGAAAGCCGGTGTTGAGTTCCGACTTTTATGTATCTTATTGCTTAACGCTGGAAGGGTAGCCAGCATTCTTCGTCGCCTGAGTCAACGCAGCAACGTTCGTCTTTGCATCGTCAAAGGTCACCTGCGCCTCTTTTTTGTCGAGATTCACGTCGGTCTCGGTGACACCCTGAACTTTACTTAGAGCTTTCTTTACGGTTATTGGACACGCTGAACAAGTCATCCCCGGAACAACTAAAGTTACAGTCTTCGTCGCCGCCCACGAGGGCGCGCTGAAAGCTAGAGCAAGAGTTAGAACGGTAGCAAGTCTTTTCATGGTCTTCTCCTTGTTGAGTATGGCTGTGACGGTTCGTTAATAGAACATTGGCAGGACGTATGGAAATACAAATGCAATCACTACCAGGACAACCACTGTCCAAAATATTAATTTGTAGGCGGCTTTCACCTGCGGGATAGCGCACACGCCTTCTGCATTGCAAACCTGGACGGGGTGAAAGATACGGCGATATGCGAACAATAAAGCCAGCATTGCTGCCCCAAGGAAGAACGGACGGTAAGGCTCCAACACCGTCAAGTTCCCGATCCACGCCCCACTGAAGCCGAGCGCTACTAGCAGCAATGGACCCAAGCAACAACTGGAAGCCAAAACAGCGGCTATTCCGCCGGCAAACAATGGTGCACCAGTTTTATTACTCTCACGCATTAACGCGGTTTCGACCTCCTTAAGATATATGACACTCCTAAACGCAAAAAGTAACAAGGCGGATTAAAGAAATCCCGCCCGTTATATAACTGCATTAATTTGGCTCCGTCCCACTACGTCTCCGAATTTGCGATCTGGTAGGTAGCAAGGCTGATGGAGGGAACTATCGCGCAAATATTGCCCTATTCGGCACAATAGGTTTTTTTCTACTTCGTCGAGGCAGCCACAGCCGTCAAGCGTCTACTTCCGCCTTTGAGATGAGAAGTGGTTGTTTCCGATACGTCTCTATGCCGCAACATATGCATTATGCATCATAGGGCGGAGGTTAGTCGTTCGACAAATACAGTTCAGCGCTTGCTGGCGAGCGATACGAATTCATCGGGGGTCCAAAATGACAAAGAACATCGTGGTTTATTCCCAGCTGGGCTGACTGTTCTGCAAGCAAGCGAAAGAGTTTCTTTCGCAAAAAGGCGTACCGTTTCAAGAGAAGGATATAGCTCAAGATTCCAGCGCTCTAGCCGAGCTCAGGAAGCTGGGTTACATGACCACTCCGGTGATCGTCGTTGACGGTTCGGTCATCGTGGGATTTGACGCGGAGAAAATTGATCAGGCGCTTATGAGCTAGCTCTACTGGAATAACGTTTTCCAATCCTTGCGGCTCGCAGTGCCCTACGGCAATTAATCCGTAGTGGCGCGTGCTAAAGAGAGAAAGCATTGTCGCCGCGACCGATGCTTACCTTCTGGCCACGATGACCGAACGAGCCAAGGTTGTCGGCAAGAATCTCTTCGAAGTATTCCCTGATAATCCCAA
>JAYVCW010000297.1:0-2206 GCA_043749775.1 Acidobacteriaceae bacterium | reverse complement strand
CGCCAACCGAAACAACCTCATCGGCTGGATTGCAGGACGAAGCGATGGCGCGCAATACGGCACCTCGGTCGTCTACGACTTCCCGAAAACCAAACTGGTTGACGGCCCCCTACAAATCGAAGCGCGCATCGATCAGAACGCCCAACTCTCAGGACAACTGACTTTATGGAATCAGCAAGGCTCCCACGTGCGGCGCGGCACTCTCTTGGTGATTCCATGCGGGCGTGCGCTGCTATATGCGGAGCCAATCTACCTGCAGGCTGAGCGTAGTCCTATGCCGGAACTGCGTCTAGTGGTGCTCGCACTGCAAGACCGGCTCGCATACGGACCGACATTTGAGTCGGCAATGAAGTCTCTTTTTGGCGGAGGAACTTCCACATTGAGCGCTGCCACTACCTCCACTGAACCGGAACGAAACGCATCGGAATCCGCTGCTGCCAAGCCTGCGACTGATTTGAACACCCTCGTTAACGGAGCCGCCAAAGACCTCGCGGATTACCAGCGACTGACCGCCGAAGGCAGGCTCGGCGAAGCCGGGAACAAGCTTGAACAGCTCAAGCAAAAACTTGACCAGCTGAATGCTCGGCAGAAATGATCGCGAGGCCGCCGGTCTAAACACGCCGCAACAACCACAAAGATGTCTAATCTACTCTGCTTCCTAAGGGTACTTTATGGCTCTAGATGTGGCCGAACCTAAAATCCGCCGCGTACAAACTGACGTATGGTCGGCCACGCAGAAGTTACCCAGAAACGGCGCTATGGGGCACGAGGTTCCGGGCGGATTCTCGGCTTCCCCGAAGCATCGCCGAGATGGCCGACATTGTAATCTGCTCTAACCTCTGAGAATCTCTTTCAAGGTTGACTGTTTTCTTGTTTGTGATGCCGCGAACTTATAGTTTGGCCGCAGCAATCTTTCGATGTGCAGACTGCAAGCTCTGCGATCAGTCGGTCGCTAACCCAGGTGTAGGCACCCGGACCTCTTAAGTGACCGCTCTTAGCCTCACAATCGTTTTCCGTTCGCCTTCAAATATCAGTTAAGAAACCCCACTTTCCAGGCTGGAACTAAGGACAAAGTTGCTGAATTTTCTCCGGGGCTCCTTTAGAGTGTGCATGTTACGGAAACCTCGGGGTTTATGGCGACAAAAGGGCAGCCTGGGTTCGAATTCAACTCTCTCCGCCACACAGTCTGGGTTGCAGAGAAATCCGCCTGGATTACTCTGCAAATTGCGGGAAATGGGCGCAATTTCGCTACGCTTGCCCTAAAACCGGACCGGAGAAAGTGCACAGCTCAATGCTGAAGGTGAGCTTTGCAGCGTTTTTCTCTGGAGGGCACCGGAGCAGTCCGGTTTCGACGACTGCATAAAGCGAATGCAATGCGATCAGAAATCGATGGTGTCTTGACTTTGTGACCACGAGCCGTCTTGGCGGCCAATCTCCCGTACACGCTGGACCTGAATTTCGATAAGACTCGTCTGGAAAAGCTCATTGCTGAATTTGAGCTCTCGGCAAGGAGAGCAATCGACCGCAGTCTCGCGGTGAAGCGGCGAAACGAACTGCTAGAGCGCAACGCACCATCCATCAGCCGGCCGACCCTTCTTCAAATTGCGAGATGGTGAAAACGAATAGACCAAGAAGTAACCGAGTTGATTCGTGAACTCGCTTTAGTCTGGGAAGACGCGTCGATTGTTCTATCCTGAACCGGCCGGGCTATCGCACCGGCAACTAATTTTCATTGTGTGGGCTGCCATATGCGTGTCATGCTGTGTCGTCGCCTGCGCGGGGTTGTTTGCGACACTGGTTTTAGAACAATACCACCACTGATATCGACAAGTTCCGGAGCCGTCGCCTCACGTCAGTGCCGCGACGCAATTGCTGCGGTATCAGAGAATCTGGTCGGTCGGTTGATGGCGGATCAGCGGCTAGGCCGCTTCTGGGCCCATCGCAGTGAAGACGGACTGAAGCGCGAACTGCAACTTCTGATCAATTTCCTGTGCAACGTCACCGGCGGTCCTATGGTGTATACGGGACGCGACATGAAGACTTCGCACAAAGGCATGCGCATCGACGAACAGGACTGGAAGGCGTTCGTCGAACACGTCAACGCCAGGTGATCTGCTCCCTTAAATCCGCATGCGGCTGAGTATGATTTCAGATTGCGGAAAGGGGACGAGGCATGTCGAAGAGTCAGCACAGCGAAGCGCAGATG
>JAYVCW010000296.1:0-4092 GCA_043749775.1 Acidobacteriaceae bacterium | reverse complement strand
CGAGGGCGGAGAGTCGCGTATCGACCGCGCTCTGAGCGTGCGCGATGAGGGAAGAGAAAGACGAAACTGCGAGCAGGAGTGCCACCAGGCCAACCCGGCCTCGCAGTTTCTGGGATGAAGGCTTCACGTACTTGCGACTCTACATGACCGTCAAGACCGGGCTCAAGCAAGACGTTATCAACGATGCTCGCTAGTAACTGCCCGTTTGCCTACGGCTATCCACTTTGCTATAACCCCATCAGTTCGCAAATAACCGTGGATCGGACACTGCTCAATCACGAACCTGATAATTCATCGCTCGCAGGAACTTTCGCGCGTCAAGATGAAGTTTTTCTCGAAGCCTTCCGCATACTTGAGGATGCCATAGCCGCAAAGTCTTTTCCCGCCTGCTCGATCGCGGTCTTGCACCAAGGAGACCTGGTGGCCCGCAAGGCTTTTGGGCGCTTTACCTACAACCGCAGTGCACAAGAAGTCACGCCCGCAAGCATCTTCGATATCGCTTCGCTCACGAAGGTCGTGGCTACAACATCAATGGCAATGATTCTCTACGAGCGTGGCCTGCTCGATCTGGAAGCCCCCGTGGCAGCGGTCGTTCCCGAGTTTTTGAGCGCATCGACAGACGATTCCGGATGGCGGGCGGAGGTCACGCCGCATACGCTGCTTGCCCACTCCTCCGGCCTGCCAGCCCATACGAAATTTTATCTCGATCAGAAGACCCGGGAATCCCTGCTCGGCGCCGCTTTCGCTTCTCCGCTTGTTGCCGCCCCCGGGACTCGCGCCGAATACAGCGACATCGGCTTTATCATTCTTGGAGTCTTGTTGGAACGTCTTGCCGATGAAAATCTTAGCGCGTTCTGCCAACGTGAGATATTTGGACCACTAGGCATGGCCCACACCACCTTTAATCCATCGCGGGCAATTAAAAACAATATTCCTCCGACCGCCGATGATCGCAGTTTTCGGCACCGCATCGTTCAGGGCGAGGTGCAAGATGAAAATGCGAGCGTGATGGGAGGAGTAGCAGGTCATGCGGGCCTCTTTTCCACGGCGGACGACCTCGCTCGCTTCGCCTATGCCACGCTAGGCGGCGGCCATCCGATCGTGCGGCCTTCGACCATGGAATTGTTCACACGCCGGGAATCCGCGCCCGATGGCACTTCTAGAGCTCTCGGATGGGACTCTCCATCTACCCCGTCGCAATCGGGCAAATATTTTTCTTCCCGCTCTTTCGGTCATCTCGGTTATACCGGCACCTCGCTATGGATCGATCCCGAGCGCCGGCTTTCCGTGATTATGCTCACGAACCGTACCTGGCCAGATTGCAGTAATGACACCATCAAGCGAGTACGTCCGGCATTTCATGATGCGGTCATGCAAGCCTTGGGGCTCGTGGCGTGAAGAAAAATTATTCGAGCTTCAAGAAATCCAGCCTCAAGCAATCCAGCGTCAAGAAATTAAGCCTCAAGAAAGTTGATCGAGAGCTTCGCCGTCTGACTACCGAAACAATCAACTCAGCGTCGGCCAATCTGGACGAAAAGTCGGCACTCGATATCGTGCGCATCATCAACCACGAAGACGCCAAGGTTGCCGCCGCAGTAAAGAGCGCCTTGCCCCAAATCGCCAAGGCAGTAGATATGATCGCATCCGCCATCGAGCAAGGTGGACGCCTCATTTATGTCGGTACCGGAACCAGCGGGCGCATTGCAGCGCTTGACGCCGTCGAATGCCCGCCCACATTCGATGTCTCCTCGAGGACGGTTCAATTCATCATTGCCGGCGGAGCCAAAGCGTTGAGCTCAGCCGTGGAATCCAACGAAGATTCGCAGGCATCGGGTCGAAAAGAAATTGCAAAAAGGAGCCCGGACAAGGGAGACGTTGTTGTAGCCATCGCGGCCAGCGGACGCACTCCGTTCACCATCGCGGCCCTGCAGTATGCCCGCAAGCGTGGAGCAAAGACGGTTGCCTTAGTCTGCAATCGACGCTCGCCGCTCGGTAAGGCGGCACACCTTGAAATCGTTGCCGAGGTCGGTCCCGAGGTAGTCGCCGGTTCTACGCGCATGAAAGCGGGCACGGCGCAGAAAATGATCCTGAATATGCTCTCTACCGGCGCGATGGCGCGCCTCGGTTACGTGTACGGAAATTTGATGGTTAACGTGCATACCAGAAACGCGAAACTTGCAGAGCGCGCCGGTGCCATCGTCGAGCTAGTTGCCGGAGTTGATCGCAAAACAGCCGTCAAAGCCTTGCTCGCTGCCCATAAGAATCTGCCCCTTGCAATCGTTATGGCAAAGATGGGCGTGAGCAAGGAAGTTGCGGCAGCTACTCTGACAAAGTCAGGCGGGCGACTACGGCGATCAATCTTGCCGCCGGAGCGCGAGATTATTCAAGCCGCAAAAAGGAAGGGGCGATCCTGATCCAGGCGCATAAGGAACTTTGGTAACCGCGTCAAGACAGCGGGGCATGGAAAATCCCCGTTAGAATACTGTGTGGGTTCTGGTCGGGCATGACTCGTCGCCGTAACTCACGTTAAGGTCAAAGTCTAAACATGGATAAGCTAGTAATTCGCGGCGGTAACCCCTTGCTTGGTACTGTCCGCATCAGCGGGGCAAAGAACGCCGCCCTTCCCTGCATGGCGGCAGCGCTCTTAACGGACGAACCCGTCATTCTGGAAAATATCCCGCAGGTTCAGGATATTGAAACCACGCGCAAGCTGCTCGCCGCGATGGGCGCAGAAGTAGAACTTGGCTATGGACGCGCACAGCATCGCACCACGATATCGGCTCGCCTCCTTGCCGCGCCTGAAGCGTCTTATGATCTGGTCAAGACGATGCGCGCTTCGACGCTCGTACTCGGCCCCCTGGTAGCTCGCTGCGGACGCGCCCGAGTCTCCTTACCCGGAGGTTGCGCCATTGGCGCACGCCCCATCGATCTCCATATCAAGGGCTTGGAACGCCTCGGAGCAAAAATCACACAGGAGCATGGCTATGTGGAAGCCACGACGGACCCGCAAAAAGGCAATCGCCTGCACGGAGCCGAGGTCGTCTTCGACAAAATCACTGTCACCGGGACCGAAGATCTGCTCATGGCCGCGACCCTGGCCGTGGGCGAAACGGTAATGACAAATTGCGCTCGCGAGCCGGAAGTGGCGGACTTAGCCCTCCTGCTTAACGCCATGGGCGCGCGAATCGAAGGTGCCGGAACGTCGACGATTCGAGTACAGGGAGTCGAGAAACTTCACGGCGCTCGCCATCGCATTATTCCCGACCGCATTGAAGCCGGAACATTCATCATCGCGGCAGCGTTGACAGGGGGCGACGTAAACGTCACCTGCTGCGATCCAACCCACCTTACCGCCGTTATTCAGAAGCTGAATGAGACCGGGGTTAAAACAGTTATAAAGGGGGACTGCGTGAGGGTCATGGGTGACCATCCGCTTAAGGCCGCCGACATGAATACCGAAGAATATCCGGGCTTTCCGACCGACATGCAGGCGCAATATATGGCGCTCGCCACGCAAGCTGAGGGGACATCGATTATCAGCGAGAACATCTTCGAGAACCGTTTCATGCACGCGCAGGAGCTAGTCCGGATGGGCGCAACTATCAAGATCGAGGGGCGCCGCGCCACCGTCCGAGGAGGGACGCCGCTGAGCTCCGCCGCGGTTCTCGCCTCCGACCTGCGCGCCTCAGCTTCACTCGTACTCGCAGCCCTGGTTGCCGAGGGCGAGACCATCATCGACCGCGTTTATCATCTCGATCGCGGTTACGAAAACATTGAAGAAAAGCTTAAGAGCCTGGGAGCAGAAATCCGCCGTGTCGGAAATATCTTCCCGAAGCGAGCCGCGGCACCCTCCCGCGCGTAAGAGGTGACTTCGGTAACCTGGCGTCGACCTCTTCACAAACTTTCCAACCCCCACGCCTCCTGCGAGATACCCCGTCTGGTTTGATTGTCAGACAGATTCTTTCGTGACCTTCGTAATTGTCCTTTAGTCCCTACGGTGTGGGATAACAGACTTGCTGACTTGAGAGATGGTCTTGGTGAACGCCAACAAGCGTTCCCGCGATAGCGCTGAAGGACCCTAACTATGAAGGT
>JAYVCW010000295.1:0-24788 GCA_043749775.1 Acidobacteriaceae bacterium | reverse complement strand
AACGGATCAGACGTGCCTAAATCGTCCGCCGTATTCGCCGGAGATCAACTGCAGACTCGCGCCGACTCGACCGCGAGCATTCAGGCAAACGGCTCCAATGTCATGGTCTTGGCCGACTCAATGGTGAAGTTTGAAGGGCCATTGGCGGTGGAATTAGAGCATGGTTCGGTTCGCGTCACGACTTCGCGGGGACTTTCGACGCGCGCTGGCGACGTCACAATCAAGCCAGTGGCTAATTCCTGGACTGAATTCCAGGTCTCGGATGTAAACGGCCAAGTCCAAATTGCCGCCAACAAAGGCGATGTCTCGGTTCAGGACGACAAGGGCACGACGACAGTGACCCAGGGGCAGCAAACAACTCTGGACGACACAGCTGACACCGAAAAGAAAAAGAAACGGCGTCGTCGTGCAGGGGCTGGACCTGCGCCAGCCGCTGTGGGAGGGGTTCTAAGTTCCACGACTGCGATTGCCGTGGGTGCCGGACTAATCGGCGGAGTCGGCATCTGGGTCCTGTTGCAGGATGAGAAGCCCGTCAGCCCCGCGTGCCGAACCTTCCCGTGCAATTAAGTAACCTTGCCGAAAAACCTTTCTAACTCTACCTTCAACGGTAACGCCCGTTGCGTGAAGTCAGTGCTCCATTTTTGAGCCGCCGCAGTGGGTGATCGAATCCAGTGGGTGATCGAAATCATGTCACGCTATATCTCCTATCGCGATTTCGACTGGTTCCTGCTCTTTTTTATTTTGATGATCTGCGGTTTGGGCGTCTGGCAAATTCATAGCGCAACCGAACACACCAAGTTTGCCGGAGCCCATATCAAGCAGGTTTACTGGGTGCTCGGCGGTCTGGGCGCGATGTTTGTGGTTAGCTTATTGAATTACCAGGCTTTGCTTGAACAAATTCACTGGTTTTACATCGGCTCGCTAGCCTCGCTCATCGCCGTGATCCTGTTCGGCCAGAAATCGCTGGGTGCGAGGCGCTGGGTGAAACTGCCGGGGGGCGCGCACTTCCAGCCCTCGGAGTGGGTGAAGTTGATTCTCATTCTGGCGGTAGCAAAGTATTTTGCCGATCTGCATGACCGCGAGCTCTCCTGGACCGACTTCCTCAAAGCCGGGGCAATCGTCGGCTTCCCCATGCTCATGGTTCTCGCTCAGCCTGATTTGGGTACGGCGCTTACTTACTTGCCCGTCGCCATTATGGGCCTCTTCCTCGGCGGCCTGCGCTGGAAGCAGGCGCTCATTGTGCTGACCATCATGGGAGGTTTAGTGCCCATCGCCTGGGTCAAGGTTCTTAAGCCCTACCAGAAAGATCGGCTGACCAATTTCATGAGCCCCGACGCAGATCGCCAGGGCTCGGGGTATCAAGTCAATCAATCCAAGATCGCCGTGGGTTCGGGAGGCATTTTTGGCAGCAGCCAAGGCTCGCAGACTCACTTATCGTTCCTGCCTGAGCCGCAAACCGACTTCATCTTTGCCACCTTCGCTGAAGAACATGGGTTTGTAGGAGCTCTGGGGGTTCTGCTGCTATACTTCATAGTGCTGATGCGTTTGACCCAGAATGCACAAACAGCGCCCGACCGCGCTGGGGCTTTTCTGGTGATGGGTGTGGTGGCGGTGCTTACCTTCCATATCCTGATCAACGTAGGCATGGTGGTTGGCTTTATGCCGGTCACCGGTATACCTCTGCCGCTCATGAGTTACGGTGGGTCTTCCGTTCTTTTCATGTTCTTGGCGCTCGGAATGGTGATGAACGTCCGAATGCGCCGCTTCGTGAACTGAGACGGTCGGCAGCAGTTAGGGCGCCCGTTGAGGAGGGCGCCGCGAATAAGACTCAGCTCTAAACAAAATTCAGGCAGCAAATTTAGATTACGAAGGCCCTCGCGAAAAAAGGAGGGCAGAATGCCGGCAGAAGTCGAAGCCGGACAGGATTGAACGCCCGGTCAGGCGGGGAACGGCCCCCTCAGCGAAACGCGAGATCGTGGCCACAGACCTGACGAACGGCTCTACGCGAACAGTGCAGACGAATTTTCACAGGTGCCTGCAGTGCAGCTCCCGGCGAGAAGTCCGGGACCGCGCCCGCTCTTACCCGGAACGGCGCTGAACGCTATCGATCCCACGGTCCGCCTTGCGCTTCTGTTCCGGTGAAACCACCGGAGTAGAAATGAACAAGGAATTGTTTGTATCCGCCACCCCCCACGAGACAAAAGTGGGGATCACCGAAGATGATCAGCTAGCCGAGATTTATCTCGAGCGCGAAAACGAATACACCTTAGCCGGGTCGATTTATAAAGGCCGTGTGACGCGCGTGCTGCCAGGCATGCAATCGGCTTTCGTCGACATTGGCCTCGAACGCGACGCCTTCCTGTATGTCTCCGACTTCATGGATTTAGAACAACAGGATGAAGATCTGGATGAGGCCATCCCCGCCAATCGCCCGGCGAACGAACGGCCGGCGCACGAACCACGCCTAAGAAACGGGCAAGACGTTCCGGGCGCGGGACACAGCGCCGCAATTGCTGGTGAAAGCGATTCCGCATTGCATGACGGAGAACCGCTGCAAGCCGTAAGCGGTGAGACCGCCGACAACGCATCATCTGCGTCGTCTTCATCGCGCGACTTTCGCGGAAGGCGCCGGCGTCGCGGTCGCCGGGGCGAGACCGGAGACCGCCCGCGTGGCGATCGTCCGGAACGCTCGGAGATGCGAACGAGCGCGCCCGCAGAGCCCCGTAACGAAGCTGCAGGCGAGTCCGGTGACGACCTCCAAAGTGAACCGCGTACCGAACTTCGTAACGAATCAAGCAACGAACCACGAAATGAACCACGCGGGGAATCGCGGCCCCAGCGCTACGGTCGCAATGATCGCAACGATCGCGGCCGTGGCCGTTCCGAGTCGCGCTTCCAGCGTTCCGCTCCCTCCGCTCCGCGAACCGGAGGCGATTACGACTACGGTCCTCCCCCGGGATATCAGCCTATCGTGCTTCCCGGCGAATCGATTTCCAAATATCAGAAGCAGTCGCAGCCGCAGCCTCCGGCCCAAACCGAACTGCGACCTTACAAATCTCCGCGTGCCACAACCCCAGAGGAGCCGGTGGCCGCGTCGATTCTCGCAAGCTTTCCCGACGACGAACCGATGTTCGCATCGCGCGTCGCAGAACCGTTGCACGAGCAACACGACCACGATGCGAGCCATGATGCAAGCGATGATTCAAGCGATGAAGCGCACCATGAATCATTCGGCTCAGAAAGATCGCGAGTCGAGCAGGAACTCCGCGGTGAGCCGGCACTCTTAGACGACGAATCAGAGGCGCGCGAACGTGTGCGCCGCGCCTTGATGACGGAGGAAGTTTCACACCAAGTTCATAAAGACGATCCCACAAACGATCCAAGAGAAGACTCGTCTCATCTCGCTCGCGCGAGCGCTTCTTCCACCGCAAACAGTTATGTAGAGGAAGAAGAGATTGTTGAGGAGGAGGCGGATCTCACCTCTTACGGAGAGGAACCTGGAGATGACGAAGGTTTTCTCGAAACAGAAACAGAAGAAGAGACGCGCGCCGCAAGCGACGAGATGACGAGCGACTCGCAGACAAGCGCCGTTGCCGCTTCAGCAACCATAAAGCGTGCGACAGAAAATAGGACGACGGAGTCCGAAACGGGGGAGACTATCGGCGGTTCGGAACTCCTCGCCGGCGTGGAAGCCGTTCCCGAAGCTCTGCTGGAAGCGGAAGAGCGCGAAGCGGAAGAAATGGAATTGGAAGAAGCGCAAGCCGAAGCCGAGGCATTGCTCGAAGCTGAAGCGATCGGCGAGGGGACAATGGACGCGAGCGCCGAAGTTCGCGGTCCCGCCCCGGAAGCGTTGTTGCAGCGTACTCAACGCCGCGGACCGGAACGTAACCTTGACCGCAATCGCGGACGCCGCGGTGGACGCCGCTTTAAGACCCGTGAGAATCGCGTGGTCCCGCAAATCAGCGAATTACTCAAAGAGGGTCAGGAAGTCCTCATCCAGATCGCGAAAGAGCCCATCGGCAAAAAAGGCGCGCGCATAACCAGCCACATCGCGCTGCCCGGAAGATTCCTGGTTTTCATGCCTACCGTCAATCACACTGGCGTGTCGCGCAAGATTTCTTCGGAAGAAGAACGGCAACGCCTGAAGCGCATTATTCAAAGCGAGCGCGAAAACGGCTCCGGCGGATTTATCGTTCGTACCGCCGCGGCTGGAGCGACCGATGAAGAGTTGCGCGCTGACATTCGTTTCCTGAAAAACCTGTGGAATGAAATCAAAACGCGCTCTGAAAGCAGCAAGTCTCCGGCGCTGATCTATCACGATCTCAACGTCGTCGAACGCGTGCTGCGCGATCAGGTCAGCTCTGACTTCTCCGTCATCTGGGTTGATACGGAGCAGGAATACGAACGCATTGTGCGTTTTGCAAACCGCTTTCAGCCTGGCCTCGTGAAGCGCGTGAAACTTTACACGAAAGAAACACCACTTTACGACCAGTTCGGGCTGAACGAAGAGATCAACAAAGCTCTCAAGTCGAAAGTGTGGCTGAAGAGTGGTGGCTACATCGTCATCAACCAGACCGAAGCTTTGGTTGCCATCGACGTTAACACCGGCAAGTACGTCGGCAAGACGGCCCGCCTCGAAGACACCATCGTCAAGACCAATGTCGACGCCATCAAAGAGATCGTACGGCAAGTCAGGCTGCGTGATCTCGGCGGCATCATCATCATCGACTTCATCGACATGGACGAGCGCCGCAACCGTCAAAAAGTAATGCAAGCGCTCGAAGAGGCGCTCCGACTAGATCGCGCGCCGTCGAAGGTTTTGCAATTCAACGACTTCGGACTCGTAGCCATCACCCGAAAGCGGGTGAAGCAGTCGCTCGAGCGCACCATCGGAACGCCTTGTCCCTATTGCCAATCCACCGGATTCGTAAAGTCCGTGGGCACAGTCTGCAACGAGGTCTATGTCGAGATGCGCAAGATTTCAAGCCATCTCGAGCATAGCGACGTGATGCTTAGGGTGAATCCGGAAGTTGCAAAGGCTCTGAAGCTGAACAACGCCAAACTTTTAAACGAGATGGAGGAGTTGACCAAGAAGACCATCATCGTGAAGTCAGATCCGGCGTTGCATCAGGAGCAGTTCGACATACACTGATAAGAGTTAGCTCTCGCTGATCAGCGTCCGAGCTTCCGCCGTGCGCTGGCGCAGTTTTTCCAGCGAAGTGCGTAGATCCTCGTTGCTCGATCTCGTTTCCGGGTGTTCTCCAGCGACCACTCCAAGCCTCTCTACGGCTTCTGCGAGCGTCCGCGCCAGATCGACGATCGCGACCAGGGCGTCTGCGTGCAATTTCCACACCGATGGTGAATTGCGCGAGCGCTTTAACTCTTCCATTTCAGTTGTCAGGCGCGCCGTGACCGCGACTACGCGAATCAACATGCGCGCCGCGTCAGCCCGGGGGCTTGATTGCTCAAGATAGTCGGCGGTGTAAGCCTCAACCTCGGCCGGGGTGAGCATGAGATTGAAGTAGCGCATGGGAACGATCTGGCGGAATTTAGGGTCGGCGACGCGCACGAAAACGCGAATGGATTCTTCCACCCTTCGCAGCTTCGCTTCTTCCAGCGATAGCGCCTGCGCCGTGACCGGGACGGGTACATAATTTCGCTGCGGCGCGGTCGCTGCGCCTGCCGCGCCATTGCCGCTTATTCGGCCCGCCCCGACCGCGACAGGCCTTTGACTACGTCGCACCGGAGGCCGCCGCTCCAATTCTTTCTTCAAGCTGGCAACTCGTCTGAACTTCTCGAGTGCCGCCGCATAATCGGTTTTGAGCAAAGCCGCTTTATCTAGCGCGGTGACGTGCTCGACCGTGACCTCGACTCCATCGACCGTGCTCAGGATGCTTCCGCCAAGCTCTTCAAGCTGGTTAGCGAAGTCTTTGATCTCATCGGCTGCGGCCGCAAAAAGCTTGTTGAAGCGATCGCCGAACGCCGCGTTATATGGCGCCAGCGTGGCCAGGACTCCAGGGTGGTAGATGGACTCGCCAAGGGTATTCTTGAGCTGACGGACGCGCGGAATGATGCCGGAGTCCATGAGCGCGCTGAAATCCGGAAAGCGATTTGCCTGATCGAGCAACGGATCGAATTCCCGCAATAGCTGAACGTCCGATTCAGACAGGATCGGAGCGTCCGACTCCGACAAAATTTCCAGTAGCGCAATTTCGAAGGGCGATAGTGGTATTGATCCGTCCAGGCCGTAGCCGTGCTGCTCCCACTGCCCCGCAACTCGCGGATGCCGAAACAGGAACGTAGCGATCAGGTCGGTCTTGTCGCGGTTCGAGCCGGAGTCGTCGCGTTGACGCACGAAGTAACGAAGCAGTGCCTCGGCGACTTCTGGGTCAAGGTCATCCGTCTCAACTCCGCGTCGAAGCATCGCCGGCGTTATGGCCATGTCGAGAAGTTGAATCCAGATCTGCATCTGGCTGAGGGTGCCGCGGACGTCGTCAGCGTGGCTGATGGCATCGGGCGCGAGTTGGGCCGGAGCCGGCAGCTCGCCTCCAAGTTGCTCGCTCAACACCCGCTGGTAGAAACTTTGCACCGTCGCCAGCAGGGCGAGCTCCCATTTAGGGTCTTCAACCAAGTTCCAACTCCTTCAACACGCCCGTAAATTCGGGATCGCCCCTTTCGCTAGTAAAGCTGAAACAGCGCTTAGAAGCAATTGTTTAGCTGGTTACGGAAGTGACGCCGCTAACGGCGTTGCCGGGCTTTCTCTATTGAAAGACAACGGTTTTGTTGCCATAGAGCAGCACGCGATTTTCGATGTGCCATCGAACGGCGCGTGAAAGCACGACTTTTTCGAGGTCCCGCCCTTTTTGGATGAGTGCGTCGATGCTGTCGCGGTGATGAATGCGAACAACATCTTGCTCGATGATGGGGCCATCGTCGAGTACTTGAGTAACGTAATGAGCGGTCGCGCCAATCAGCTTCACGCCTCGCTGAAAGGCTTGATGATAGGGCTTGGAGCCGACGAACGCGGGAAGGAACGAGTGGTGAATATTGATCAGATGTTCTGAGCCGAACGCCTCGATGAATTCGTTCGACAGCACTTGCATGTAGCGCGCGAGCACGACCAGACTGCATTGATGCTCGCGAACCAGTTCAATCTGCTTTTGTTCCGCCTCGCGCTTGTTCTCCCGGCTAAGAGGGACCACGAAATACGGCACGCGATAGAAGTCGGCGATGCGCTGGTTATCGGGATGATTTGAGATGATGAGCGGAATCTCGCAATGCAGTTCGCCGTTGTGATGGCGGTAGAGCAAGTCTTGCAGGCAATGATCGTACTTCGAAACGAAGATAGCGATGCGGGGGCGGTCTCCGGAGTGCGCAAGACGCCACTCCATTTGAAATTCGCCGGCGATCGGTGCGAAGTGCCGGGCGAACTGCGTGAGATCAAAATCAAAATCTTTCGGATCAAACTCGACTCGCGTCAGAAAGAGATTCGTCGCTCCGTCTCCGTGCTCATCCGCGAACAGAATATTGCCATTGTGATTGAAAATAAAATCGGCAATCGAGGCGACGACACCCTTACGGTCAGGGCACGAGATGAGCAGTATGGCGGAGTTGGGCATATGTTGACATTGTTTGGAGGATTCGAAATAGTGATCGGCCCCGCTTCAGCCAGCTACTTGGAGATTGCGAAGCGCTGCCGCCGTCAATTATTTTTTCAACATCTTCAAAATCTCCCGCGCCGCGTTTGCGCCTGAGCCGCCCGTAAGCCCGGTTCCCGGGTGAGTTCCGCTGCCACACAAATACAGTCGCTCGATCGGAGTGTTGTACCGCGCCCAATCCAGCAGCGGACGCATGGTGAAGAATTGATCGAGCGCCAGTTCGCCGTGGAAGATATGTCCGCCGGTAAGGCCGTACGTAGTCTCCATATCTTTTGGAGTAATCATCTGGTGGCCGATAATGGTTTGTGGCAGGTTCGGCGCGTACTGCGAAATCGTCTTGACGATTTCTTCCGCGAGCGCGTTACGCTGCGTCTCCCAATCGCTGTTCTTCAGGTTGTAAGGCGCATACTGCATGTAAATCGACATCACATGCTGTCCTGATGGCGCAAGCGACGGATCGGAGAGTGACGGAATGGCCATCTCGATATATGGATTGCGCGAGAAGTTGCCGTATTTCGATTCGTCGAAAGCCCGCTCCAGATAGTCGATTTCGGGGCTGATCTGAACGCGGCCTTTCAGCAGATTGCCATTGCCCTGGGATTTGAGCGCAGTGAACTCCGGCAAGGCCGAGAGCGCCAAATTCATCTTCGCGACCGTTCCCATGCACCGGTAATTCTTGATCTTCTGCAGGAAGTCGGGAGTGAGATGCGAGGGGTCGACGAGACCCATAAGCGTGCGTTTGGGATCGGCATTCGATACCACCGCTCGTGCCGCAATTTCTTCGCCGGAAGCGAGTGCAACCCCGGTGGCGACTCCGTCTTTCACGCGTATTTCGGCAACCTGAGCGCCAGTTCGTATTTCGACCCCAGCTTCTTTGGCAGCGGCCGCCATGGCTGCGGTGATTGCGCCCGCGCCACCCATAGGGAACTGCACGCTTCCCGCGGGAGTAGGGTCGCCCGCGGCGCGAAGCATCAACACGAGAGAACTACCTGCCGACCATGGGCCAAGAAAGGTTCCGAAAATTCCACGCGCCGCGATCGTCGCGCGCAGGGGTTCCGTCTCAAAAAATTCTGCCACCAGATCGGCGGCGGCCATCGGTCCCCAACGAAGAACGCGATACAAATCTTTCTTGCCCAGATTTCGTATCGCGCGCCCGGTCTTTAGCATTCCCCACAAATCCCCGCTGTTAGGGCTATCGATATTTGGAGGTGTGAGCAGGAGCGCATCCCCGATAACCTTGCCGACCTTACCAAGCGCAAGTCCGAAGCCTTCATAGGCGGCAGCGTCTTTCTGCGACCACTTCGAAATTTCCTCGGCCGCTTTTTTCCGATCGGAGTAGAGAACAAGCGCCCGTCCATCTTGCGTTAATGAAACAGTGTTGACGTCGGGAGTCGTGAGCTTCAATCCGTGCCGTTCCAATTGCATGTCTCGCGCAACATCAGCACGCAGCGGGCCTGCGTTGTGCGCCAACGTAGAACTGCGGAAGCCGGGATGAAATTCTTCAGTGATGGCCGCTCCGCCCACCTGGGCGCGGCCTTCAAGCACAAGCGGTTTAAATCCAGCCTTGGCCAAATAGAAAGCGGTGACCAGTCCGTTGTGTCCACCGCCGACGATAATCACATCGCGCATGTCGGCCATGAGTCTATGCGCCCCCGTCTTTCAGAATTTCGAGCGCCGCCAATCGTCCCGGCGCGCCCATAATCCCCCCGCCCGGATGCGTCGCTGATCCGCACATATAAAGGTTTTTAATTGGCGACCTGAACTGTGCCCATCCCGCAACCGGACGCAGGAAAAATAATTGTTCGAGAGAAAGCTCGCCCTGAAAAATGTTGCCCTCGCTCAATCCCCACTCGCGCTCGAGATCAAGCGGCGTCACCACCTGGCGATGCAGGATGATGTCTTTAATATTGGGAGCGTACTCGGCGATGGTGTTCACCACGTTGTCGCCAAACTTTTCCTTCTCCGTGTCCCAGTCAAGGCCCGGAGCAAGCTTGTAGGGAGCGTATTGGACGAAACAGGAAAGAATGTGTTTTCCCGGCGGCGCAAGCGATGTGTCCGTCAACGTGGGAATGACCATGTCGATGTAGGGATGCGAAGACCAGTGCCCATACTTCGCTTCGTCGTAGGCTTTCTCCATGTACTCAACGCTCGGCGAAATCGACATCGCGCCGCGTAGATGGGCGCCAACCCCCGGCATGCATTTGAAATCAGGCAGGCCATCGAGCGCCATGTTGACCTTGCCCGAAGAACCGCGAAACTTGTAGCGATTCACGCCTTCCATGAAATCATCCGGAAGGTGCCCGGGCTCGATCATTTTGTTAAAGGTCAATCGCGGATCGACGCTCGATGAAACCACATCAGCGTAAATTTCATCGCCGTTCGCCATAACGACGCCTTGAGTACGCCCGTTCTGCACCAATATTTTTGCGATCGGAGCTTGCGTCCGAATTTCAACTCCAGCTTCGCGGGCCGCCCCAGCAATGGCGTTTGAGATAGCGCCCGTGCCGCCACGCGCGAATCCCCAGGCGCGGAAGGCTCCATCGATCTCGCCCATGTAGTGATGCAGCAAAACGTAAGCCGTGCCGGGGGAACGCACTCCAAGAAACGTTCCGATGATTCCCGAGGCAGACATCGTCGCCTTAAGCACATCGGTCTCGAACCACTGATCGAGAAAGTCGATCGCGCTCATGGTCATCAACTGCACCTGATTGTATTTATCCTCGCTCGACATGCCTTGAAAACGTCGTCCAATGAAAAGAAGTTTCATCAATTCTTTTGGATTGAGCGTAGCCGGGTCCGGCGGAATCATGCTGAGAATCGGCTTCACGAAGCGACACATGGCCTGCATCGCCTTGCCGAATTCGTCGTAGGCTTCGGCGTCGACACGCGAGTGCCGTGCGATTTCCCGATGCGTCTTGCCGTGGTCATTCACGCGCCAAAGGTGATCTCCATTTGGCATCGGCGTGAAAGTGCCATCCAGCGGCAGAATCTCGAGACCGTGGCGCGGAAGATCGAGGTCGCGAATGATCTCCGGGCGAAGCAGCGACACCACGTAGGAGCAGACAGAAAACTTGAAGCCGGGAAAAATTTCCTCCGTGCAAGCCGCTCCGCCAAGAATATGGCGGCGTTCAAGCACCAGAACTTTTTTCCCCGCCTTAGCCAGATAGGCGGCATTGGTGAGGCCGTTGTGGCCGCCGCCGATGACGATCACGTCATACTTTTTGTTGCTCGAAGAAGAAGGCATATGGATACCTGAATCGCGATCTCGAAAATTACGGAGCGGATTAAATCGTCAGAAAATGACTCGTCATTCTATCTAGAAACTATGCTTTTGTCTCTACTTACGTCGTTTTCCTGACCCTAGGTCAATTTACTTCAGTGCTTGCTAGAGACAGCTTGGGGTGCATATAATCGGCGTCGGCTCTTCAGGGAAATTTCGTTTGCAGAAGCGCCGTGCGAGGTCGTCTTTGCCTATCGGAACCGCATTTCACGAAAGAACGTTTGCGCTTTGCCAGAGCCTGAATTACCGCGAGTGGTCGGGATACTACACCGTCAGCGTCTACGAAGTGCATCATGAGCACGAGTACAACGCAATTCGCAACGCCTGCGCCCTCATCGATATTTCTCCGCTCTACAAATATTTGATCACCGGAAAAGATGCCTCGAAGCTCGTGAATCGCGTGATCACGCGCGACATCAACAAGGTCGCAGTGGGGCAGGTGATCTATGCGTGCTGGTGCGATGAAGAAGGCAAAGTCATCGACGACGGAACCATCACTCGGCTGGAGGAAAATAAATATCGCTGGACAGCTGCCGACCCAAGCCTTCGGTGGTTCCGGCAGAATGGCCTGAACATGGATGTTCAGATCGAAGATATTTCTGAGCAGACCGCCGCCTTAGCGCTCCAGGGGCCGACTTCAGCGAAGCTGCTGAAGACCGTGGCCGAAGCCGACATCACCAATCTGAAATATTTCCGCAAGACGAGCGGCAAGATTGCCGGTGTTCCCGTCGATATTTCGCGCACCGGATACACCGGCGACCTCGGATACGAAATATGGATTCCGTGGAATGACGCTGTCAAAGTTTGGGATGCGCTGATGGAAAACGGCAAGCAGTTCGATATCCATGCTGCCGGAATGCTCGCGCTCGACGTATCGCGAGTTGAGGCTGGACTGCTCTTGATCGAAGTGGATTACACGAGCTCGAAGAAGGCCCTGATCCCCTCGCAAAAGTTTTCCCCCTACGAGCTGGGGTTCGGCAAGATGGTGCACCTTGAAAAAGAAAATTTCATTGGCAAGCGCGCTCTCTTGAAAGACAACAAGCAGGGCGTTGCCAGGCAGTTGGTCGGACTCGAAGTCGATTGGGTAGAAGTGGAGGAGCAATTCGACAAATTTGGATTGTCTCCGGCGGCGCCGAGCCAGGCGTCGCGCGTTGCGGTGCCGGTTTATGACGGAGACAAGCATGTAGGGAAGGCGACAACGACGGCCTTCTCTCCGCTTCTGAAGAAGTTGATTGCGTTGGCGAGCGTAGGCACGGAGTATTCCAAGCCCGGCACGAAGTTGCAAATGGAATTGACCATCGAAGCGCAGCGCAAGAAAACGACCGCGACTGTTGTCCCGCTGCCGTTCTTCAATCCCAAACGGAAAACGGCAGTGCCGGTTTAGAGGCCTCCTGGCTCCCGCATAGTGGTCTCGAACTACAAGCCCCGGTCGGCGAAAACCTGATTCATCGCTTGCTCGCTCGAGCGCGCAATACAGCCAAGCGCTTCCATGATAGTGTGGAATCGATGAGCCCGGGGCCAATGAAACCTCCTGTTTTTATCGTGGGTTGCCCCCGATCGGGTACCAGTTTTCTCTATCACCTTCTGCTCTCTGCGGGAGGGTTTGCCGAATTCCATACCCAAATGAACGTGTTCGATGTGCTCGAGCCTATTTTCGGCGATCTCAGTAAAGCCGAAAATAAAAAGAAGATGATGCGGGAGTGGTTGAGCAGCAAGGCTTTTGACGTCTCCGGCCTGAACGCCGCCGAACTTCAGGCGAAAGTCATGGCCTCATGCAACGACGGCAGCGACTTCATGCGCATCGTCATGGATGACGTAGCACGCGTTCAGGGAGTTGACCGGTGGATCGATTCGACTCCGACAAATATTCCGCACATGCCCAGGATTAGCCGTGATTTTCCCGACGCGCTTTTCGTGCACATCATTCGCGACGGACGCGATGTGGCGCTCTCGCTCGACCAGCATAAATGGAGCCGGCCTCTGCCTTGGGACAAGAAACGCAGCCTGCTGGCGGCGGGAATTTACTGGGAAGGAATGATCCGTAAGGGACGCAAGTTTGGCGCCGATCTCGGCTCGCGTTACGTGGAGGTGCGCTACGAAGATCTGGCAAAAAATCCCGAGCCGTCGCTGATACGACTGGGGGATTTTCTCAGCCACGATTTGAGTTACGACCGCATTCAGCGCGGCAAAATAGGATCGATTAAGAAGCCGCTGACGGCTTTCAAGGATGAGTTGAAGGAAGGAAACTTCTCTCCCGTGGAGCGCTGGAAAAATAAGTTTCCAGAGGATCAGTTGATTTGGTTCGAGCGGTTGGTAGGGAAGTATCTGCTGGAGTTGGGGTACACGCTATCGCATCCGCATAGCGTTTCTGAGAAGCGCGCGACGGTTGCGACGATGCGGCTCGAGTACAACACCTATTACGACTTTAAGCAGTGGGCGAAGGTGAATACCCCGGCGTCGCGCTGGATGGTTAGTTATTCGGATATTCTGATTGACAAGTAGAGAGAGAATATTTGCGGTCGACTCGTCGGCAAAACGCCGTGCTGAAAAAACGCAAGGGAGACGGCACCGCCCTCTTCTTGATCAACTTCGAACTAGTCGCTCTCTTGCGGGGCGATTCCCATGCGGCCTTTGTCTGCCATCCTCGCCAGTGGAGTGGCTGACTTCAACCAGAGTTTGAAATCGAAATAGAGTGGGTACAATAAATTCATCACCCGCACAGGGAACGACTCGTGGCGATCTACGGCGGGCGTTTCTAATTTGTAGTCAGTCGCGACTAAAAGATTTCCTATGCTCGCCTCGATATCGCGCACCTGCTGCGGGGTGAACATGCGGCGCCAGCGGCCGATGGTACTTGCCTCAGTCTCCTTACCGTCTCCACGAAATGAAGAGTTGGGATTATTCACGGAGCCGAGCGCCACTTGCTGAATGCGATCGTAGTCAAGATCATGATCGATGAATTGGCCGATGCGCGCCAATACCTCGCGCGGATTCTGCACCAGTTCCTCATAGCGCACTTCCATGTAGTCGTCGCCCAGATCGCGACCATAGCGGCGGCCCTTACTCACCATCCACCGCCAGAAAATTGCCGGCACAAGAAATGCGCGCGCGCGATCCCAGCGCAGCGGACGTATCCAGCCAATGCGATGCAGCGAAGCGGTGACATCTCGACCATCTCGAATAATATGAATCACCAGCGCATCAGGGATGAACTTCTTGATGAGTGGAAGATAGAGCAGATGCAGCGGAGTCGATTCGGCCCAGCGTTGAACGCCCTGTTTGCGGGCGACAGCCTCCATCACTATTCGCAAAAAATCGCCAGCGTTGCGGCAATCCTCCATCACTCGCTGGTCAATATCCTGGAGCGCGAGGCCGGTGCGCTCAAACAATTTGCTGGTGTAGTAGTCGTCGAGCAGATGCCGGCGATTTTGCCGATGGGCCAGATTGCCGAATCGAAGACCGAGCAAATTGAAGGCATTGCTTTCCGCGTGATAAACCGCGAAGCCTCCCGCTGAGAGCAGAGTATGGTACAAAAATTTTGTCCCCGATCTGCCGCAACCCAGCACAAAAACCGGCGCAGTCGATCGATCTTGCCGCAGCCGCGCGGGAAGCACGGACTGATCGTCCTCAGTGAACGCTTTTTTCTCGGCAAGGGGGTTCATACGGGTCGTTGTTGTTAACCTGTCGCCACGCGTACGCTACGTTGTTATTACGCTGCGTTGGCACACCGGTGCTGTCGCAGAATCTTCTAGAGTCGCACTGACTCCGCTACCGCCGGCACTTCATCTTCAAGTTCGAGTGCCGAAAGATTCGAAAATCTTCCAATCGGCGTATGCAGCTTCAGCCAAAGTTTGCTGTTCAAAAAAGCCGGATACACGCCCTGCATTGAGGAGTACCGCAGGCTTCGCCGCCGCTCCCCGGTCCCAGAAGAAAGCGGATACCCATTCTCCTCAAGAGATTGACCCACGGTTGCCTCGATGGCTGCAATTTCCTCCGGCGTCAATCTCTCTTTCCAACGCCCAACAGGGTTGAGTTGCTCGCTTTTACCTTCCTCGCGAAATGAGGAATTAGTCTCCGACAATCGACCAAGGCCTGCTCGCTGAATGCGGCCATAGTCAAGGTCCTGGCCAATAAAACTGCCGAGCCTCGCAAGCGTGGCTTCGGGATTCGTAATCAGATCTTCGTAGCGGATCTCGATGTAATCACCTCGAAATTTTCCGCCATGCTCGCGTCCCTTGCGCACCATCCACTCCCAATACAGCGAAGTGGCAACTAGACTGTCCTTTTGGCCGCGATCCCAGGGCAACGGTGCAAAGCCACCCATCTTCTTGAGCGATAACGCAATGTCGCGGCCATCACGAATGATATGCACAAACAAAGCATTTGGGATATCGCGTTTGACCCGTTCCGCGTGCTGCACGTTGTCCGGATCGTACACTGCCCAACGCTGCATTTGCTGACTGGCGGCCACCGAATCCATCACCACTCGGATAAAATCGCCTCCACTGCGGCATTCGTCGACTATACGTGCTGAAAGCAGATCGGCATCAAGACCCGTGCGGCGAAATCCCTTGCTGCGAAGCCAGGTTTCGAGAATCCTTTTGCGATTCGCGCGGTTTTTTATCGAGCCAAATCGAGGGATAAGAATCTTATAAATCGGTAAATAACCGCGGTAAATCGCGAACCCGCCAGACGATAACAGCATGTCATAGAGCAGATTCGTACCGGAACGATGGCACCCCATTACGAAGACAGGGGCATTTTTGCGGTCAGTTGGTCCGGCAGTAGGCACTTTTGGAATTTTATCACGCGATCTCGATGACATCCCTGAAACCCGCGCCCATCAAGCGGTTACGGAAGTAATCATCGTCACTTCACGCTCATCATTCCACGATCATCACTCCACGCCGGCTATGGCCGTCTCGATGGCGTCGATGTCTGCGCCCAGGTCTCGACCGTCCGATGCCGACCCCGCTCCCGGCGACGGTTTCTTGCATCCTGCGGACTTTTCATGACAGAGCCGCGGGTCTTTGGCGAGCCCGTCCTTGAGGTCGCGAATTCCTGCCGCTTCTGTGGACGTCACAACGTGATTGCCTTTGGGGAAGGATCCTCGGTTACTGATGATCAGGTTATTCTCGAATTTGTAGGGATCAAAGCATTCCGTGACCACCGCTTCACCGCCGACTTGCTGACTCTTTCCCGCACAGCTTTCAGGACCCCCTCCCGCGGAACCGATTGGCCGATCCGCCCCGACGGAAAAGACGTTGTCGGTCACGATGAGGTTTTTCAGTTTTGCTCCAGGATTCAAAACCGAAAGCATGCGGCCCGGCACAAACGCCGTGACGTGGCTAACCTGTATGTCGTGTAGCGGAGGCTGCCAGGAAACCAGCATCAAAAAATGTCCCTGGCCTTTGTAGTCCTGATCATGAATGTCGTCGGCAAAAACGTCATGAACGCTATACCGGCCGCCATCCGACGCAAAGCCGCCTCCCTTGCTGGCTGGCGCGTTGGCGAGCTGAAAAACTCCCGCGACATTTCTAATTCGATTGAAGCGAATCGTAACATCGTTAACACGGCAAATCGGGCACTGCCCGGCCTGGCTTTTCGGGGTAAGAAGAATTGCGTACCCTGTCTGGCTGAACCCGCCCCAGGTGTTCTCCAATAAATTCGCTTCAAACAAAGCCCGGATCGCGCTCTTCAGCTCAAAATTGTTTTTGACGATGTATGCCTGCCCCGAGGGTGCGGCAGCATAACCTGGCTGGCCTTCTTTCCAAAGCATGGGACGGAAAAGATGATTGCGTCTGATTTCGAGATCGGTCGGAACTTGAGTTGCCGCGCTTCCTCCAAAAAGGACGTTCTCGCCCGCGGATTCGAGAAAAGTGTTGTAGATCTTTATCGTTGCAATCGGTTCGTCGCCTTTGCCGCCGCTAACCGCTGTCGCGTCCGTACATTTGCCGGTGCGCGCAACACAGTAGAAACCGTTGACGTAAGAGTTGATAACGGCAACCATCTGCGCTCCGTCGACAAAGGAAATACCGTGACCAACCTCCGCGCCTTCGGCAGGGTGAACCCAGTTGCGATCGAAGATCACGTGATCGCCATGCTCAACCACCGCAATGCGGCCGATTTCCGGGCCGCCGCTGGCTGTGGTCCACTCGATACCGATGAAGCGAATGTGGTCGCCTACCGAGACGCCTGATGGGCGCTTTGCCACGATTGTAGCGAGCAGCTTTGCGGCCCCGCCTTCAGGTTGCGCGAAAGGCGGACGACCGGGAAGACTCTGAACTCCCGCCCATGCTGGAGAGATGCGAGTACCTTCTGCGGGAAGTTTGGAGTCGGGAGTATCGGTGCGAACCGTGATGTAGTGTTGATCGTCGCATTTCTTGCTACTTAATTGCATAACTTCGTACGAGGCTCCGGCAGCCAGAAGAAGCGTGTCGCCGCATTTTGCTCCGCTAACTGCGGAAGCGAGATCGGCACTGGCGGGTACACGAAGTTGTTTTCCGGGAGATGGCGTTCCGTCGAGGCCAGTGTAATAGCAGGCCTTGGGTAATTCGGCGACGCCGTCCTTGTCTCCGAATTGAGCAACGTTCCCCTTGCCGCAGTACGCGTTCTCTCCGGTCGGCGGCCCAGCGGCGAAGCCAAGCTGCGAGTAAGCGAGGATCGCAGCGCAACATAGAAGGAGGCGCGAGCAGGAAAGCCTGGTAAAAAAGTTTCGAAATCCATGGTGCGCAGAATCTGGGAGCGAAATTGTGAGGATCATAACCCGCTTTCTACCGCGTCCCTGTTGTCGATGGGAGCGCTCCCTATAGTGTACTTCGATCAGGCTGTAGGTCGAAGGGGCCGAGTACTTCTCCGGCTGAGATCGTGGGCCCAAGACATTAGAAATAAAAAAAGGTCCGCATCTTTCGCGGACCCTGGTTGATGGTACCCCGATGATTTAAAGCTTATTCAACATTCGCAAGGGCTGCGGCGACGGCTGCAACGTCAGCTCCCAGGTCTTTACCGTCGGTCCCTTTGTTTTTGTAAAGGCTCCCAGTCACCAGCTCGTAATTTCCCGCGCTGTAATCCATAAAACCCGCGTTACCAGATTGCGGATAGAGATTGTTGGCGGGCCAAACCGAAACAGGGAATGCCGAAGGGTTATCGACCAGAGCGTTGTTCGCAAAGGTGTAGGTGGTAAAACACTTTTGCAGCGTGGTCAGCGGAACATCCGCGTACGAGCAGCTTCCAGTCCCGCCCGTATTCCAGACTGGGTAGCGGCCGGTCCCGACCATGTTATTGGTGAACACGAATCCGTACATGGGTGCGGAAGTGTAATAAATATTTCCTATATCCAAAACGTGGCTCTCGGGGTCAGGGAAGCCGGTCACGTGATTGATCGACACCGAATGGATCGCATTTCTGGTCCACACGTTCATGATGAGGAACAATGATCCGCCGCCGACATACTTGCGGCTGACGTCGTCCAAGATAATGTCATGAATGCTCCAGCGCGCACCCGCCGCAGCCATCGAGCCGTTAGTGCCGTTGCCGGAGACGGCGGTCGCCATCTGAATGCCGCCGCCCACGTGCGAGATGCGGCCATTGCGAACCGTCACATCGGTCACTTGGCAGACAGGGCAAACGTCACCGCTCGATGTGTGCTGATTCTTCGGCGTGAGCAGGATACTGAAGCCGGATTGGCTGAAGCCGCCCCATGCATTTTCCATCAGATTGCCGTCGATCAACACGCGCATCGCATTCTTCAGTTCAAGGTGATTCTTGACAATGAATGGACGTCCGTTCGCGCCGCCGACGAAGCCGGGTTGGCCGGGCATCCACTGCCATGGCTTCCAGAAATGATTGCCGACAATCTCGATATCGGTCGGGGTAGTCGTAGCCGCGCCGCCTCCAAAGATGACGCTTTCACCCGAAGCCTCAAGAAAGTTGTTTTGGATCTTGAAGGGACCGTCTTGCGAACTGCCAAGACCGCCCGCGACCGCGTGCGCATCCGTGCAGGATCCAGTAACGGATATGCAATGGAAGTCGCTGAAATAGGAATCAACGACCGCGACATAGCTCATGCCTGAGAGCGACACTCCGAGCTGAGTTTCATCTTGCAAGAGTCCATGCAACCAAGAGCGGTCGACGATGATGTGATTCGCGGTTCCTTTAACGGAGATGAGTTGGGCCGACGCTGCAGTTCCGGCAGCGCGAGTGATTTCCAAGCCGATGAACCGATAGAAATTGGCTCCTGATTCAAGTTTGAATGGACCGTTACCGAGTACGTTGTTCTGTACCCTTGCCATAACGTTCTGCCCGTTCGAACAGCTGTATTGCGGTCGTCCCGGCAGTGAGTGAACCCCAGCGTAGCAAGGCGTAGCTCGCTGACCTTCCGCGGGCAACGCGCTGTCTGGCCCGCTGGTTCGGATGATAATCCAGTGGCTGTCGTCGCAGCCCTTGGCGCGGACATTGAACTGACCGCTAAAGGTGGCGCCCGCTTGCAACGAAATTGTGTCGCCACATTTTGCATTGTCCAATGCAGCCTGAAGATTTCCGCCAGCGTTCACGCTGATAATCGATCCTGGCGCGGGCGAGTCTGACATCTTGCTAGAGACCGTCACTCTCGGCAGTTCTGCCGGTCCATCAAAGCCACCGTTGCTGGCGCTCGCGACCGCGATGCTCAAGTTGCTGGTGGCGATTTTGCCGGATGCGTCCGCAACCGCCAGCGCGAAATTGAAAGTGCCGGTCGCCGATGGAACACCGGAAATGGTGCCGGAATTGTCTATCGAAATGCCACCCGGGAGGTTGCCCGACGTAACGTTCCACTTGTAAGGAGCGGTCCCCCCATTGGCTGCAAGCGTCGCGTTGTAAGCACTTCCGCGCGTCGCTCCTGCGAGGCTTGCCGTCGAGATAGTCAGGTTTGTAATAGTGCCCGGGCTAAGAGTGATCGTCGCGCTAGCCGACTTCGATGTGTCAGCGACACTGGTAGCGGTGACCACCGTCGTCGCTACAGACGTGACCACTGGAGCGGTATAGAGACCGCTCGAACTAATAGACCCTGCGGATGCGGACCATCTCACGCCGGTATTCGCCGTGCCTTGCACCGTCGCCAGAAACTGATGCTTAGCCGCTGAGACGATGGTTGCATTGCCCGGGTTTACGCTTATGCTCACTCCGTTGTTGCTCGAGTTACCGGCCACCAGAACTTGAAACATATGGCTGCCTTGATCAAGCCGCGGAGCGTCGGTCACGATCACTTCGAATGAATAGTCGCCAGAAGTCTTTGGCGTCCCAGAAAGCCTGCCGGTCGTGGGATTCAAGCTGACGCCGGGAGGAAGGTCGCCGGTTTTAACCGAAAAATGGTAGGGCGAACTTCCGCCGCCAACCGAAAGCACGGCGTTATATGCTTGATTGATGCTGGCCGGAGGCAGGTTGCCACGCAGCGCCAAACTGTTCGGCGGGGGTGCCTGCGTCCCTGCAGCCTGGGCCGGCATTCCACAAGACGACGCGACCAGGGAAATAATGATTGCAAGGCCTAGAAAACCGAGCTGCTCTAAATAAGAGATATTAACGATCGCTTGACCGTTGAGACCATTAGAACCATTAAGACGAAAATTTCGAGCTGCATTCATTGCGACGCCTCGACCTTGCTAAGTTGGGGGACTAGTCGATGTCCACTTGGTCCACTTGTGCGACTCTACTGTGAAGCATGTAGGGTTCCTAGGTGCCGGAAGTACATTTCGTTGCTTGTCCGCGCGGTGTGAACTGCGGTGTGAACTAGCGAGCGAGCCACTGCTTGCGCTTTCAAGAAATGGGTACGTCCTCAAAAGCCCCGCTGGACGCGGCATTTCAACGATTCACTTGTAAGGTGTAGTTGGGGGTGTGGCAGGTGTCGTTATGGGAGGAACGCAAGTACGCTTCTTACTAAAGTAATCTTGTCAGCGAGATTTGCGTCGTAGCATCACTGCTCTCACCCGATCGTAAGCGCGATTTCCAATCAAATTTTGAACGCTTTCCCGCGTTTGATGTTTAAGTCTCTTTTTCCACAGACCCTCTCCCCGGCAAGTCGCGGCAAATTGAGCAAGGGAAAAATCGCGAAGCATGGCTACACGTCCCAGTTCATAACGGTCGGTGCGCGCCGTGTTCGCATAGAAGCGGCTGTTTGCCACCGAACTGAATCCGGCCGCGCGCGCAGTCGCAAGCGTCCGCCGGTCATAACGGCCGCCCGGACAGGAGAAATGCGCGATGGGATGCCCGAGAATATTCTCTAACTGAAGCTTTGCGTCCACAATTTCGCGCTTCAATTCCGTCTCCGACAAGTCGCACAGATAGGGATGCGTCATGGAATGACAGCCGATTTCGAATACCCCGCCGTCGAGTTCACAAAGCTGCCCAGCAGTCAGGTAACCGGGAGTACCCAAATATCCGGCAGTAACGTACGAGGTCGCCTTAAACCCATATTGTTTTAGGATAGGTGCGGCGGCGATCAAGTCCGTCTCGCACCCATCGTCGAACGTAATACACACACTTCGTCCCTCAGGATGCCGCAGAGCCTCGCTGACGTTGAGTCCGCCCCACTCGTTCTGTATTAGCCACTCAATCTGCCCCCGGAAAGTATCCACCGGCAGAATGTAGCGCACGTAGCCTGGCTCAGACTGGCACAGTTTTCGGCCAGGCAGTTCAAGTTCGTGGTACATCAGGAAAACGATGGAAGAAGTGTGTGTCATGTGATTCGATTAGTGCGCAATTGGTGCGCAACTAAGGTCAGCCGGAATTGTAAATGGAGTCGGGTCTCATAGCGCCCGCCCGCGCTCAAGGCAAGATCTCAGCACAGGCAACGCGCAGGCGCTACCAGTTATTGTTTTTCGGAGCCTACGGTTTGAACATGGCGATCGAGCAATGCGAGCAGCGGATCGCGCAATGCCGGGCCCCCAGCCAGCAGGCCGGAAATCAGCGGATTTTTCTGATTGCAGCGCAGCGCTGAATTGTCGAGCTTCAGCACCCAGCCTCCCGCACTTTCTACCAATGCCGCGCCGGCAGCCACGTCCCACTCATTTTTCGGGACAAGCGTAAAAGTCAGGTCAGCCCGGCCCGCGGCGACCAGCCCTAATTTGTAAGCGACCGACCCCATCGGCTTAACGTTAAATTCCGCCGATTCAAATTGCTTCCACTCCCCGCGCTTCACTTCGCTGCGGCTCGCCAGAACCAGGGCACCGTGCAAATCTGTGCGTTGGCTGGGCTGGCTCGGTTTGCCGTTATAAGTCACGCCGGTAGTGCGCGAGCCGAGAATCAGTTCGTCGGTTGCCGGATTGCAGATTCCACCAGCGATAGGAACGCCATTCTCGACGTACGCGATCGAGACGCAGAATTCCGGAATGCCCTGCACGAATTCACGCGTGCCATCCAGCGGATCGACGACCCAAACGCACTTCTTGTCGAGACGCGTGAAATCGTCGACCGTCTCTTCCGAGAGCCATCCCTCGTCGCCGCGAATGAGCGTTTTGCGCAGGATGTCGTCAACCGCGCGGTCGGCCTCAGTAACGGGATCGTGACCGACCTTGTACTCGGCCTCGATCGCTCCCGGAGTAAAACGGTTCAGGACTTCGCGTGCCGCTTCAAGGCCGGCGTGAATGCGTTCCAGAATTTCGTTGTTGTTTGTAGACGATATGTTTGTAGACGACATGTTTGAAGACGACATATCTGAAGACGCCATAAATTCACTATGCCCAAAGCATTCTGGCCCCGGTCATGAGGAGCACGGTGCACAAGATGCGGCGGAGCCATAACACCGGCACTCGCGTACTCAGATGCGATCCGATAATTCCGCCAGGGATCGAACCGATCAGCAACGACCCCACGAGATGCGGATCGACGTTTCCCGCCTTCCAATGCAAAATGCTGGTCACGCCGGTCAAAATAACCGCGTGCACGATGTCGGTTCCGACCATGACTTTCGGAGCGAAGGAGTAAAAAAGCAAAAGCATCATCATGATGATGCTTCCTGATCCGACCGAAGTAATTCCAACCAGGAATCCGCCGACCAGCCCAATAACGCTCATTCCGGCGAAAGATTTCAAAGTCGGTTTCCGCCCAGCCAGATGATTTTCGATTCTTCCTTGAAACATCAGCAGGGTCGGAATCAAAACCAGCAGCAGTCCGACCGCTGACTTAATGAAGTCGTTGACGCCCGTGCCATAGACATGGCGCAGGTGCTGCAGAAGAGTCACTCCAAGATAAGAGCCCGGAATGCTTCCGACCGCCATGGCGAGCACGACCTTGCGCCGAACCGTGCCCTTGCGCAAATGCATGAGGCTGGCGGGAATTTTCGTGAAGAAGTTGAAAAGAGCGTCGGACCCGACGGCGGTAATAGCCGGAACGTGTAGCCCGAAAATGAGCAGGGGCAGCAGCAATACGCCGCCGCCCAGCCCCGTCAGGCCGATCAGTGTCCCAACCAGAAAGCCGATCGTTATCTTTAGCGCTAAAAGGTCCATGCTTTGTCTATTCCAGCGTCAGCTTCCTCCACCCACAGCCAGTAAAACAAATGCGGGTTAAGGAACGAAGAACCCGGAGTTATTTACTAGCCCCCACAAAGCCTTCGCGCTCGAGATGCAGAATAATGGTCTGCGCGGCTTCCTCGGGGCTCAACTTTGCGGTATCGATCACGACTTCAGCATTGACCGGGGCTTCGTAGGGATCGGAGATCCCGGTGAACTCCTTTACGATGCCGGCTCGGGCTTTTGCGTATAGTCCCTTTCTGTCGCGCTGCTCACAAACATCGATGGAAGTGGCCGCGTGCACCAGAATAAAGCCACCGAAGGGCTCGATCATCTCGCGAACAGCCTTCCGCGTCGCCTCATACGGGGCGATGGGAGCGCAAACCGCGATGCCGCCGTTCTTCGTGATCTCCGACGCAACATACCCAATGCGGCGGATATTGATATCGCGATGCTCCTTCGAGAAGCCGAGTTCACTGGATAAATTTTTGCGCACCAGGTCTCCATCCAGCAAAGTGACCGGACGGCCCCCTTGTTCGAGGAATTTGGTGATGAGCGCATTCGCGATCGTCGACTTGCCGGAACCTGATAGTCCGGTGAAGAAAATCGTCACCCCCTGCTTGTCGCGTGGCGGATAGCTGCGCCGCAGCTCCTGCACCACCTCTGGATAGGTAAACCATGCCGGAATATCACGGCCTTCGTTCAGCCGCTGGCGCAGTTCGGTGCCTGAAACATCGAGCACCTTCGCCCCTTTTGGAACTTCGTCGGCGGGAACGTAGCGATCTTCCCCTTCGAGATAAACCATTATCTGGAAAGGAACCATGGTGACGCCCATCTCTTTTTCATGCTTCTTAAAAAGTTCCTGCGCGTCGTACGCGCCGTAAAAATTCTTCCCGTTTTCATCTTTGCCCGGACCAGCGTGGTCGCGGCCTACGATGAAGTGAGTGCAGCCGTGATTCTTGCGGATCAATCCATGCCACACTGCTTCGCGCGGTCCGCCCATACGCATGGCCAGCGGCAACATCGCCAGTTCCACCGTGCCTTGCGGATATTTCGAGAGCAGCAACTGATAGCAGCGAGTACGGACGAAATAGTCCACGTCTCCCGGCTTGGTCATGCCGACCGACGGATGAATCAGCAAATTCGCTTCCACCTGCTTGGCGGCGCGCATTGTCAGTTCGACGTGAGCGCGATGCATTGGGTTCCGCGTCTGGAAGGCAACGATCTTGGTCCAACCGAGGCGGCCGAATGAGGCACGAACATCGGCGGGAGTCAGGCGCAGTGCGCGGAAATCATAGTGCGAGGGATCTTGCACGCCTTCGACTTTTCCGCCGACGTACCAGGGATTCGATTTGTTGATGGCGTAATCCG
>JAYVCW010000294.1:0-6959 GCA_043749775.1 Acidobacteriaceae bacterium | reverse complement strand
GAGTCCACGCTGGCTGATTTCTCGCGGGCATCTGGAAGAAGCGGAACGAGCCACCGCCGCCATGGAAGCTCGCGTCGCAGAAGAATATGGAAAGCCGCTACCGCCTGCGAATGCTCATCCCGTGGAAGAAACTCACGGGCATTTTCTCGACATCTTCAGGCCACCGTACTTGAGCCGTACTTCGATGCTCATAGTGTTTAACTTTTTCCAAACGGTGGGATATTACGGTTCTGCTTCGTGGGTTCCGACCTTTTGATCGCGGCGGGAGTGACTACTACGAGTAGCCTGCAAATTCATTCATCATCGCCATCGCCGCGCCGGTGGGGCCTCTACTCGCGATGAGGATCGCAGACAAATTCGAACGCAAATGGAAAATTGTTACGGCGGCGTTCTGCATCGGAGCCTTCGAACTACTCTTCTCGCGACAGTCTTCGTCCACGCTGTTGATTGCGTGCGGCGTTCTGCTGACTTGCTCCGATAACTGGATGTCGATGGCCTTCCATGCTTATCAGCCGGAGCTATTTCCGAGGAACGTGCGGGCCCAGGCGGTCGGTTTTGTTTATTCGTGGAGCCGCCTGAGCGCCATTTTCACCAGCTTTTTTATCGGCTTCATCCTGCGCGATTTTAAAGTTGCAGGCGTGTTCGCCTTTATCGCCGCGTCGATGCTAGTGGTGATGCTGGCGATTGGAATATTCGGGCCGCGCACTCGTGGGCTCGCGCTTGAAGACATTTCGCACTGAAAAATCTTCCGTGCAAAAGTGAAATCACGCCGGGAAGGAGATCACGCTTTTGTAAAAATGGTCGAAGTTCACGAATGAAAAGCTGGAGGCGGCGTTTATCCAGAACGAAGGCGCTCCTGGTGACCCGTTAGCTGTTAGCGATCTTGAAGAAGAGGTCGATTCTCTGTTACGTAGCCACGGCTTGATGAAATGTGGCAACTCGCCTCTGACCTGGCGCACAAGAATGTGAAGCCTGGCGCGCTCGAATCGTTGTTCGCCGCGCTCGATGCAGAAACGGCCAAGGCTGCTGTCCAATGCCGGACCTGCTTGAGCGAGCATGGTTCAGTATCACAGTTGAGCGTATTTGGATGAGACTTCTCGCCTCTGCGTGCACACTAGCGTCAGCGCGAGCTTAATGAATAAGATTCTTTACTGGAGGGTGTAGTGCAATCGAAAATTACAGTTGCAGTGGGCTTCAACCCAAAATGGCTGACTGGATCGCACTTGGTCAACACCGATCGAAGATTTTTGGTGTCTAATCTTTAACTCCCATCGGAGGAAGTTTCAGAGGTGCTCCGGAACCGCTTAGAGCTAGCAAGAGCAAAAGGGCCTTATAGAATCGGCGATCCGCCGCGGCTTCAGCTCGCGAGATTCTATTGAGGGCTTTTGCTCTGGGCAATGCCGCGGTATTGTTCTCCAAATTTCGTAACATGGTTTCTCTCGCTGTAGCTACTTCCCTTTCCGCGCTCCAAACAGTCACAATCTTTAGCAGCGTCACCTCCAGCAACTGGCGGCTCAAAGCATCAAGCTCGAATTCCACTTCCGTCTGCGGAGATGGTTGGGACTCACCCGGCTCGGTCCGTTTCACCTGAGCTTTTTGCTTTGCCTGATCAACTACGTTTGCGCATATTCTGGTGTTCGCATCAGCAGGTCCGGCGCATGCGGCGAGAAGAGCCAGTGAATTAGCTGGCGCGCCCTTTGAGTACAAAAGAGACTTCCGAACAGACTCGACCATGTCGATAAGAAACGATATTCCTGAGCTAGTGTTTCTCAGTTGTAAGCGAACCTCGTCGAGTTCCTTGCCTAGATCTCCAAATTGCAGGTTAGGTCCAAGAGTGGCAATTTTCTGGTTATATATCTCGAGGAAACGAGATCTGAGCGAAGAAATAGCTCGTTCCTTCTCGTTCCCTTTTGAGGCATTTTTGATAACGTTCGTCGCAATATCTGCAGATTCGACTCTCTTTATGCGCTGCCTTCTCCACCAGTTTTCGACCAGGTCAACCACCAGCATCTCTTCAACGATATTTGCCGGCTTAAAATAATCCAACACTCGTTTTTGCAGTTTTTCGAAGTCTTCCGCGCGTTCGCCGATTGCTGTAACAATGACCTGACTTGAAAAGATTCCATCTTTGAGTGCGTTTAGTTTGGCTCTGTTCTTGCCTTTTTGCGACGTTGGTCCTTTAGACTTCGCACCGTTGATCCTACTCGCACCTTTGCTGGCCTCGCTCATTAAGGTTTCTCCTCCCGGCTCCCGAAATCGAACGGTACGAAACTGAACGCCACCCTTGGTGAGATTTGGACGCGCAGCTTCTGAATCAGTGCCGATCGGCGGACTCTTTTCACGGCTCGAGCGCCTTTAGCATTGTCCTTCGAGCTTCTAAGCTTTGTCATTTCCAGTCAACAGCCACTCGATTGTTTTTCCCGATTTGCGCGCTAGCTGCAGGAGCACTGCCGCACCAATTTCGCTCCTCCCCTGCTCATATCTTGAGAGTTGCCCCTGACTAACTCCGATTTCACGCGCAAACTCCGCCTGGTGAATCTCAAACCCTCGGATTTTACGCACTCGACGGCCGACCGCAGTCCAGTCGACCTCGGTTTTTGGCAGGGCGGGCATATTGAGCTTGACTGACATGTACATATACATTTAATATGTATATGTACATTTAATGGACATCTGGCGCCGTTGTATTTATACCCGATATGCATTCCTTGGAAGATCGACAAGTCGGGTACCGCCCGAAAGGAAAACGAGATGGAAGATACTTCAAATAGCAAAAATAAACCCAAGAGTCACACTAACAAATCAACTTCTGATCCTCTCTCACTAACGAAGCATTTTCGATTTTCCGTCGAATCGGGAGATTTGCTCTGGCTTGACAGTCATTGGTACGTGACTCATTCCGGTCTCATTCGCCTGGCGCGACGAAATCACTGTGCTGGGATACATGTCGAACCGGCTGCACAGTTCTCGGATCCGGCGACTTCAAGATGGGCATTCAAGGCAACTGTTTACAAGTCTCGAACTTGCCGAGGTTTTATCGGATACGGTGATGCCGATCCATCTAACGTCTCTTCACTGGTTCGCGGCGCAGAGATGCGCGTGGCAGAAACGCGTGCTGTTAATCGAGCTCTCCGGAAAGCCTACGGCGTCGGCATATGTTCGTTCGAGGAGATCGGGGTGTTTCCTCCTCCGGCTGAAAAGCTTCCTCCTAAAAACGCGAACGGCAACGCAAACGGTACTGGGCTGAAAATTCGCGACCGTCTCTGCCAGATCATCCGCCAGAACAAACTCGATCCCAAGCTGGTCAAGGCTTATGCCCTCGACGTCTGCGGCACCAAGGCCCTTAAAGATGCCACCCGAGAGCAAATTGAAAACTTCGTTCAGTCGCTGGCTGACTGGGCGAAGAATGACCGCAATGCCCTGGTCTGCCAGCTCAACAACTACGCTAATCCAAAACAGGAGGTGGTCGCGTGAAGCGCCAAGTTCCCGGTCTTGCCGATGCAACACGCGAGTCACCGCCTGAGATTACGGACGGAGTCTTCCTTGTTCGCGTCGATGGAGCCAACTTCCGCTGGCACGCTCAGAAGCCGTTCTATGTGCTTCGCCTCTCTATCCTCGACCCCAAAGAATTTTTGGGGCAAGCAATTGTTGGCCGCCTCTATTGCACCCAGAAGGCAATGTGGAAGCTCGGGTGGTTCCTTCGCGATTTTCTTTATGATCCTGAGCTCCTCGCGCATGAACAGGTCGACGAGAAATGCCTGCCCGGACTGCGCGGCGTCGTAAAAATCAGCCACGCGATCGTCAATGGGATCTCGCTGATTAACCTCGACGCTTTCGCCCCGGCAAGTCAGTGGGAAGAATTCTCGGGAGTCTCCTTTACACCTGTATCCCGCTCGGGCTCGAGAGGGTGATCTGATGACGTACTCATACACTCAGATTAGTCAGTATCTGACTTGTCCACGAAAGTATCGCCATCGCTACATAGATGGTTGGCAAGAGAAAGATAATCGGGCCGCCATGTTCTTTGGCCGTGCGTTCGAACAATCCTTGGCAGCCCTTTTTCGGCGTCAAGACTCCTCAGCTGTATTTTTTGAACAATGGGCCTCTCATAAGGAGACGGCACTGAGATATTCCGGCAACGACACTTGGGACCGCATGCTGCAGCAGGGCATTCAGCTGCTCGAGCGCTTGACACAAGATGGGCGCGTGCGAGTCCCTCGACCCCACTCAAACCAGCAAATTCAGTTCACGCGAACTTTGAGCTCCGGCAATGATTTCGTTTCTTACGTCGATGCAATTGGCGAGGTGGACGGCACACCACATCTTCTGGAATGGAAAACTACATCTGCCCGTTACTCTGAAAATCCGATTGGCCTATCAGGGCTAGACCCGCAACTCATCTGTTATTCCTGGATGACCGGAATCGACAAGGTGGCACAAGTCGTTTTCGTGCGAAAGAGGCTCGTCGAGATTCAGTATTTGTGTGCCACGATATCCGAAGAACAACGACGGGAATTTGCAACTCTGGTTGAGGACACGGTCCAACGAATTGAGTCTGGCCTGTTTCTGCCGCACAGTGGCATCCGGTTCCCTCAGAATCCGTGCACGACCTGCCCATTCCTCGGGCTGTGCCTCGATCAGCGCGACTTGGTCGATGCCAACTTGAAACGCGCGCCGGGAGTTGATCTTGGTCTGTTTGACGAACTTGTTTACTAGGTATCCGCCAATGGCGCCAAAGCTCAATCGCAAACGTGCGTTATTCGTCTTCGCCAAGATCGACGAGATTCTCGTGTGGGAGAAGCAGAAAGACGCTGAGCGAGATACTCGCTTCGTCGAACTGGGAACCTATCTATGCGAGGTGCGGGCAGGACAATACTGGAGGATGGAAAATTTGAAGTCGTTTGATGAGTTCTTGGAAAGGCGGTTTCCGGAATCAAGAAGGAAGGCATACTACCTGATGTCCATTCACGAACATCTGCCGCCGCAAGTGAGGAAGGAACTGAAGGAAATCGGTTGGACGAAAGGAAGGGAGTTGGCCAAGCTGGCGCGGGCAGAAGGTCACCGTTTCGATTGTGCACCCTGGGTGCACAAAGCCCGTTCCATGCCGAGAGAAGAATTCTCGCGCGCAGTGGAAAAGGAACTGACAGGGAGAGAAACAGAACCCCACGAGATCATTTATTTCAAAATCTACAAGAGCCAGGCTCCGGTCATCGAGCAGGCGGTCGAAACCGCGGCCCTGATGCTAGGCACGGACAAGTCCCGGGGATACTGTCTGGAAATGATCTGTGCGGATTTTCTGGCGGGCGCAAACCTTGATAGTAAAAATCCAGAAATTCTGCTGCAATCGGTCCGACACTTCTTCAAATTCTTGCCCGGCGAGCAAAGGATGACATTTCTGGCCGAAGCGGATCAGAAGGCTTCATGAATCTACCACCATCAAAGCAACCGCGCCTGCAACTCGATAAGCCCTCCTACGAGCAGCTTTGCCTGGAAGTCCTCAAGAGGGACGCATGGCGATGTCAGTTCTGTGGGAGCCTGCAAAACCTTCAAGTTCATCACATCAAATTTCGCAGCCAAGCGGGACATGACTCGGAGGAGAACCTAATTACGCTCTGCGCTTCGTGTCACGAAGATGTGCATCGGGGGTCCCGAGACCCATGAAGGCTTCGCGCTAGGAGTAGCTAAGTACTTTTCGTACAACGAAACGCCACCATCCCTATATAGGGATTGCAGAATTCCAATGGGCTCGCCGTGCTGAAAAACACGCCAGCGGATCTGGCCAAAATCGCGGCGGCTTAGGGCGCGGTGTTGGGAGATCTAACCGGAGCTGGAACGAGAAACGCGAAAGCGTTCTCCAAGCAATTCATCAAGGCATTGTCGGCAATCCGGAAGCAATGGTTTGTTGTCGGTTTGCCCATGATCGAGGAGCAATCCAGAAATCGCGTTTCACAAGCCGACCGACGCGAGTGTGTCTGACTCGATTCAGCGAATCGCTGTGGCATCTTCTCATTGCTGTAAACATCCGGATTGACGCAGGGTTCCGACGGAGCGGTATGCTAAAATCGCCTCACACCTTCACCCCAGGAGTGGCTAGCATGCCCAGGCGAAATCAGGGCTTCGCATTGCGGAGCTTGTATGCGATTTTCTTGATTTTTTGGAGTCTCCAGATTTTTGCGCAGACTCCGATCACAAGAGAATCGCAACAATCACCCGCCGCGACTGCAGGTTTACACTCCCCGGCATCAGCCGCAAGGCATCTTCCAAATTCCAGCGTCAAGCTCGGAGTTGGCGACTTGGTTGAAGTCGTTGTTTTCGGCGTTCCCGACCTTTCGACGAAGGCCCGTATCAGCGGCTCCGGTGATCTTTATCTCCCACTGATCGACTACGTGCATGTGGCCGAATTGTCTACCGACGAGGCGCAGGACGTGATTCAAAAACGACTGGAAGATGGCGGTTTTGTCCGAGCTCCCCATGTTTCAATTTTCGTAGCTGAATCGGCATCGCAGGCTGTGACTGTGATTGGCGAGGTCGCTCATCCTGGCCCTCTTCCGGCCGTCGGCGAACGCAGGCTTTTCGATATGATTTCGGCTGCCGGTGGATTGACCGATAAAGCAGGTCGAGCGGTGACCATCGAGCGTCGCGGTTCGCCGGGCGAGCGCATCGATCTGCAGATGTCTCAGAACTTAGCGGACGACACCAAGAATAACGTCGAAATTTATCCTGGCGATATCATCATTGTTTCGCGCGCCGGAATCATTTACGTGGTCGGAGATGTGGCGCACTCCAGCGGCTTCATGATTGAAGATACGAATCTAAGCGTCTTGAAGGCTCTTGCTTTAGCAGGGGGCAGCACTCGCACCTCTTCGCTAAGCAAGACGAAGATTCTCCGCCAGACTCCGGATGGAGTAAAAGAAATTCCTGTCAATTTGAAGAAGATTTTATATTCCAAGGCGCCGGAC
>JAYVCW010000293.1:0-3800 GCA_043749775.1 Acidobacteriaceae bacterium | reverse complement strand
AATCGAAAGGCGAAAGCTGAGGCAGAACCGATCAGGGCCGCCCTCGCGAAGTGGATAATGTCCATTCTCGAATCCCTTAAGGATGTCGAAACCGAACTCCCCGAGGAACTCACCGACCGCCCGCAGGACGGGCTGGAACCACTTGCGGCCATTGCCGACGCGGCGGGTCATGAATGGCCTGCGGCTTTGCGCCAGTCGGCGGTTGCCCTTTGTAAGTCCCAGGCGGCCGAGGACCAGAATCTCTAGGTCGTGCTACTGGCCGACATTCGTTCGATCTTTGATGCCATCGCCGAGGACAAGATGACGACGACCGCCCTGCTCGATAAGCTGAAAGAGATAGAAACCTCCCCTTGGGCGGATTGGAACAAAGGCAAGGGGCTAACGCCCAACGGGCTCAGTCGACTATTGAAGCCTTTCGAGGTAAGCCCCCGTGCCGTCAAGGTGGAAAACAAGACACTGAGAGGCTATCTGCGTAACTCCCTATCCGACGCCTGGCAGCGCTATTTACCACCCGTAGCTGTGCCCGCCCCCTCTCATAGGGGTCCTCCAGCCGCAACACCGCCACAACACGCATGCTTATTGAACGGAACCGAGAATACGATTCATGCAGAGTCCTCTGTTCCGGCTGTGTCTCAGCATCTCGTCAAGAACTTCCCGCAGTTCGACTTGAACATTCCTGACCAGTTCCGCGTCGACCTCTGGGTGCAGGATTTCAAGGCCGACGTGAAGGCGGGTACGGTGCCGGCATTGAGCATCCTGTGGGTGATGGACGACCACACAGGTGGTCCGCCCACGCCGGACGCCGAGCAAGCCGATAACGACTTAGCCATTGGGCGCATTATCGACTATATCAGCCACAGCAACGTGTGGTCCTCTTCGGCGATCTTTATCGAAGAAGACGACGCGCAAAACGGTGTCGACCATGTCGACGGTCACCGCAGCCCTGGATACGTCGTAAGTCCTTACGTCGTGCAGACCGGAAAGACTGATCACACCTATTACACGCAAGTCAACATGACCCGTACTATCGAGCAAATCCTTGGCTTGACTCCCATGAACCAATACGATCTCGTGGCGTCGCCGATGAGAACGGCTTTCGTCAAAGGTCAGCCACCCGCGGCAAACTTCCTGCCGTGGACGCACGTAAGGAATCAGGTCCCGTTGGATCAGGGCGTATCGGCTAACTCACCCAACACGGACAGCCAGAAGGTTAAAGCTCTGCGCGCGGCATGGCTGCAGAAAAAAGCGGAGATCTTCGCGGGCAAACTGACCAAACCGGACAGTGAAGATCCGGAAGCCGTCAACCATCTGAACTGGTACATGTCTACAGGCTTTAAGCGGCCCTATCCTGGTGAGAGGACAGTTCGCTCTCCGCAGGAATTCAACAAGCCCGCTCCCGATGGCGACGACGATTAAGCGCATTCGATCGCTACAACCCTCTTCTCAACTCATCGGGGAGAGGGTTTTTAAGTTTCAGACCCTATAACTATCCTGGTAGGTAGCCTATGTGGCGCTCGAAGTCTTTCGTTCGGCGTTTCTGCAAGCAGCTCATCACATGTCCCTTGATCGCGTTGACGTGCGGTGCTGCACTGGCGCAGACCGCGGTCAGCGGCGGCGCTATAAGGGGGCTAACGGTCGACAGCTCCGGCGCGGTGATTGCCAACGCGACGATTACTATCATTTCCAGAACTACACATACGGCCGTCTCTCGCACTTCAAATTCCGCTGGCGCATTTGTTTTTTCCGGGCAGCCCGTGGGCAGCTATTTGATGGAGGTGAAGGCACCCGGATTCCGCACTCAGCATATCAATGCGGTAGATGTGGAGGTGGGGCAAGCTACCTCGGTGAATATTCGGCTGCACCCTGGTGCAGAGAGCGAGTCGATGACCGTACTCGGAGAATCTACTCTGCTCCGAACCGAGGAGTCAGACCTAAGTTCGGTCGTGAACCGAAAAATGCCTGATGATCTTCCCCTAAGCGGACGTCGGTTCTTAGACTTCGCTTTGCTTGTCCCCAACGCCTCGCCGGATGGGCAACAAGGTCTGGTCACCTTTGCTGGGGAGGAAGGCGGGCAAGATACCGGCTACGCGAATGCGAACGGAACGAACTCTTTTACAGTAGACGGGGCGAGTACAATATGAACTCTTCGGCTCGACATGTGGAGACGGCCAGAGTTTAGATCAACACTGCTACCTCATTCCCCGGCAAAAGTTTGGCTCACCTCTTTTAATCAATGCGCTCAATGGGCCGCGGCTACTGCAGTTTGCTTTTACGTGGAAGTTTTGAGATCAACCCGGCGGAAAGACTGTGACTGGTTCGCCGCATTCCCCGAGCACCCATCGTTTATCAATTCCATCGCATATGAGTCAAAGTGCCATTCGCGATCCCGGAAATTGAAATTGACACCTACCGTCCCACAATTATTGCGAGCATGATTCGCACGCTCCGGTCGCAACCGCTCGCACGAACCATCCTGCAACCACCGCCCTCGAGGCCGCTGTTTTCTGCGGGCACCTTCAGCCCTTCGCGTCGCCAGATGCCCTGCACTCGATCCTTCCCCACCGGGCATCCCGCATTCTGCAATAGCGCCGTGATGCGCCGATAGCCGTACCGCCCATACTTTACTGCGACGGCGAGGATCGCTCATGTTAGCTAATCTTCGTCCGTGCGACCCAGCGGCAGATATCTTCGACGCTTCTATCAAAACTTAGTGGCTTTGTGGCAAAGCTCGCCTGCAACCGGTCGTCGCGATCGCGCGAAAACTGCTGCATGCACTCTTCGCCATGTTGCGCACCAATCAACCGTACGACGGGTCGAAGCTCTGTGCAGTACATGCTTACTGGCGATGTCATCGCGGTCTGCGCTTGAGTGATTCGAAAAAATAGAGAGATTCTCCTGCACCTCTCCCGGGAGAAGAAAACGAATTGCAGGAGAATCTATAATGATCATCGTTCGGCTCCTTTCTCCTGAGCCTTATTTGGTTTGGCTTTAGAACCAACAACTTTACCCGGGTGTCGGAGCCGACGTTTGTCATGGATCATAAGCAGGGCGAGCAGGGATGTTTGGAAACACTGCTATGCCCTGCCAGATGTCTTACTGCAGTGGACTTTTGCAGCCATCAAAAAGGACCGGATCGCTCCGGCCCGCGGACATAAGCAGTCCGCTAATGCCTAATGTTATCGAACCTCAGTATTCCGCGAACATGTCCGTCATGGTATTAGTATTCGCGTCGCAGGCGTGATTTAGGCAAGGAAGACCCAACCCACCCTCGATCGAACGAAGCAGGGAGAAGTGAGTGTAGAAGACGGAGCTTCGCAGGCCGTGGACCCCGTAGTTGGTGTCAACGATTGTGACGACGCGGTTGGTGATAGGAACCAGCCAAGTCAATGTCGAAGAGACAATGTCCCGAACCGCGCCCTCATGGCCAACGATCAGAATTCGCTTTTCCATCGACTCCTCCTTCCCAAATCTTCTCGTTTACATTTAAAGGGCATCAATCCATGTCCAAATCTAAATCAATGCGGAATTGATTCTCGGGGACGACAGCGCACTGTTGTTTGAAAGTCCGCGATCGCACTCGCGGCCTCGAAGAATTGAACTTTCGGTGCATAGGTAGTGTCAGGTGAGCGAGTCATCCGTCCGCTCTCTTTAGATGGTGTCGAGTTTCTGCTTGCTTGATCCATTTATAGGCGAAAACAAGAGCGAGGATGCGGCCTGAACCCTATGCTCGTTTCCGCCGGTTGCTATCAAATTGAAATTGAGCAAAAATGTCGATCTCGTTCGGATTGAGAAAACTCCAC
>JAYVCW010000292.1:0-9532 GCA_043749775.1 Acidobacteriaceae bacterium | reverse complement strand
GCGAGAGTTGGCACCTGCGATGGAGATATATGATCCCGATCCGGTTGCCGTGGCGTCCTAGGGCTCGTCCCTCAGCCACTCTGCATGAAATTCTAAGTTTGCCCGATGAGGAGCAAACTTAAGCAAATCTTAGTACCGACCGAGCGGGCTGTCAAGAGGATCCCGGTAGTATGGAGCTCTCGATCATTCGTAGTCTAGAAGAGTTCAATAGTCTTGAAAATCTTAGATAGTCTACGAGTTTTTTCGAGCGGGACTAAAGGCTTCTCCTGATCACAAGTACAGCCGAACTATGGCCTGATAGAGAACATACACACATGTGAAGAAAGAATTATCAAGTGTTGCGCACTTCTTAGCGCACTCCGGTATGAACCGGGGTGTCGTCCTTTCGAGTCTCAGAGGACTCCTTTTCAAGGCGACGTTCAACGCCTTCAATTTCCCGCAAAGCCTTAGCAGGAGGGCAAGATGCTTAAAAAACAATTCATATCACTTTGTGGTGGTTGGCTACTGTGCGTTCCCTTGATCGCGTTGCAGGCGCACGCGCAGAACGATCAACCACAGTCCAATTCCAATGACGCGCCGCCTCCTACAGAACAAATGGATCAGACGCCGGTGTTCCGCACTGAGGTCGTCTCGAGCACCACAAAGGCGGTCGACTACCGGCATCGCGGAGGCTCCACGGAAGTGGATATAGCCGGAACCGATCTGATGCCTGAAATTCGTGGCGAAGCCAAAGTCGACAGCAAGAGCGGGCGCCTCGAAATCAAAGTAAAAGCGAACGGCTTGGAAGCGGCTGACAAGTTTGGACTTGAATATCTGACCTATGTGTTATGGGCGATCACTCCAGAAGGACGGGCCAACAATCTTGCGGAGGTTATTCTTGATCACGGCAAGGCTGACGTCCACGCCACATCCGATCTGCAGGCTTTCGGCTTAATCATTACAGCGGAACCTTACTTCGCGGTGACACAACCGAGCAATCTCGTGGTCGCACAAAACGTCATACGCACCGACACCAAAGGTCGGGAAGAGTTCATCAACGTCAAGTTCGAATTGCTTCCTAAAGGACTCTACGCGTCACAGGTGGAACCGATTCGCGATGTTGTTTACGGAAAAGATCGCAAGGCTCCTTTAGAGTTATTCGAAGCGCGTAACGCAATCAGAATCGCACGTGCTTCGAGGTCGGAGCAGTACGCGCCCAGCATATTCGCCAAGGCCGAGGCCGACCTTAAGCAGGCAGAAGAATACTACCGCAGGAAGCAGGGAAGAACTCCGATTGGTACGGTTGCCCGCGAGGCGATACAGACCGCGGAAGAAGCCAGAGTGATGTCGCTGAAGCGCCAGCAAGACGAACGGGCTCAGCAAGATAAAGACGCGGCTGCGGCGCGCGAAGCTCAGGCCAACGCGCAGGCGGAAGATGAGAGTCGTCGTCGAACCCAAGCGGAGAGCGACCGGAGCGCCGCGGAGCAGGCCCGTGATGAGGCAGATCGATCGCGCCGGGAAGCGGAGCTAGCGGCGGAAAAGGCGTCCCAGGAAAAGCAGGAGGCCCAGGCCGCACAAGCTGCTGCATTGGCGCAGCAGCAAGCGCTGCAGGCTGAAAACGAAAAGGCCCGTGCCCTGGCCGACGAAGCACAACGTGGACGTCAGCAAGCAGAAGCCGATAAAGCTGCCATGAGAGCCCGGTTGCTGCAGCAACTTAACGCTGTGTTGGTTACACGAGATACGGCGCGTGGTTTGATTTCGACCATGCCCGACGTTCTCTTTGAAAATGCCAGATATACGTTACGGCCAGCAGCACGAGAGAGCTTGGCTAGGGTTGCGGGAATTCTGTTGGCGTATCCCGACCTTCGACTCGAAGTGGACGGCCATACCGATAGCGTGGGGTCAGATGCTTACAACCAGGAACTCTCTGAAAAGCGCGCCGCCGCAACCCGCGATTATCTTGTGCAGCAGGGCATTCCGGTGGCTTCTGTTACGACTATGGGATTCGGTAAGACGCAGCCCATCGCGTCAAATTCGACTGCGGCGGGGCGGCAGCAGAATCGCAGGGTAGAAGTGGTCGTTTCGGGCGAGGTGATTGGTGGCCAGATTGGCGGAGGTACGGGTACGGACTCAGACTCAACGCAAGTCCCTGCTCAGAATCCTCAGTAGAGCGGATTCTAATTCGAAACTCACAGAGTCGCAGGAACCAAAGAGTGGGCTTCCTGCGACTTTTATTTGCCTAGCGTTTCAGCAATCTTTTTCTCGGCGAGCCGAGCCATGACTGCGTAGCCGGCATTATTCGGATGGACTCCGTCAGTGCCGAGCTCATCTTTCAGCCCGGATTTCTGATTCACCATTGTCGAGTAGTAGTCGAGATATTCGATTCCGGCGCGCGAGGCGTACTCCTTCATCCATAGATTCAAATCTCGAATCTTTTCGATCGGCTGAATCTCCGGTCGCCAACGGTAATGGTCCGCTGGCAAAACTGAAGATAAAATCACCTTGATTCCGCTCGCCTGCGCTAACTCGACCATTGAGGCGATGTTGTCTTCGATCCCTTCAACCGAAATTGGCCCGGTGTTCTCGGCAATGTCATTGGTGCCGGCAAGAATCACTACCGCTTTGGGCTTCAGCGCGATTACATCCTGCCGAAGGCGAAGCAGGATCTGCGGTGTGGTTTGTCCGCTGATGCCGCGATTGACGTAGGGCTTGCCAGGAAACGATTCGGAAAGATTCCAGTTTTGCGTAATTGAGTCGCCTAGAAAGACGACACGTGGCTCTCCCTTGGCGGGCACGCCTAGTTCGGCATTGGCGTCACGAAAGCGAGCCAGGTTGGGCCAGTCCGTCAGCGTTTTCTCAATTTCCTGGCGCTGCTGCTTTAGAGTCTGGCAGGGATCCTCGTTCTGCTGACCGACGTTCTGCTGAGCGACCGATACGTTTAGTAGGAAGAAAGCGACCAGCGAAGTCGCGAGTATTCGCATACTTGTTACACCTCGGAAATTAGAAGATAGCTGCGTGACACACAAACTCGAGACGGAAGCCCGCCGCCCTGCAATCTAAAGGATCGAACTCTCCGGGCAGCGGACTCTTCCGCATGTATTCCTTCTTGATTTACTTACTTCCGTGTTTATTTACCAACTTCCGCGATATATACCCCGAACGGCTCAAGCGAAACGTCGGTGCCCTTCGCGGAAGACTTCGGCGTGTTTACGAGGCTGGTAAGAGTAGAACCGCCCTCCGGAATCTTGAAGCTGACCTTCTGCGGCGAAGCCGACATGTTGAGGGCAACTAAAACGGATTTACCCTTGTAAGTGCGTAGATATGACATCACGTTCGCGTCGTTCTCGTTGAGAGCAGTGTATTTTCCGTCGAGCAGCGCTTCATTGGTATGCCGCCAGGCGAGAAGTTTTTTGTACAGATTCAACAACGAGTTCGGATCCTTCTCTTCGGTAGCGACGTTGTAAGTCTTGTAAGTCGGAGGAACCGGGAGCCATGGCGCCTTGCTGCTGAAGCCGGCGTTGGTCTCGGTGTTCCACTGCATCGGCGTGCGTTCGCCGTCACGGCCTTTTTGTTTTGGCCAACCAATGCGTCCAATTGGATCCTGCACGTCCTCCTTACGAGTGGGAGGAGTCGTCTTCATTCCGATCTCTTCCCCGTAGTACATGATCGGAGTGCCGCGCAGAGTTAAATAAAGCGCCGCCATTACTTTGGCTATCTGATCGTCGTGCTGGCCATCCCCATAACGATCATGGGAACGGACGATGTCGTGATTGCTGATGACGTAGACGGGCCACCCACCAGCGCCTTCAACGCCGGCAACGTGCTCGCGGAAAACCGGTGCAGAGAATTTAAGATTGGTAAACATCAGATCCATCGGCATCTGCAATTCGTCGCTGTGATCGCCGTAATACTGCCTCAGTTCGTTCACGTCTTTCGTCCAGGTTTCACCAATCAATACCGCGCCCGTTTTGTCTGCAACCTGACGCAGCCCCTTCAGAGTTTCGTGGACCCCTTGCAGCTTGGTGTTGTATTTCCGCTCTTGCAGCGGATCGCCGTAGGCATTTGTTCCAGGCAGAACCGGATTGTCTTTCTGATCGGGATCTTCAAAAAGCGTGTCGACGGCATCCAGCCGGAAGCCGGAAACGCCGCGGTCATACCACCATCGAGTCACGTCGAACATCGCGTCTTTGACGGCGGGGTTTCGCCAATTCAGGTCCGGCTGCTCGGCATAGAAGAAGTGGTAGTAATACTGTCCGGTCGTGGGATCGAGCGTCCAGGCGGAATGCCCGAATTCAGAAGTCCAGTTATTTGGAGGCTGATTACCTTTTCCATCGCGCCAGACGTACCAATCGCGATGGGCAGAATGCTTCGAGGACTTGGAATCGATGAACCACGGATGCTTGTCTGAACTGTGGTTGACGACAAAGTCGAAAATAATACGGACGTTCTGCTTCTTTCCTTCGGCCACCATCTGGTCAAAGTCAGCCAGCGTTCCGTACATGGGATCGATATTTTCATAGTCGGAAACGTCATAGCCGAAGTCGACTTGAGGCGAGGGGAAGCATGGAGTAATCCAGATTGCATCGACGCCGAGGTCGTGAAGGTAATTCATCTTCGACGTAATGCCTCTGAGATCGCCGACGCCGTCATTGTTGCTGTCAGCGAAACTGCGCGGATAAATTTCGTAAAACACCGCGTGCTGCCACCAGGCGTGCCCTTCGGCGTCAACCGGTTTGTTTTGGGCAGCAGCGGAGCAGACCAGAGAAGAAAGAAGCGCAACAGCGAGCAGAGATCGTTTCGACATGGAATTTCTCTCCATTAAATAACTTCAAACTTTCCGCTCGATCTCCCGCAAAACGCTCGCCGCCCATTATGCGGCGTTTACGATCCGGTCCTTCAGCAGTGCAGCCAGGATCGGATTCGATCTCGGCAAATTACTACGGCAACAGCGCATCCAGCAATTACAACGCTTTCGAAGTTAAACTGGATAAGCGTTTCTCGCAAGGCTTGCAATTCCTGACCCACTGTGCTTTCTCGCACGCTAGCGGCTACACCGACAACTATTTCGCCATCAGCCATCCGATTTCGTACGGGCCGGTGGATTTTGCCCGCAACCACGTGTTCGTGTTTAACACTGTCTACGAACTACCGTTCGGAAAAGGCAAGAAGTATATGTCCGACAGCGGACGGGCGTTGGATTACGCATTAGGGGGATGGCAATTGAGCAATACCACTAATTGGAGTAGCGGTCTTCCGTGGACCGCCAGCATTCAAGAGTGCGGCGCCGTCTCCGGCGCAGGGCCGTGTCGTCCTGACAAGGTCGCTGGCTCCTTCCACACGGGCGTATCGGGCGGGATTGAGCCGGTCAATCACAACCTGACCTTCTTCACGCCAGTTGCTCCCATTCTCGATCCAACAACGCTTGCTCCGGGCACCGATGTCTGCGCGCTTCCGCAGCCAAAGTCAGGGCCATTTGCCCTTCCAGCCTGCGGAAAGATCGGCAACATCGGCAACATCGGCAGAAATACGTTCCATGGTCCGCGTGGCTTCTACTCTGACCTATCCATAGTCAAGAAGTTCAGGGTGGGCGAGCGATTCAGCGCTCAATTCCGAACTGACTTCTTTAACGTATTCAACCATCCGGTTTACGCTTTCAGCGCGAACAACGGAGCGAATACTTGCGTTGATTGCCCAGGCGGAAACAACGGAAAGAAGCCGACGCGGAATTAAAAATGGCGGAGCAACTTCGCGCCAGGCAAGACGCTCGTCCCTAGCGTTTCCAGAATTTACTTCGATGCCGAGGGAGCCGGGGACTTCGCTGACTGAGCCAGTCGATCCGCTTCCGGCTTGGGCAGTGCTTGTAACAGCTCGAGAAAGGCGGAGTTGGTCCAGCCAAAACCAATCACATTAGCCTGATATCCGACTCGAACAGGGGATTCAGACGAGCGGGTCACGACGTTATATTTCTCGCGAATCGTGCCGTCGCGCCCGAAATTCTCAAGCACTGTCGAAAGAAACTTGGATGACACGCGGTCAGCATCATCGTTAAAACCGTAGCGTCGCAAACCTTGAATGGCTAGCATTTCGACCGGCGGCCAGCCGTAGGGATAATCCCACTGCGCACCAGAGTCTTCAGGACTCATATCCAAGCCGCCCGGCTGTTCAAACACGTGAAGATTTTTCTCCACCGCCTTCGCTTGTTCCGGAGTCGCCACCCCCGCCCACAGCGGGTAGTAAGTGGTCAAATAGCGGTAGTCCGAACGCTTTCCGGAGGTGAAGTCGTAATCGAAGAAAAAACCACGCTCTCCATCCCAGAGATATTGCTGCATCTTCTTATTGCGCGTTTCTCCGCGCGCCTTCCAGGTCGCCGCCTCAGACGTCTTCGCAAGCAGCTCGCCTATTTCGGCCATGTCTTGTTCGGTCTTGTAAAGCAAGCTGTTCAAACAGACTGGAGCATAGTGATGGGTAGCCGCGCCATAAGCTCCAAAGCGAAACGAGATGTCGAACCCCGACTCGCGCATAGAGCGGTCGCCCTTGTAATAATCTGGGCTGAGGCCAACTTCAAGCGCCGGTTCGCACTTGCCCTGTGCGGTCGTGTTTGAAAGGTCGCAGACGGTAATGGCGTAGTTCGATCCGGGCGTGGACGGGGCTTTGCCGGCCTCGTGCTCCACCAGATAATGGTCAGCCTGCTCCGGGTGAACCATAAAATAGCTCACTACCTTGCGGTAGAAGCCGCCCTCATCTTGCAGGCCTTCGGCTGGGGGGCCTTCGCCGAAATCGTAGTAGCGAGCGAGTCCAGTTGAGCCGGCAAGATGCGGCTCGCGAGTCCACATCGAATAATCTTTTTCAAGAAATTGGTAAGCTTTCGCCAACCACTTATTATCGGCGTGGCCTGCGCGCTTTTCCGCTTCGTAGACTCCCAACACCATTGAGCTCAGAAAAGGCGGTTGCGCACGCGTTAAGTAATAAGTGCGATTCGCATTGAGGACGGACCCGTAGTTTTCGATCTCGAAAAAGAAATTCTCAACCATGCCGCGGGCTAAATCAATGCGTCCATCGCGCAACAGGCCGACGATGATGAAATAGCTGTCCCAGCCATACATTTCATTAAAGCGGCCGCCAGGGACGACGTACTTGTTGGGAAGATAAAGCAATCCATGTTGCTGAATGGACTTGACGTCGAACTCGCCGACCTGATGAATTGGGGCAGGCAGGTGCTCGATGGCGACATTGCAGGCGGTATGAAGTTTCTCGACCGCCGCAGGGACGGTAAATCCGGCTGGCACATACAACACCGGAGTATCTTTCATCTTGGGGTCAACCACTGACGCGCAGTCCGCCATGGAGCGGGTGAGATTGTCCCATCCAGCCGCAATGTAATGGCGGATTGGGGCGAGGCCGGCGGCGGGAGATTGCGCCGTCGCGCCGATGGTACAAGACTGCACGGCCGCCAGGAGGGCCGCAAGCCGCACCAAACGATAGCTGACCGCGAAACGTGGCATTCTGCTAACTCGCGATTTCACTCGGAGATATTACTGAATTCAGCGGGGAAATTATACGGGTAACTTCGCCGGTAGGCGCCAAAAAATGGGCGATAAAGGAGAGCGGTGTTACTTCTTTTCCGCTGCTTCGCGTTTACGCAATGCCGCCATGGTTTTTGCGGCGACATCTTTGCGCTTGCCACTTTTTGGACGTCTCTTGGCTTTGCTGACGTAATGGTTTTGAGCCATATTGCTCCTCGACTATCGGGCGGTTCGGGACGCCTGCCCTGAATTCGTAAATTCTAGAAATGCGCAGCGCTGGTCAATTGCTGCGCTTGTGGCTAAGGCCAGTAGCTGATGCTACGCCGTTGCCGCGTTTTCGCCACCGAGCGGCAAGAAGTACTGTGTACCCTTGATCGGGGCGGAAACTTTTTTCAGCAGCTCCTGCAAGTCTTCATTGCGATCGACAAAATCGATCTCAGACGTATTTACGATCAACAGGTCCGACTGCGTGTAGTGAAAGAAAAAGTGTTCGTAAGCCTTCACAACTTCCATCAAATAATCTTCGCTAATCGCCTTTTCGCCAGCGGCATTTTTCTTCTTCAACCTCTTCTTCAGTACCTCTGGCGTGGCCTGCAAATAAATCACAAGGTCGGGCGTTGGCACCTGCTCGCGAAAGTAGTTGAAGTATCGATTATAGATGTCCAGCTCCTGATCGTTGAGGTTTAGGCAGGCAAATAATTTATCTTTTTCGAATATGTAGTCCGAAACCACGGTTTTATTTGAAGTTGCGCCCAAATCGAGCGCGCGCAACTGCTCGAACCGCCGAATCAGGAAGGCCAATTGCGTCTGAAACCCGGCCCCCCGCTCGCCCTCGTAAAACGATTGCAAAAAGGGATTATCTTCCGGTTCAATGACGCGCTGCGCCGCAAGCCGCTCGCCAAGAACCCGCGCCAGCGTGCTCTTTCCCACTCGTATGGGGCCTTCAACCGCAATGTAACGGGGAAGTTCGAAAAGCTTGGCCATGAATAGTAGTGATCAGTTAGTCGAGAAGAAACTGGGAAGCAGAATATATGGGTTCAGCCGAAGACGCAACGTCGCAAAACTGTAGCGTTGCCGTTTCAGCGTAGTCCGGCGGGCGGCTGGCAAGGACGCCGACGCCCGTAGCGCAGCATTCACTCGCCGTGCATTTACAATTTCCGCATGTTTGCAAGTCTTGCCGGACTGACTGCCGCCATCGCCGCCACTGCGGCAGGCTATCAGTCGATGTCGCCCACCGGACAATGGTACGGTCGGACCTTCGCTCAGGGCGTTCGAGGCAGTAAGCAAATCGCGCTCACTTACGACGACGGTCCCAACGACCCGCACACGCTCCGCCTGCTCGACGTTCTGGCCAAAAATAATGTCCGCGCAACCTTCTTCATGATCGGACGTTTCGTGCAGCAGCGCCCCGATATCGCCCGCGCCGTGGCGCAAGCTGGCCACACCGTTGGCAATCACACTTTCAACCATCCTTTTCTGACGTTCAAATCCGCAGCCGAAACGCGCGCTCAACTTCTCGACTGCCAGCACGCTTTGCAAAACGCGATCGGCGACCATTCGAAGCTCTTTCGTCCTCCATTTGGAGGAAGGCGGCCGGCAACGCTGCAGGTCGCGCGCCAGCTTGGTTTGCAACCCGTAATGTGGAATGTAACTGGATACGACTGGAACGCGTTGCCCGCCTCTGTGATCGAGCAAAAAGTGGCGCGGCAAATGCGTGGCGGTGATGTGATCCTGCTGCACGATGGAGGACATCGCGCCCCTGGCGCCAATCGCGCTCAGACAGTGATTGCTACGGAGAACCTGATTCAGCGATATCGCGATCAGGGATACAAGTTTGTGACGGTGGGGAATATGCTGGCTGCCAGCCGTCAGCTATCAGCGACCGGTTAAGAGGCAAGGACGATGGCCAAATTTTTGCCTCTCTAATGCCAAGGGTGCCCCTCGATAAGAACGAAGGCGGTGTCAAGGGCATAAAAGTCCTAGGCAGTGCCAAGCACCGCTTTTTTGCCGCCAGAGAGGTTGAGGACCAA
>JAYVCW010000291.1:0-3226 GCA_043749775.1 Acidobacteriaceae bacterium | reverse complement strand
CCCGAATTGGCGCTGCTCCCGATTGGAGCTTACGTGCCGCGTTGGTTCATGGGTCCAGTGCACATTGCTCCCGAAGAGGCGCTTCAGGCGCATCAGATTCTTGGTGCTCGAACCAGCATCGCGATTCATCATGGGACTTTCGCGTTGGGGGATGACACGATCGATACCCCGCGAAGGCGACTTTCGGAGTGCGGCAAGCCCGATTCGTTTCTCGTTCTGGCCAATGGCGAGTATGTGGATACACGGGTCTAACGGCACGCGCGTATTCGGTTGCCTTTGTTGTCGCGGGTTCCGTAAGATTCGAGTTCGAGTGTTTGATTTCAGGTTGCGCCTACCAAATTGCAGGAGCGTTCATGAAGGCAGATTCCAATCAACAGAAGAGCAACTCGCGCCGTAATTTTTTGCGTACAGGAGCAGGAGCAACGCTCGCAGCTACCGCTTATCCTGCGTTTGGAGCGGCGCGGACGAGCGACCTCAGTGCTGCGCGTGAGGCTGGAAATGCCGAGGTGGCCGACTTTGAGCTCGACGAGATCACCATCGACGGATTGCAGAAGGCGTTTGAGGCTGGCCGGTACACCTCTCGCGCCGTCACTGAAAAGTATCTGGCGCGCATCCAGCAGATCGACAAAGCAGGACCGATGCTTAATTCGGTGATCGAAGTGAACCCCGAGGCGTTGCAGATTGCGGACAGCCTCGATCAGGAGCGCAAATCAAAAGGTGCGCGCGGTCCGCTTCACGGGGTGCCGGTGTTGATCAAAGACAACATTGACACGGGCGATCGCATGAACACAACTGCCGGGTCGCTCGCGCTTTTAGGATCTCCGGCGCCGAAAGATGCATTTATCGCCGCGCAACTGCGCAAGGCCGGAGCGGTAATCCTCGGTAAGACCAACCTTAGCGAGTGGGCGAACATTCGTTCCAGTCACGCAACCAGCGGTTGGAGCGGACGCGGCGGGCTGACGCGTAATCCTTATGCGCTCGACCGTAATCCTTGCGGCTCGAGTTCGGGCACGGGCGCAGGAATTTCCGCTAACCTCGCCGTCGTTGGGATCGGCACGGAGACCGATGGCTCGGTCGTTTGCCCTGCTTCGGCTAACGGCCTTGCGGGATTGAAGCCAACCGTTGGGTTGGTGAGCCGGAGCGGGATTATTCCCATCTCGCATAGTCAGGACACTGCGGGCCCAATGGGACGGACGGTTCGCGACATTGCAATTCTGCTTGGTGTGATGGCCGGTGCGGACCCTGAGGATAGCGCCACCGCTCAGAGTCGCGGCAAAGGCGCGGCGGACTATACGAAGTTTCTCGATCCATCGGGATTGAAGGGGGCGCGGCTGGGAATTTCGCGAAAATATTTTGGCTTCAGCGACGCGGTCGACAAGTTGATGGATGGCGCGATTGCGGCGATGAAGCTAGCGGGCGCTGAGATCGTAGACCCGGCGGATATTCCGTCGTTCGGCAAGTTTGATGACAGCGAGATGGTTGGCTTCCTCTATGAACTCAAGGCCGACCTCGCCGCGTATTTGAAGCGCCGAGGCAACACCACCGTGAAGAGCCTGAAAGATGTGATTGCTTTCAATGAGCAGAATCGTGAACACGAAATGCCCTATTTCGGGCAGGACATTTTCATAAAGTCAGAACAAAAGGGCGGGCTCGATTCGAAGGAATATGTTGATGCGGTCGCTCTCAATCAGCGAATGAGTCGGGCCGAAGGTATCGATGCCGTGATGGATAAATTCAAGCTTGATGCCCTTGTCGCTCCAACCGGCGGCCCGGCATGGCTTACGGACTTGATCAACGGCGACCATTCAGCCGGAGGGAGTTCGAGCGCTGCCGCCGTTGCCGGGTATCCGAATATCAATGTGACGGCGGGCCATCTTTGGGGATTGCCGGTTGGAATCTCTTTCTTTGGGCGTGCGTGGAGCGAACCAACTCTTCTTAAGATTGCTTATGCCTTTGAGCAAATGACGAAGGCACGTCAGACACCGAAATTTCTGCGCACAATTGACGACGAAGCCTTGAAAAGTTTGCCATAATTTGCCGGGTGAGTTCTGGCGGCAGGAGAATGAAGTTTAAAGACGAGTTTAAAGACGAGTTTAAAGAAAAGTTTAAAGAGAAGTTTAGAGTTAGTTTTGGGGCGAGGCGGGCTTGATATATTCGTCTGCATCCGGCTTCGCTTGCTCTGCTTTTTTCAACGGCTCGGTAGTCGCAGCCGGTGTTTTCTCAAAACTCATCGCGCCCGGAGAATTCGATTGCTGACTCCCGTCAGGCTGAAGTAAAGCCGGGGTTGCAAACAGCGGTTCTTCCCTAACGGGTTCAGTCTGCATCGGCGCTTGCGTTGGACGAATTCCCTTTGCTTCCACGATTGACCAGCGCCAATCTTCGTCTGGGCCCGGAGAGATCCCGATATTTTCACGGAAGGCTGTCGTACTAAATGGCTTGGCCTGCGCCTTGAGATGGTAGAGCAGAGTTACGTCGGAATGACGTTCCAGCGGAACCATGGGCATCGATTGCGACGCGGGCAGCACGCGGGCTTGCGCGGACAGTGCCCCACCTTGTCCCGCACTTTGTGCCGCACCTTGTTCCGCACTTTGTCCCGCACTTTGTCCCGGCTTGCGTTCCAGCGTCAGGCCGACGGTTATTTCTCGCAAATTCCAATCAGTTCCATTGAACACTTCAAGTTGTAAGTTATCGTCTTGAATCGAGCCTGGACCATCGATCTTGACCAACTCGGTGAGCGGAAGATCTTCGACAAGCACCGGCTTTATGAGCAACGAGGCGGCGCGCGCGTTGAATGACAAGTTGCAAGTAACGTCCGGTGAAGAAACTTTCAGCGTATTGCTCGCGGCGTCAACCGAGAAAACTGTTCTATTGGGCTTCACCGGCCGGGCATTCTTGGCGTCTTCCATCACCTCGGAGAGGTTGTCGTTGTCGATGATGGAATGCAGTGGATCGGGCGCATGTTGTGGAGATTGCTGAGCTTTGTTCTGACGAATACCGCGGGCCAGATCACCGAGCGATGGGGCGTCATCCTGCGCCCGAAGTGCGAGGGGAGCTACGGATGCCCCGAGCAGCAGGCACAAGGCGAGCTTCGACGACCTGGTAAATCTGGCTTGCATAACGGAGGGGGCTGAGCAAACTTTCTGGGCTCAGCTTGTCCCTAAAGAAATTTTAGGCGAGAAGTAACAGAAAAAAAGTTACGAAAGGAACCCCGCGGTACTAGCCCTTC
>JAYVCW010000290.1:0-2441 GCA_043749775.1 Acidobacteriaceae bacterium | reverse complement strand
AACCCCCAGAAAACCTAGCAGCAGGAGAAGGCAGCCGACTGCAATGATTTGGTAGCCCGCCACATACGACAGCGGTCCAGACAACAGCACAGACTCCCTAAGATGAAACAGACCTTCCGCGCCAATCCACAGTATGCCTGCGGCAGCAATCATCGCGAACCGCGACCACATACTCAGCACTGGAGTTCGTCCCTTGAGCAGCAAGGCCGCCAGCGCTCCGACACCGAAAAACTCAAATTGAACCAGCGAACTGGCCCAGATCACCTGGCTGGCATCCTGCCTGTAACGCGCCAGCAGATAGATCGCGACGCAGGAAATCGGCAGCAGGAGCACGGAAAGTACCAGAATCGCCGACCTTCCCCCTAGCTTCGCGAGCCCCGGCCATAGCAGATAGAACTGTTCTTCGATTGAAATACTCCATAGCGGAGCAATCGGATTTGCAGACCAACCGAATACGGCTACATACCAGTTTCCCAACAGCGCCAGAAACGCCAGTAAACGAGGGGTCTCCAGACTCCATGCAGGCACCAGATGCCCCAGTGCAAATCCTACAAAGAGAAAGAAGAAATACAGCGGCCAGATGCGAAGAATCCGCCGCGTATAAAACGCCTTAATGTGAACCGTTCCCGTCTTGTCCCGTTCTCGAACCAATAGTTCCGTAATTAGAAACGAACTGAGCAAGAAAAATAAGCAGACCCCAAAACTGCCAGCGCTCTTAAAATCCGACAGCACCAGCGCCGCTACGCGACCCCAGCCTGTGTGGTTGCCAACTTCCACTCCGGGCAGCGCGTGATAGAAAAACACGCTCAGAAAAGCAAAGAAACGCAGAACGTCCAACTCCGGGCGGTAATAGTGCGAGCCTGCTCCGGAATCCAGCGTTGGCGTGACTTCACCCGACAAAAAATCCCCCTAGTAGTAGAGAAGCTTAAACAAACTCTTCCAAAACACCGCCCGCGTCCGCCCCGAGCGGCTCCCCAGATAATCCCGCCAGCGATCCGCAAACTGCGCAAACACTTCAGCCCTTGTCAATCGATGCATCACCTTCAGCTGAACAATATGCAGTCGATGATAGAACGGGCTGGCCAACATCTTCATTCGCGTCCCCGATTGCTCGTAGAGCGACCAATATCCCGTATCGTAGCGCTCAAGATTCCTCTCCAGCGTCTTCACTCCGCGATCAAAGACTGCCCGATACGGACTCTCCCCTGTCGCCAGAAACATGTCATAAACGCCCCATAGCGCCCAGATAAACCCGTTCAAAATATGCGTCGGTGGCTGCACAATATACTCTTCAATCCACCAATCCCCGCGCGCATCGACAAACGCGACTCCACCCTCATCCACCGGCTTCTCAAATGCTTTGAAGGCATCCCGTGCCGCACCCAGATAGTTCGCATTGCCCGTCGCAAGATGCGCGCGCAACAACAGCGAAATGCCCTGCCCCTGCGCCAACCCGGAATACCACGGCGCTCGCAGCGTGTCGCGATACTCCCAATCAAAATGATGTTTCCAAACCCAGATGCCTTGTGGATTCTGATCCAAATTCGAAAGTAGCCAGTCCGCACACCGCACCAGATTCTGACGCCTCGCAGGATCCCCCGTCCGGTGCAGCAGATTGTAGTTCCCCAATCCCCACTGCGCAATCGCGATCGGGTTGTACTGCAAACCAATCTTGCCCCGATAATCCAGCATCGGAATTCCATTCGCGTCGTGGTGCCCCGGATAATCCGCCTTCTCCGCAAACGTCATGTAATATTCGCCCAGCTGATCGGTCCGCAAGTTACGATTGATTTCGGGCGTCTCATGCCAAAATGTCAGCTGGCTCTTGCCCGGCAGCAAATACGCACTAAAGATTCGCCGGTAGTATTGCAATCGATTCGTTAAAGGCATTATTCACTAGTTCCAGACAACGGGTGCCCCATCCCTCTTTCGCGTTTTCTGCGAAAAAGGGTGGGGAACTTGAACTTTCCTGATTCGCGGCGAAATGACGTCAAACACATCTATTCCACCCGCCACAGCGAAGCTTCCAGGTCATGTCCCTCCACCGCAATCGTGGTCAACGCCAGAATATTCGTCGAATTGTTTCCCGTCGGCAAAAACGCATTGCCATACTGAAAGAACTTCATCGACCACGAATCCTTTCTCCAGGTTTGCAGCTTCGTCCATGATGAACCTCGCGTACTCCCATACAAAGCCACGTTGCGATCAAGATTCACAGCACTCGGCTCGATCATAGTCGTGAAAAATACGGCATCGCCCACCGCACATCCGCACAGCACCGACGCGTTGACGTCGGCAACGCTTTTAAGCTTCCCTTCCCGATCAAGCTCGTAAATGTAATTCTGTTCCAAAGGAGTATCGGACGCGAAGTAAAGCCCATCCGCAGTAGCTACGGCAGCAACGGCTCTCGCTTGCTGGTTGCCCGACAAGACGACCTCAAC
>JAYVCW010000289.1:0-2028 GCA_043749775.1 Acidobacteriaceae bacterium | reverse complement strand
TTCTTGCCGGAGTTGCTGCAACTCTCGTTCCATGTCGATTTGTAATATAGGTTCCGCTAATCCAGGCAACCGATTCAATGCCTGAATGCCGTCGCCGGGGTGGCAGGTACTAGGATCCGTAGCCATGATGAATACCTTTCGCCTGAGAGTCTGAATCTTCGTCGTGATGACGTGAGACTACTGAGCTTCAACTCCAGCAGGCGCAGCCCATCTCTCAAGCCTCGGGAGGCCCGAGGAGACGATGATCCACGATATGTCGGGGCAAAACTGGTCAACATTGCACAGTCCCTTGATGGAGCTCTATCGAAAGGCAGACTGTCACTGCGTCTTTGCCGCGGAGGTCCCCGTTTCCTGGACTTGCTTCTGAATTCTTTCAAACACATTCTTAACCACTCGATCACACCGCACGGCATGAAAATTGAATGCTTCTTTTCTTTCCATTCCAGCACGCGCGTAAAGACTCTTGCGCAACAACGCCCGTGCTCGATGAAGGCGGACCTTAACATTGTCTTCAGTGATTTCGAGGATATCCGCGGCATCGGTCGTGCTCATGTCCTCTACGTCGCGGAGCATGAAAATGGTTCGGTAAGCATCCGGCAGCTTTTCGACCGCTTCTTCCAGCAACCTGCGAACCTCCGAGTTTGACGCTTGCTGTTCTGGATCCGGCGCCAAAGAGGCAAACCTGTCCATGGGGTCTCCCTCCCGTTCTGACATTGGTTCCAACTCCTGATATCGGTTTCCGCGACGCTGACGCGCTAAAGCTTCGTGCACCGCGATGCGCGTCAGCCAGGTGGAAAACTTCGCTCTCCCGGCAAACTGGTCCAGATGTTCGTAAGCGCGCACGTAGGCGTCCTGCATTACGTCCTCAGCTTCGCCATCGTTGCGCAGAATAGCCCGAGCCACGCGGTAGAGGCGCTGGTTGTGACGGCGCATGACGATTTCAAACATCGCCGTCTCGCCCGCCAATACTCGGGTCACAACTTCTTCGTCACTTAACGGCTCTTGCGAAATAGCGACGTCCGCTGGGTTGACCATACAGACCCTCCATATTGATGGAGTCACTACAGCAATAAAGGTTACAGATCAAGCTGCCGCAGTTCACGATGAGAAACGGGTGCGTCGGCCTGTAACCGATTTGCTCCTGCCAACTCCATTCTCTTGGAGGCAGGCAAATATGAACAAGGGATTTGATTCACGATTGGACCAGGGCTGGTGGGTCCTGCGGATCGGGCTTGGGATTGGGCCTTTCCTGGCGGGCCTGGAGAGAAGAGATGCGAGCGATACTTGAATCCCAGTCGTTAGCTAGTACTGGTCTGCAGGAACTCATGCGGGAAATGTTGGTCCGTCTCGGAGAGGATCCCGAGCGTGATGGCCTGCGGGATACACCCGAGCGCATGGAACGCACCATGCAGTATTTGACCAAAGGCTACCAGGAGAACCCAGAGCAAATTCTGCTGGGCGCGATGTTCGACGTCGCTTACGACGAAATGGTGATCGTCAAAGACATTGAGATGTTTAGTCTCTGCGAACACCATTTTCTGCCGTTTTTTGGCAAGGTTCACGTCGCTTATATTCCGCGTGGGAAAGTGATCGGGCTCAGTAAAGTGCCTCGCCTGGTGGACGTATTTGCGCGTCGATTGCAGGTGCAGGAGCGTCTTACAACACAGATTGCCGAAACAATTGAGAGTGCGATCAGCCCGCTAGGCGTAGGAGTGGTCATTGAAGCGAGACGTCTGTGCATGATGATGCGCGGGGTCGAAAATCAGCACTCTTCCACAATAACGTCTTCCATGCTGGGTGCGTTCGGTCAGAAAGAAACACGGGACGAGTTTCTCGCGCTTATTCAAGCAAGACCCAGTGTGTTCTAGCGTGGAGATTGGCAATTCGATTGGCTCAATGCGGGCCGAGTGTGAAACCACGTTCGAATTCGGCAAATGTTTTTTCGCAAACTTTGTGGAGCTTGAGCTAAATGCGTCTAACCGCTGACTCGGGAATACATCACGGGCCTCTTTCCTCAGCATTGACGAG
>JAYVCW010000288.1:0-6299 GCA_043749775.1 Acidobacteriaceae bacterium | reverse complement strand
CCGCAGTAGACATCATGAAAGACGGAACCACTCGTCCGTATCCTACTTATGGACCCCACGGCAAGGGCTTCCTCATGTATCAGCGCGACGGTTATATGTCAGACCGTTGGGTCGCGGCGGCAGGAATTACGGAAGGAAAAATCTTTCGCGCCGTCACCCAGCGCGGCAAAGTGTGGGGCAAAGGCATCTCGCAGAATCTAGTGTGGTGCGTGGTGAGGAATTGCTGCAAAGGTGTTGGGTTGGAGCATATCGCACCCCATGATCTTCGTAGGACCTGCGCGAAGCTGTGTCACTCGGGTGGTGGCGAACTGGAGCAGATTCAATTCCTGCTGGGCCACGCATCGGTGCAGACTACGGAACGTTATCTTGGCTGCAAGCAAAACCTCGGCCATCCGGTGAATGATCGGTTTACGCTCGACACGCACGTTGGTTCCGCTGACCGGGAGATGATAAACAAACCCATCCGGCAAGGAGAGGCAGTGACTCACAAAATCTGCCCAATCGAGCCAGGGCAGGAGATAAAATCCTGTGCGAGAGAATACGAATATGCCGAGCTTACCCCCGTACGCGGAACACAATTTGTACTCGAAGATGCGCGAACTGAAATGGTCATCGACAGAACGGGCCGTTGCGCGCCGCGCCTTCGATCGAGCCTTGCAGCAGGAGTTGGATACGGCCATCCGATCGACAAAAGAAATGGCAGCGAGGATCAAGCAGCCCCACGAACTGTGGGAACTGGAGCACCACCTGACGGAGCTTCGTAGGGCGATCGACAGTAAGTATGTGTACAAGTATTCCAAGCTTGTACCATTCTTCGCGGATCTTGTTGCCAAGGGCAAGCTCGACCTGCAAGATTTACGTGGTCTTTCCGAAGATAAGCTCCGTTACATCCGGCGCTATGCGGAGAACTCCCCAGCTTAGACAACTCGGTACCTCGACAGTCGATTAGTGAAATCGCCTGGTTACATCAACTATCGCATGTCGCTTAGAATCACAGCAGAATGTCCACGGCCACTGACAAGCTAATGGAGTCTTTCGCAGCTGCGCTGAAGCATCGGGGTGTGCCGATCCGAGAGGAAGATAATGCGTCGCGGCTCCGCCTTTTTGAGGAGAAGTTGCCGAGGCGACTGCCGCAATCCTTCGAGTCCTTCCTGTGCCGGTACTCGTTCCCAGGATTCGACGTGATGGGAATCTCGTTGTTTGGTTGGGATTCTGACTCGAATGCATACGTCGAAGAAGCGTCAGTGGCCGATAGCACCAGTCGCCGTTTTCCGGTTCACTTGTCTGAGTTTTTGATCCCAGCGGGATACGTGCAGATAGACCGCCCCGATGGAGGCGACTTTGACGCAATTTGCTTCGACTTCAATCAGCAATCCCAAAATCCCCTCTTTTGCCAAATTCTACGGCCACTGCACATCTAAGGCATAGATTTCCTGGGTGCTGATGTCACGCACCACAAGCGGGGAGCCGTCTGGAGCGAGTCCGGTCCAAGGACCCCAAAAGCCCCAAAATCTGCGAATCTTCTTGAAACTCGCAATGCGTTCAATCCGTCCATCAGCAACCCACACCCGCATGTATCCGGCATCGTCGGTAAGAAAATTGTCAAATCCAACGTACTTGCTGTCTGGAGACCATGTCATATAGCCGATCGTTCCGACGTTCGTTACCCATTCACGCCATTTCTGGTTAGCAACATCGAAAAGCATCAACTTCAGCCCGTTCCCCGACTCTGCCACGAGGTAACCCCCGTCGGGCGACCAACGAGGACAGCAGATTCCTTCGGAGCCGGTAAGGGTTTGCAGTTGGTGGGTGTTGATGTCGAGCAGCTTTATAGACGACTCTTGGCCGGGTTGGACTCGACCAAATGCCAGCGTCTTTCCGTCGGGTGAGTAACTCGGGTCTAGATCGTCGAATGGTGAACGTGTCAACTCCTCTGTGCTGCCACCATCCGTCGAGATCACAAATAAGTTCCATGCCTGACCAGGAATCGTGGCGGAGAAGACGATCCGTTTTCCGTCAGGCGACCAGTGCGGTACAGCCACGCGCATTGGAGGGTAGGTGAGATGCATCCGCTCGGTGCCATCTACTTTGCTTCGCCAAAGAGTGCCATCGCCATACGTAACATAGGTGACCCATGCGCCGTCGCGAGAAAAATCCAGATCGCCCGCCGACAAACCCGAGAGGTGAGGGAGAAATTCGCCAGTCTTTGCGTGGTATTTCACGAGTTCTGCGCGAGGTTGGTAACCCTGGACAAACAGCTTTCTGCCATCGCGACTTGGAACCGGATCGCCGAAGTTCAACGGCCCTGCGGTGAGTTGAACCGGGCCAGGAGAACTCTTTCGCCAAAACGCGGAGCGCTCAGGCAAAGCCCAGATATTGGAAGTGCCATCACGAATGCTTTGAAAGACGTAGTACCTCCCGTCTGGCGTCCAATTGCCACAGCACTCCTGCGACGGGTTGTTCCAGCCCGGCAGCAAGGGGTGTAAATCACTGCCGTCACTTCGCGCTTCCCAGAGAGACGAGTTCGTGGTGAAAGGATCGCCAAGGGTAAACCGAATGTGGCTCCCGTCAGGAGAGAAGCGGATGAATGAGGCCCCGCCGTTAGCGGTAAGCAGTTTCCGACGTGCGCTACCGTCAGCCGCAGCTTCATATAAATCCTCGCCGTCGGCAAACACGAACTTTCCAGTTGGTGTCCACGCACCATCATGTCCGATGAAGGTCAGACGGCGTGGGGAGCCGACGGGAACCGGAATGATCCAAAAGCCGCTTTGCGGCCCGGCCCGAAATGAAGTGACAAGCAGCTCTGACATATCCGGCGAAATTTCCAGTATCTGCGGATCATTAACCGGTGTGGAGATGTTCCCAGTTTCACCTCCCTTCGCCGAAACTTGCGATAAAACGTATCGATCCTCAGCAATCTCCCCGAAGTACAGGCGGTTACCATCTGTAACGAGGTTGCCTTTAGCAAGTCCATCCGAGGTGATCTGGGTAGTAGCAATCACTTTTGGAGATGGAAACGGAGACCGGAGCAGGAACACCGCAACCGCAAGAAACACCAGAATCGTGACCGCGAGTGTCACAACGAAACCAGTGCGCGACCAACGGCGGCCTGCGGAAGATGCGGTCGCCTGAGCGCCGATGGTTCCTATAACTATTTTCCGCGATTCCGTATCGCGCTTCAGCCGTTTTAGATCGGCACGTAATTCGCCCGCCGTCTGGTAGCGTAGCTCGCGGTCTTTCTCCAAAGCTTTGTTAATGATGCGCTCCAGCTCTAGTGGCAGGTCGGGATTTAGCCGAACCGGCGCAGTCGGAGAGCTATGCAGAACCGCATCGAAGATCGCGCCGGAGGTGTCCCCGCGAAACGGCAGCGTGCCTGTAACCATTTCGTAAAGCACGGCGGCAAATGAAAACAGGTCTGTGCGTGCATCTAGCTCCTTGCCGAGCACCTGCTCGGGCGACATGTATGCGACCGTGCCAAACGCCGCGCCCGGACTGGTCAGTTGCTCCGCGTCCACTCCCACTGTGGCTTCTGTCATAACCGCGGCTGCTTCCGCAACACGGCTGCCTGTCAGCGTAAGCTTCGCCAGTCCGAAGTCGAGAATCTTTGCATGACCGCGCTCGGTAACGAAGATGTTCGCTGGCTTGACGTCCCGGTGGATGATTCCCTTCGAATGTGCCGCGTCGAGAGCCTCGGCAATCTGGATGCCCAGATCGAGCACCGTTTCGATCTCCAACGGCTTGCCAGCGATCCGGTGCCGGAGCGTTTGTCCCTCCAGCAATTCCATGGCGATGAAGGTTCGCTCGTCGGCCTCGTCAATCTCGTAGATCGTGCAGATGTTCGGGTGGTTTAAGGAGGAGGCAGCCTTGGCCTCCCGCTGAAAACGGCTGAGAGCTTGTGCGTCGTTGGCGAGTTCGTCGGGAAGGAACTTCAAGGCGACAAAGCGGTGCAGCTTTACGTCCTCAGCCTTATAGACCACACCCATACCGCCGCCGCCGAGCTTCTCGATTATGCGGTAGTGCGAAATGGTTTGGCCGATCACTAGGGGCGAATCTTACGTCGATGAAACCGGCAAGTCAATGAAAGCGGTAGAGTTGGCATTATCGTCAATGATAGTTGACGTAAAATCGCCATTTCACTAATTACGGGCAACTCAATTAGCGAAATCGCTTGGTTTCAATAGTTAACGGGAGCATAATAAAAGCCGGAGCACTAAACTTGCTTTCTCGAATACAAAAGCCGCGCGCGGTTGGCTCTCTCGTTCGCTGTCGTGGATGCTACCGCCAAAATTGCTCCCGTGATCAAGGTGCCAGTGCAGCCCCGGATCGTGAAGCGAAATGCTCCAATTTTTGTCAATTTTGTCTTGGACAATCGTATATTCGGAAGATAACTGAGCTTCAAAGGCTTGCCCTCATCCGTCAAGTCGTCCTCCGAGAAATCGTTGCCATTCAACAGGCGGTCAAAAAAACAAATTACGAATTCCGGCCCGAGGGGCACCCCGGGGGTTCACAATCCTTCCCGTGGTGTTTCCGCCCCGTCAAACCCGCGAGGAGGACAGAGCACAACCCGATGGAATAAGCACCCTCACTATTGCGGTAAGCCGACTTTGCGGACCAGTTCGGCGAAGCGCGGATCGGAGCGCAGGGAATCGAGTGCGAAATCGGTTCGGAGGGCGATCAGTCCGTCGTGCTCTTGGTAAGCAACATTGAGCCACTCGAAGGCATGGTCTTTGTCGCCGGAATCGGCGTATAGTTCCGCGATCCCATAAGAAGAGACGTAATCGGTCTTGGCCTTACGCTGCGCGAGGCCAGCCTCGATGGCCTTGCGTTCCGCGGCCGGCCAGCCGCCCGAGCGGAAGCCCGCGTCCAAAGCCGATGCATACTCGGAGTAATTCTTGTCGCCTGCAAATTGGGCTGCAGTGTTTGTTTCCTGAACGGCCTGTGGATATTTATGCGCGGCCCAGTACATACTCGCCAGGTAACTGTGACCTGCGGCAAAGGACGGATTGTCCCTAATGAGTCTTGTGCCGATCTCAATGGCCTTGTCAAATTGACGGGCTCCGGCGTAAGCCTCCATCTGTGCGACTGCCATGATAGGCGACAGCGGATCGAGTTGATGGGCCCGGTTGGCTTCATCGATCGCCTCCTGCGCCCGCTCGCCAATGGAGGCGAGGTGTATGGAAAACCATTGGTGGGCGGTGGCGTCGCTGGGATCGAGTTCCAGTGCCTTTCGGTATTCGGCCTCGGCGCCTGAAAAATCCCACGCGTAGGAACTCTTGTTGAGGCCCAGCACGGCATGTGCGCGAGCCAGTGTCGGATCGAGTTCCAGCGCTTTTTGAGCAGCCGCGTTCGACTTGGGGATCAGCTCATTGGGGTCGCCCGTATAGCTGGTCAGAACGCCATAGGCATCCGCCACTCCTGAATATGCCAGCGCGTAGCCGGGATCTTTATCGATGGCTTGATTGAAGTAGGAAATCGCCGTCTTGATGTCGGCAACTGTCCGCTTAGTCCAGTAGTAGCGGCCCTTGACGTAAAGCTGGTAGGCCTCCGGGTTCTGCGTGCCCTGCTTGGTGACTTGCTGTTTCTCTGCTCCGGTCAACTTTGAGCGCAGCTTGTCGGCGATGTCTCCCGCGATCTGCTGCTCCAGGGCGAGGATGTCGGAGGCTTTGCGATCATAGTGGTCGCCCCAGATTTCCGTATTGTCCTGAACACTGGTAAGTTCCGCTGTGACCTGAATCGCGTCGCCACGCTGCACCACCCTGCCGGTGAGCAACGCATCCACCGTCAACTCTTTGCCGACTCTCTGGACGTCAACCTCTTTGCCTTTGTAGCGGAAAACGGAGCTACGGGATTTCACTTTCAATTGAGGCACGTGGGCGAGGCTGGCCATTAACGATTCTGTGAGCCCGTCGCTGAGGAAGTCGGTATCGGTGTTCCCGCCGACGGTCGCGAAAGGAATCACAGCAATGGATTCGATCTGCGAAGTGCCTACTCTTGAGCGCCAATACCAGAGTCCGGCCCCCGCTAGGGCAATGACTAGGAGGATCGGAGCTACCGTGATCCAGAGCTTTCGGCGCCCTGCCGCGGAAGCTTCAACTATATTCACTGCGCTCAATGACGGTGATGAAGCGAGTGCAGGGGAAGAACCGGACGCTGACGACGACGGTGGCACGGCATGAGCATGAAAATGAGAATCACTGTCTTGGGCAACCGGCACAGTGCCGGAGCTGGCAGCGATGGCTCGTCCCGTCTCTGTATCCCGCTTCAGCCGCTGCAAGTCGGCCCGCATTTCCGCAGCGCTC
>JAYVCW010000287.1:0-2054 GCA_043749775.1 Acidobacteriaceae bacterium | reverse complement strand
GCGCTATTTGGAGGCTTGCCCAAAAAATCAGGCCCACTCCAAGCCTCTTATCTTCCGCAATATCGAAATGGAAGTGTACGACTTGGCGGATGGCGGCGGGAATATGGGGCGGCTCGAAGAAGAAGGCATGGATAAGGCCATCGCTTTGATTCACGGCGGGCCCAACGGGCCCGGATTGGCGCTTGATACCCCAAACCTCGAATGGCTGGGCGTATTCGTCACGGAAAACGAGAAACCAACGGCGCAAGAACTGGCCACAGCGAACGACAAATGGAAACGCTATTGCCGTCTGGTTTATGACCAAGGCAGCGAAGCCTTACAGCAGGGCGCGAAAGTCCAGCCTGGCGACCGCACGATTTATAACGAAGCGGCGCTTGTTCTTGGCATGAAACCGCTTTTTGGCGTCTCCGAGCATACCTTTGACCGCTGCGTTTTCTGCAGAGAAGTGATCCAGGAAGGCGCCATCAAGTGCAAGTCCTGCGGCGAGCGTCTCGATACGGTCGAAGCGAAAGACCTGCGTAAAAAAGCTAGCTAATGCCTTTACTCCCCCAATCGCCCTACGACACCCTGGCAACAGTTACCTCGCAAGTGCGAACCGTGCTCGCCGACTACATCCAGGGCTTAGTTCCTAACCCGCAAGGGAAAGTGAATACGAATGGCACGTCCATTACCTGGGTGTCCGGGGATCAATTCACCATTTACTTTAACGGCGCCCCCATTCTCATCAACAACATCAACTATGTGATTGGAGCGGTGACCAGCCCGACCACGGCGACCTTGCTAACGACCGCGGGAGTGCAAACCGCGGTTGCTTACACGGCCACCATCCAAACCGGGGAAATCTTTGCCGACAATCAAGCCTATGTCCTGCCAACCATCAATCTGGCATGGCGGAAGCTGCAAAAGAAACTCGATTATGCCAGCCACCCGAGGATGCGGAACGAAGTAACGATTTTCCGCCTCCCCGTAGCAGGCTCGACCGATCCCGCAACGTATTCCTACATCAACTGGACGGGCTTTAACGATGGAGTGAACCAGTCGTCAACGCCCTTCCTGCCTGCTGACTTTCTGGCTCCCATGCGGATATTTGAGCGCGTCAGCGTTCCTATTAACGCAACCAATACGGCGCGATTCTCGGAAATGTCGCCCGTAGCCGATGGCCTGCCCTCAACCGCGAAATCAACATATAACCGGGTTTGGGACTGGCGCGAAGATGCCATCTATTTTGTGGGCGCAACGCAGATTACCGACTTGCGGATTCTTTATCAGGCGTTCCTGCCGGATATTGCCGCGGGAGGCTCGTTTAGCTCAACCATCGTTCCGCTCATGCGCTCAACCGATTCCTTGGCCTATTACGCCGCGGCCATCTTTGTCTCAGGCCGTGGCGGAGCCATGCTGGCAGCCGACTGGGAAATGAAAGGCGACGAAGCTACCGACGCCTTAACCAACCGGCAAGCCAAAGTTTTGCAACGCGGCAGCTACCGACGCCGCGCAGTTTACAACTCAAGCACTCGCCGTTACTAAAAAACAGGAGAAACTTAATGCCTCTAGCACTCACCATGACCATGTATTCGCAGGGAATGGCTTTCTTTAACATCGTTCCCTCGGGCAGCTACGTGACGGGCGGCGATACGCTCGACTTAACCAAAATGACGCAGGACATAAACTTTATCGGTATGGTTCCGGGCTTCATCCCTGGGGATCAGGCACCGATCAGCATTGACGTTTGGGACGTTGGTGGCAACGTAACCAACGGCGTGATTATGGTTGCGGGAACAACCCAGGCAAACAACAAGGTGAAGTTTCTCACCGCTTTCGGAACTGAGTTAGGCGCTGGCGCTTATCCCGCGTCGATTACCAACTCGAAATTCCAAGGGCAAGCTGTATTCAACGTCTACATCTAAATGCCTCTTTCGCAAAAGGGGGCGGGGTACGATTACCGCGACAAGATCAAAGACCAGTTCGTAAAAGGGTCGCTCGATCACCTCGCCTCACAGATTCAGGCAGTAGCCACACAAGGGAACTTCTCGCAGCATGGGAAGCCGAAGGCCCCT
>JAYVCW010000286.1:0-6943 GCA_043749775.1 Acidobacteriaceae bacterium | reverse complement strand
ATCGAAACTCTGGCCCGCCGCGGGTATCGCTGGAAGTATCCTATTGAACGCACCGAAGTAGGAGCGGAAGTACCACCACCCACTGGGGACGCTGCCCCTTCCCATGCGATTGCGGGCGGAAATCTGATCGGTAAGAAGGTATCGCACTATCGCATACTCGAAGTTCTGGGCGGCGGTGGGATGGGAGTTGTCTTCAAGGCCGAAGACCTAAAGTTGGGCCGTCGCGTAGCTTTGAAGTTCCTTCCTGAAGAGACTGCAACTGACCCATTGACACTCCGGCGCTTCGAGCAGGAAGCCCGGGCAGCTTCGTCCCTCAACCATGCGAACATTTGCACTATTTATCAAGTGGAGGAGTACGAAGGGCAGCCCTTCATAGTAATGGAACTGTTGGAGGGTGAAACACTACGCGAAATGATTTCCTCGGCGGCCTCGCTAGCTCAACCCTTCCCCTTGACTCAATTGCTTGATCTCGCCACGCAAATCGTGCAAGGGTTGGAAGCCGCCCATCAGAAGGGCATCATTCATCGCGACATCAAACCCGCCAATCTTTTTTTGACAAACCGTGGACAGCTCAAGATTCTCGATTTTGGACTGGCAAAGCTTGCTCCAGCGTTAGCCGCCAAAGCCGAGCTAGAAAAAAGTGATCGAGAAATGGTTGCAGGCGGAGTTCTGTTAGATAGTGCAATCGCCGCAGGCCCCCAGCTGTTGCTCAGCCGGACCGGAGAAACGATCGGTACTGCGGGCTATATGTCACCCGAACAATTGCGAGGCGAGAAGATCGACGACCGCACAGATCTGTTTTCATTTGGTTTGGTGCTCTACGAAATGGCAACCATGCGACCGGCATTCAATGGCGACACCGCCGCGCAGCTTCATCAAGCGATCCTCAATCAGACCCCTGCACCGGTACGGAAGTTCAATCCCGAGCTGCCGTCCGGGCTTGAGGTGATCGTCAAGAAAGCCCTGGAAAAAGACCGCGAAGCTCGCTACCAGTCGGCCTCGGAAATCCACTCCGATTTGGAAAATGTGAGGCAAGCCCTGGCAGCGAGACCTCAGCGAATAGGACGGCGCGGAGTGACGGCCGGAATATTTGCCCTGCTTGTCGTTGTGATTGCGCTCGTTTGGTTCGCGAGAAAGTCGCCACCGCCCCAAGCGGTCGTCGACCTGAAGCTTCGGCAGCTCACCACAAGTTCCGCTGAAGACCGCGTGACCGGCGGCGCAATTTCGCCGGATGGCAAATATCTCGCTTACGCAGATCTGAAAGGAATTTATCTCAAGCTTCTTCTCACAGGAGAGGTTCGGACCTTTCCCAAGCCTGCTGAGTTTAAGACACAGGAAATTGGATGGGAGAGTGGCCCATGGTTTCCTGACAGCACCGGGTTCCTCGCCAATGCCCATCCGATCGCGCAAGGCACCGACGATTGGAGTTCTGAAGGGGCCAGCATCTGGCGGTTCTCAACGATGGGAGAGGCGCCAATTAAACTAAGAGACCATGGGATCGCCTATGCTGTTTCGCCCGACAATACCTTGATCTCGTTTGGACAAAATAAAGGCAAGGCTGGGGAACGCGAAATCTGGCTGATGGGACCTCGCGGAGAGCAAGCCCGTAAATTTTACGAAGCCGATGCCGATGGCGCGGTTTTCGGACTCAGCTGGTCCCCGGACGGACGGCGCGTGCTTTACATCCAAACCAAGAAAGATGTTGACTCGGTCCTGAGCCGCGACTTCGCGGGCGGAAACCAGATCACGTTGGTCCCTCCTGATGAACTGAAAAACATTCGCGAGTTTACCTGGTTGCCAGATGGACGGATGCTGTACGCGGCAGATGAAGCCGGCACCATTGGCAGCACCTGTAATTACTGGGTTGCGCGGATCGACGTTCGCAACGGCGCAGTCATCGAGAAACCCAAGCGGCTGACCAATTGGACAGGATTCTGCATGACCGGAATGAGCTCGACGGCGGACGGCAAGCGTCTTGCGTTCCTCGGTTGGGAAAGCCACAGTAGTTCGTATGTCGGAACTTTAGCGTCCGGCGGCAGGCAGCTTCTGGAGTTGAAGCACTTTCCTCCCAGCCGAAGTTCGGATGGCGCCCCCGATTGGACTAACGACAGTAAGGCGATCATTCTTGTTTCGAATCGTAGTGGTGATTATCAAGTTTTCCGGCAACCACTCGATGATGACTCAGCGCTACGCCTTACGGACGACTACGGTGGCGACCCGCGCGCCACTCCGGATGGTAAGTGGGTCCTTTATTTCGCCAAAACTAAGAAACCACAGCAGACAGCAGCGAGACCAGTCATGCGGGTCCCGATTGGAGGAGGACCTTCACAGCTCGTGTTTACCGAATCGGCTGGCGCCTATGGGCAAATTGTATGCGCCAGACCTCCAACTGATTTGTGTGCAATCGCGGAACGCAGCGACGATCATAGACAGCTGATCGTGTCAGTTTTGGATGCGTTAAAAGGTCGCGGTCCGGAGCTCACGCGATTTACTCTCGATCCAAACGATGACCGCTGGTGGGTGGATCTTTCGCCTGACGGAAGTCGTATGGCCGCGATAGTAGCTCCGCCGCGGCCGATCTCAATTGTGTCGCTTCGAGGGCAACTGGCGCGGGAGGTGAAGGTGAAAGGTTGGAGCGATCTGATGACAACGAGTTGGACCGCAGATGGGAAAAGCTTGTTTGTGATCTCCGGATTGCAACGCGGAAGAGCGCTGCTGCACGTGGATTTGCAGGGCAATGCCGAACCCCTGTGGCAAGACCCTGCGACCACTGGTGAAACCGTCGTCTCCCCTTCTCCCGACGGTCGGCAGTTGTCACTCTCTACGTGGACAATGAACAGCAACATGTGGACCATTGAAAATTTTTAAATGGGACCTTGGTCCATCACAACATTTCAGCATTAGATTGCGGTGAATTAGAACTGAAGCTGCACCTTTAATTGAATCATTCGTGGAGAGGCATCGCCTCCGAAGCCGCTGCCCAAAATACTGGTAGGAGGCTGCTCAAGATAGAGAATCTGTCCGAACACCTGACTGGAAAGACCCGGATCAGGAAAGCCAAAATTGGGATGGTTGAAGAAGTTAAAGAACTGGAAGCCTATCCCTAGAGAACCATTTTCCCACCCGCGTAATTTCGTGTTCTTCATGATAGTGAAGTCGGTGTTGAAATAGCCCGGCCCGCGGAATTGATTGCGTCCCTGGGCTAAAGATATTGTGGCGCCGGAACATGGCCCTGACGCGCCGGGCAAGTTCCCAACATTGAATCCGCTCAGGCAGCCTGACTGCAAAAAGCGCGCGTTCGGATTTGGCGTGTTTCCATCTGGCAACAATTGCGGCGTTTGACAAGGGTGTAGCGCTGATGGAATAGCTGCTCCCTTCCCACAAGAGCTTGTTTCGGTAATTTTGCTGGTCGGGACCGCATAGAGTAATCCGAAATAAGTATTCGCACCCAGGCGACCCGACTGCTCGAAGTCGAACACGGTGTAGGGGAATCCCGTGCGCGCAAAGATCGTTCCAGAAACCTGCCATCCGCTTACCAGAGTATCCCAACCCCGACCTCCCAACGCCGCCTTCACGGGCAGTTCCCACACATAATTTGCATTGAAGGAATGACGCACGTCGTGGTCTGCCGAACCGTAACTGCCGCGAAGATTGTTGGGATCCTGCGCCGAGGTCAAACTCGCCTGTGAAAAAAAGAAAGCCCCGCTACTCGAAACCTCATCCAGTGCGTGGCCAAAAGTGTAGTTGGCCTGTAACAAGCCTTGCGTCCAGCGGCTGAAGCGATGGCGGAAGGATGCCACCATGCCATGATAATTCGACACCGTATTGGTATTAATTTCGGTAACTTTGCTGAAGCGCGGATCGGCGCACGGTGGCACGGGAGGGCTGGTGCACAGTCCGCTGGGAAGCGAGCCGAAGCCAAAGGCATTTGCGTTTGGATTCAAAATCAGCCCGTGTATGCCGTGGTAGCCGGAGTATCCAACGCGCATCGAAGTATCGGCGCCGAACGCCTCCTCCCATTCAAGGCTCCAGCGTTGATACTGCGGGAAGTGAGTTCGCTTCTCCGACACGCTGATAGCGGGAGGAGAGAAATTCGGATTACCGGCTTGAATTTGAGACAGGGTCTCGCCGGAATTGAATCCAGTTAAAAATTCGGAATTGGAAGTTGCTGCGATTTTAAACAGGCTGGTGGTCTCATTCGGCGTCAGATTGTCCCCTACAACCGTATAAGAATTGAAAAGTGGCGGATTTGCGGAAAACAAACTCGACATCCTACCCGGCAACGGATCGTAGAAAATGCCGAAGCCACCACGAATTACATTATTGTGCGACATCCCGAGCGGCTGCCATGCGAAGCTAATCCGCGGCGACCACAAGACCTTGTCTGTTCTCTCGAACGCTTGTCTTTGGTTGAGCAGGATTGCCGCGTCATAAGGCTGACTCGGATCATGGCGAAGAGTGTCAAACGGTGCGGCGAGATGCGCGTAGCACAGGCTTCGACACGAGGGATTCGAATAACTTTCAGTCCTCAGAGCGGCAGTCAGAACCAAGTTTGGACGGAAGCGCCATTCGTCTTCGCCGTAGATGGCGTAGCTCAGGAAGGTCGTCGGTAGATAACTTTCCGTGGTGAATGCCTGGTCAAGAGTAGTGAAATCAATGGTTGGAGAATTGGCGTCCAGGCCTCCTTGGTAAAATGCATCAAGCGATTGAACGGTAAGTTGTCCAATGGTATTGGATTTGCCAGGCAAGGCGTTCCAATAAGTATGCGCGAAGCTTCCTCCAAAACCAAACTTGTGGCTGCCCAGCGTTTTCACCACGTCTTCAGAAATTTGATATTGCGTGTTAAATCTGCCGAATCCATCCGCGAAGTAATAGTCCGATCCTCCGAGATTGTTGAAAGTACCTTGCGCAAAATTCAGGGTGGTGGGGAATGCGGCCAGGGCCCGCGACGCATTCTTAACACGAAATATAGGAGCGAAATAAGAACCTGCAATCAGCAATTGGCTGGCAGTCGATGAGCCAAATGTGTGAGTCTCAAGGAACTGGGTTTGCCACCAGGGCTGAGTCCCCTCCGCGTCGAACGCTGGGCTGATAGGGTCGGTCCCGACTGCGCCATGCCCCGCATCATATTGCAAACGCACAAAGGCTCGATCATTCTGGTTGATATTCCAATCGAAACGAGCGGAGGTAAGCGCGTCCTGGCTGGGTCGTCCTCGATTGGTGAAAAAATGCCGGCTGCAAGGTAGATTGATTCCCAGCCCTGATTGAACATCTTGAAAGCCATTACAACCTCGCGGATCGTCATTGATCGGGCCTCCCGAAATTGAGGAGGCGGCTCCTGCCGTCGTGTCGTAGAGACTAAACATCTTCCTATAAAAAGCGTCCGAAGCCGAAGTAGATCCAAATTTAGAATCGATATTCGCGAGCGTTGCCCTCTCAAACTCAACGCTGGGAAGAGCAACGAAGAAAATCTGGGGAATCAGCAGCCGAAGGCCTTCGCTGTCAAAAAAGAAAAACAACTTGTCTTTTTTAATCGGTCCTCCAAACGAACCAGCCCATTGATTTGCAATCGAAAAAGGCCGCGGGTTTCCAAACGCGTTGTTAAACCAATCATTCGCATTAAATGCGCGTCCATTCCAATAATATTGTGCATTGCCGTGAAAGCGATTGCTTCCCGACTTGGTGATGTAATTCACATTCCCACCGGCCGCCCCACCAAATTGTCCCGAGTATCCGGTGCTTACAACGGTGGCTTCTTGTATTTGATTCTGCCCAAGCAATAAAAAGAGAGGGCCGACCAGGCTCAAGTTGACAGCATTGTCGTTGTCATTCATTCCGTCAACAGTGTGCAGATAAGAGAACGCCGGCATTCCCAGAATGGAAAAATTAGCGCCGCCCTGAACGTCGGTATTCATTACCACTCCAGGCGCGGTTTGCACAATATAAGTCAGGTCGTTCCCCGGATTCGGGACTTCGGAGATTTGTTTCTGAGTTAAGGTGGCCGACAAGTCGCCATTCTCCGCTTGCACAAACGGCGCCTCCGCTGCAACAGCGATAGTAGTGCTCGCCTTCTCAATTTCTAATGTCAAATTCACGGTTAGCGAAGTACCCAGAAGAACGTCAACCGCCCGCTTCTCAGTTCGAAACCCAGCATGACTTACGGTGAGAGTGTAACTGCCCGGTGCCAGAAAGAAGAATTGGTAGCCTCCGCCGCGATCAGTTCTAGTCCTTTGAATTGCGCCTTTCGAGTTATCTTGCAGCTCAATGAGTGCTCCCGGGACCACCGCCGCGATCGGATCAGTCACCGTCCCGATCAAGGCTCCGGAAGTCGTCGTTTGGGCAGGAAGTCCCCTATAGAGGAATATGGTAAGGACGACAGAAGGAAGCACGACACTTAGCACCGAAGTGCGCATGAAACACCAACGCTCTAGTCCAGCAAAAACGTCGTGAGAGATCGGGAAATTGCAACATAGTAGCGCATTTTTCGGAGCTCAGTTGAGAAAACGACTAAAATTTGGTGTTTGCCGGGGAGCGACGTGATGCGAAACTATGCCGAAACCTAGCGGATCAGGCCTTGAGCTCGAATTGTCCATTACCCTTCAATAAACCCGGACCGTGTTAGGGACTGGGCAAAACCGATGCGATCATTCACGGCCGACCGAATTCGCCGCGTGCAGCCCAGATCCGCTCTGTCGTTTGAACTGCCTAGGCGCCAAACCCCAGCGTAGACTGCTATCAGGATTGGCGGTATAGCGGTATAAGGGTTCAGCTTCTTCAGTGAAACGGGATAGCTTGAATCGAAGAAAATGGCTCATCCCGATAACGCAAATTTTCTGATACCTGCTCATCGTGTGTCATTGCCTTCACAAAGTCGTAGCTCCACACATGATTCGCCCGCTCCGGGCGCAACCGCACACACGAGCCGTCCCCAAGCCACAACCGT
>JAYVCW010000285.1:0-5648 GCA_043749775.1 Acidobacteriaceae bacterium | reverse complement strand
AGCAAAACAGAATGCTGGACCGATGCGAGAACGAGAAAATGAGCCGGGATGATCTCCGTCGTGCTGTTCGCGATGCCCAGCGCACCAATAAACACAGGAAACTCCTAGCGGCGGCTACTGCCCTCCCCGCAACAACGAGCTGCGACCTGCGCGTATGTTCGATGCAGACGTTTCTCAACCAGGTGCGGGATATCGATACGATAATCACAGATCCGCCCTACGCGGCGGAGTCCACTCCGCTTTATGGTGAACTCGCTCGGCTGGCTAAGGTGGCGCTGAAGCCGGACGGAATCCTGTGCGTGATGGTAGGTCATGCCCACTTGCCGCAAGTGTTGGCTGCGATGACGGAGCACGTGCGCTACCTATGGCCGATCGCCTATTTGACGCCTGGTTCAGCAGCGCGGATCTGGAATCTCGGGATCAACGTCCAGTGGAAACCTGTCGTGTTGTTTTCGCCAACAGCGTCACGACTGGCGGGCGGGAGACAATCTTTTTGTGACGTTGTAAAAAGCGACTCCACGGACAAACGCTTCCATGAATGGGGTCAGTCCGAGAGCGGCATTACTCGATTGGTGGAGAGCGTCAGTTCGCCGGGCGACTTAGTTTGCGATCCGTTCCTGGGAAGCGGAACGACCGCAGTTGCGTGCGTCCGCCTTGGGAGGCGGATCATTGGATGCGACATCGACAGCGCACAGGTCGAGACAGCGAGGGCGCGGGTTGCGTTGGAGTTGAAGTCTCAACATTTGGCTGTTCCGGCAGTACGGAATCCGGTAGGGATTGCTGCGGACTGAGAATATGGTTTCAAATTGTGAAGCATATAATGCGTCATGCAGTGGATCGTGCTGACGATGTCGGTTCGTCACCCAAGTTTAGTCAGGGGGCGTCCGCAATTGATAGCGCCGTAAGCGAAGGCCAGCAGAAACGACGCGCACGAACTGCACCGGACGATCCGGCTCGCCGTACAAGGTGGAGATAGACAGAAGATGGCCGAGATGAGTGCGTCTCGCTCGTTAGTTTTTCTGTTCTCTTTCCCGATACCTGCTTGCTACATGTAAGCCTTAGAAGTCATCCAACTTTATATGACTATACGAAGTGCAATCGCTCAGAAATTTATTCACGATGAAGTTGGCCTGGCTCTAAATCGCGCAGGCTTAGACAAGGATAACCCTTTACGCGCGTTGCTTGAGAGTGAAGCAGTGATCGTTTGAGTCAGAGACGCCGCAATTCGCGTTCGCGGCGAGGGAGGTCAAACGATTATGCTTGACGACCGCATTGAGCAGCTGAGGCGAGATTTGAATTATGCGGCAGCTTTTCCGCTTGACCAGCCGAAAGTTCCGAAAGATGACATCACGAAACTCTCAGAGAATTTCGAAAAGATCATCTCGGGTAAAGTGTGCGTCGAGTGAGGATGATCTCGGGAGTGTTTTCCCGTCATGATGATTTTAATGAGTTCAGGCAATCACATTGGCGGCGGAGCCAACTCGATTAGGAGACGGGTGATTTGTCAAAAGTCGGATCGTCGCATTTTTTGCAGTTAAGCAGGGATCCGATTCTCGCGGCTCGACCTTGCTCCGTTTGTACCCAAGGACGCCTCTGCCAGGGTGGATCGTGTCGGACGTGCTGGGTATGGCCGCAGGCTAAGCTCGCGACCCAGTGATTTTCCTCATCGCGAAAAAAGCTGCTGATCGTTTGCTTCATGTCGGTGGACGCAGAACCTTCTGGTCTCCCGCACGTAACCCCGCCATTTCCATAATACAGAGGTTTTAATCATTTGACCGCAGACGGAGGATTCGTCACTTAGCTCGTGTAATGGCAAATATCTCAGCATTATCAGGGATTTCGGCTTTGGTTTGGCAACAAGACAAAGGGTCGCGGCTTGGAGAACGCTCCGTGCGGGCGTGTTCTCAAGGTTTGCGTTTGCTGTGCCGGAATTTTGGAAAAGCGCACAAGTCTATCTTCAGCCGCATCTCAAAAAATTAACTTTAGTCCGAATTGCAGGTTTCGCGGCGATTGGGTAGCGCCAGCCATTCCGAAGAGTGGACTATGCAAGTTGCTGTTGTTTCCGATTAGGAAATTTGTGTGATTAAACACGTTAAAAGCTTCCGTCCTGAACTGCAGATGAAATCTGCCAGAAAATGTGAAGGTTTTGGAAAGTGAGATGTCCGCCGACCAGAAACTGGGGCCAATAAACGTGTTCCTGCCTAGATTGCTCGTACAACCCAGACATGGCGCAGAAAAGAAGTTGTCTGGCATATCGAAGCCATTGGCCCACTGCGCGTGTGTCGTGTGAATGTGATCTGCTATCGCATTGGGGCGGTCATTTTTTTCGCCATCAAGGTTGTAGTCGCCGCCAACATTCACGCAATTTAGTGAGTCGAACATGGCGGCGCTGCAGGCGTTTGGGAATCCGTCGTTGGGTACGAGCCTAGAGGCGCGCGAATCGAACGGAGACCAGTGTGCTCCGCTCTGGAGTGACAATATGCCATTCCACTGCCAACCGCCCAGCATCGCCCCACTCATGCCGTCGCTGTTCCTGAAGAAAGGTAATTCCCAAACGTAGTTAACCGTTAGTCGATGGCGAATATCGAAGACTGAATTACCGCGGTCAAGACCGGGCTGAGTCTGGTCTGTGGTTAGCCCATCTCCGGCGGCAGGACCATTTATGGTTGTAAAACTGCTTTGCCACGACGAACCGTCATCGATGGAGTGGCTGTAGGTGTAGTTTCCTCCAAACTGTAAGCCGCGAGAGAGTTGTTTTCTTACCGAGGCCTGCAGGCTGTCGTAAATGGATGATGCGGTATTCTCCCACACCCGCAGACGTCCGTAATTCGGATTTAATTGTCCTGTTGGATTAATTGCCTCTCCATTGGCCAGTGTGTTCGTATTCCTCTGGCTGCACAGGTCACGCCCAAAGTTGTCGGTAACGCAGGTCCCCTCAGGCAGAAGCCCTCCGGGGATCCGATTCACATTCTCGGCGCGAAATAGATTCCGTCCCGCCGTCCCCACGTAATTGACTTCTATCGTCACTTTTGAGCGCAGTTCACGTTGCAGGCCGAAAAACCAGTTTTCTACAGAAGGGTCATGAAGGCCTCGACGGAACACGATCGCCGTGTAGCTCGAAATCTGTGGGTTCGCCGGGTCCCATCCTGAGATGTTGCCTGTCGCCTGAGGCCCAGTACCGGAATGCTGTGCAGAGGGGGCTGGGCCAATAAAAGTAGGACGTGCGCTATCGACCGGGCCATAGATCAAGTTGGCGTTTGGGTTGTGGTCCAAAAAGTTAGAAATCTGGTTGAGCGAGTAATAAGGAGGATTCCACCGCGTAAGAGACAAGCGCTGCTGGAGGTTACCCTCGTAAGAAATTCCGAATCCGCCCCGTAGCGAAGTCTTGCCATCGCCAAATACATCCCAGGCGAAACCAAGTCTCGGTCCTAAATCATCGTGATCTGCGGGGCCCAAACTTTTGGCCGCAGCAAAGCCTCCGGGCCCGCACTCCCCTGCTAACGTGGCCTTCGGATCTCCCGGACACGATGTGCTGGCATCCTTAATCTGCCCTGCTCCGGTCGTAATGTTGTCGATGAAGTTGCGGCCGCGACCTCTTATGAAGGTCGTGGCGAGATTATTGAGTTCAGTGCTGCGCGTGTGCAGGTCGTAGCGAATGCCGAGGTTTAAGGTGAGGTGCCGGGATACTTTCCAGTCGTCCTGCAAGAAAGCGCCAACGTCCCAGTTTCGCCAATGGCGAATACTGGTCGCGAGTTCGGCCTGCTTTCCGGTGGCGAATCCCGGATCGACCCCAGCGTCCTCAGCATAAGGAGCGTCGATGGCAAAGAAAAGCGGATCGAAAAAAGAGTACGCGGGATGTCCTGCGTCCAACTCGCTATTTTCGAGATTGCGACGGAGTTCGCCACCCGACTTCAGGTTGTGTCTTCCACGGGTAATGGAGACCACGTCGTTGTAACTGTAGATATTTTCCCTTGTGCTCTGAGGATTACCAACATCGGGCCCGAACCCTAAAGTCCCATCATCAAAGACGACGCCAGGTACGCCCGGCAATGGAACTGCAATCGCGCTATCGTTTTGTGAATAACCTGCGCGAAATTCGTTCAATAACGTGGGAGAGAAGGTATGGATGAAGCTGATCTGGAAATTGGGTGTGGTCAGAGTCGATGGACTGGTGAAGCTACGAAGGCCGTTGAAGTTACTGTACTTATCCCCTGAGCGCGCCCAATTAAACTGGCTGAAGAAGCGGTTTTTAGAGTTCAAGTTGTAGTCCAGTCGGAAGGACGCTTCATTGCCATCGAAAAGATTTCCGTCTAATTGAGACTTATTCGGGCTGATCGTGATGTCCCCGAATTCTGCATCTCTGTTAAATGCGCCCGGTGTGGGCACGGAGTACGGAGAACCGCCCGGGCATCCGCCCGCTCCCGGAGAATTCATCTGGTCGATATCCGCTTGCTCCACACCAATGAGGGCAGCAAGCTTTCTTGAGATCGCGCCCGGCGTTGCACTTGCGGCATCGGTATTCGCTGGGCAAAGATAATCAGCGAAGGTTTTAAATCGGCTGCCGAACGAAGGTCCGATGTATTGACGCAAGGTTGCGAAAGGAGTGCCGTGCCCCTCCGGTGGGAAATTGGAATACAAGAGAGCAGATACCGAGTTCGGAAAAGCTGAGATCGTAGCGGAACGAAATTGTGCGGATTCGGTGACGACTGGACCCGGAGAAGAGGTAAGAAATTTCTCGCCCTGATAGGCAGCCAGAAAGAACAGTTTGTCTTTCTTTATGGGACCACCAATCGTCATGCCAAATTGATTCAGGCGCAGCGGCGTTCTCTTGCGATTGGCAGGATCCGGATCGTGGTTGGTAAAAAAAGGATTGGCATCCAAAATATCATTACGAAGAAATTCCCACCCGCTGCCATGCAGTCGATTTGTGCCCGACTTGGTGATCAGATTAGTAACAGCACCTGCATTGCTTCCGAATTCCGCTGCATTGTTCAAGGTCAAGACCTGAAACTCTTCGACGGTATCGAGAATCGGTTGATTGACGGGGCCGCCACTCAGCCCTCTGTTGCCCATCCCATTAATCAGGAATCCGTTAAAGCTTTCTCTTACGCCGTTGACGACTGTGTTGGCGCCATTCTCAAACATGATCCCTCTCACGTTGGTAGCGCCGGGCTGATATTGGATAAGGTCGTAAATGTTGCGGCCGTTCAGTGGCAGGTTCGAGATCTGAACGGAGTCTTCCGTATAGGCCAGCCGGGAATTTTCTGTGTTTACGAGCCGGGCGGCATCGTTCACTTGAATCGTTTCGGAGCGCTCACCTAAGACGAGCTTGAAGTCGGCGCGCAATACGGTGCCGGCGTTCACAACCAGATTCGAGGCCAGTTCTGTTTTAAAGCCTCTCATCTGGACTCGGATCGTATACGAGCCTACGAGTAACTCCGAGGCAGAGTAAATGCCGGAGTCGTTGCTCGTGAAACCCGCCTCATATCCTGTAGCCGGATTACCGACATGCACGCTTGCATGAGCTACGACCGCTCCGCTCTGATCTGTGATAACGCCTGTGATTTGTCCATTTTGAACTTGCGCGATTGCAGGCAGCGAATTCAGCAAGCAAATAGCTGCCACGCAGATCAGCGCTTTTCTCACAA
>JAYVCW010000284.1:0-26817 GCA_043749775.1 Acidobacteriaceae bacterium | reverse complement strand
CGCTCCCGATGGAAAGACGTTGTGGGTTAACAGCACGCTAGCGAATTCGATCTTTGAGTATGCCCTCCCTGATTTAACGCTCGTAGGCCACGTCGAATTGCCCGTGGCGCATCCCGTGAACCACGCGCCCACTGGGGCGGTTCCCGATTGGATCGCATTCACGCCCGATAGCAAATTTGTATACGTTGCGGATTCGGCGTTGCGACTGGTTTCCGTGATTGACGCTCAGAAACTGAAAGCGGTCACGCAAATTCCGGTCGGCGAGGTGCCGAAGCGAATGAATACGCTGGTGGTCCGGTAAATAAGATTAAGAACGATGGTCAAACGTCGACTTCAAGAGTGAGAAAGGCGAATTCTTTTTAATGTTTGCTTAATGGGGACTTCATGATCCCTCATTAACATGAGTTCAGGGTTCGAAAATATAACCGCCATCATGAATCTGATTTTCAATCTGGAGGAAATTGTGAATAAGTTGACGTTGAAATTGTTGCTCGTAGTTTGTCTAACCTTGGTGAGCGGAGTCTGGGCGCAGCAGAAACCAGTCCTTACGCTCACGGCCACCACACCGCTGCCAGATCTTAAAGATGGCGACTTTGACCACCTGACGCCCGATGTCGAGGGTAACCGGCTGTTTGTGACGGCAGAAGAGAACTCCAAAGTGTTGGTCGTTGATCTCAAAACGAACCAGGTCATCCATACCATCACCGACGTGAAAGCTCCGCACTCACTGTTGTATCGCGGCGACCTCAAAAAACTTTTTGTGGTCGACAGTGACCTGGGCGAAGTCAAGGTATATGACACAGATTCTTACAAGGCGACCGGCAGCATCAAGGTAAAGGAAGGGGCGGACGCATCGGCCTATGATCCCTCGACCAAATATTTGTATGTAGTGAACGGTGGCAAGGATGCCAAATTGCCGAACGCGTACATCACTGTTATCGACACCACTAGCGGCAAGACGGCGGGCGAAATCAAAATCGACTCGAATGATGTGGAAGGCATGGCAATCGAAAAGTCTAGCCCGCGCATCTATGTAGTGATTCGCGGCAAGAATGCGATCGAAGTATTTGATCGCAAAAAGCTATCTTTGGAGGCGACATGGCCGCTCGGAGACGCGGGCAAGAAGCCTACCGCGATTGCGTTTAACGAAGACGATCATCGCTTGTTTGTCGGACCACGAGATCCAGGCAAGCTGGTTGTCATCGACACTACTTCCGGCAAAGTCGTGACCAGTATGCCTGCGGCCGCTATGGTTGACGACATGGCGTGGGATGCGAAGCACAAGCGCGTGATATTCGCCGGGACAATGTTCACCGACGTGTTCCAACAGAAGGATCCTGATCACTACGAGCAGATCAGCCACATTTCTACCGCATTTCGTGCGAAGACCGGAGTTCTGGTTCCTGAACTGAACAAGTTCTACCTGGCGGTTCCACATCACGAAAAGCAGTCCGCCGAACTTCGCGTCTATAGCGTAGCCGACTAACTCGAACCGGAAGCGATAGTAGTTGCAACTTACGGCACCAAAGTGGGCGTTCTTTCCTAAGGGAAGGGACGCCCATTTTGATTTGCTCATAAAATTCAGAGGCCGTTGTACATATCCTTTGGAGGTTACCTAGGCCTCTGACGGTACGAGTGATACTTCGTCGGCAATCGCCTTGCCCATCATCTCAGTGTTGGCGTTCCCTCCAAGGTCGGGCGTCAATGGATCGCGGCGCGCCAGTATTTGAAAAATGGCTTCTTCAACTGCACGTGCCGCCTTCGATTCTCGAAGGTGGTCGAGCATCATGGCGCCTGACCAAATTTGTGCGATAGGGTTAGAAATCTTTTTGCCTGCAATGTCGGGAGCCGATCCATGCACCGGTTCGAACATCGATGGATATTCGCGTTCGGGATTCAAGTTAGCGGCGGGGGCAAGCCCCATCGAGCCAACAACGGCGGCTCCTAGATCGGACAGAATATCTCCGAAGAGGTTGGAGCCGACAACAACATCAAATCTGTCAGGCCGGCTGACGAAGTGTGCGCTCAAGATGTCGATGTGATATTGATCTGTTTTTACATCAGGATATTTCTTCGAAACTTCCGCAAAACGCTCGTCCCAGTAAGGCATGGTGTGGATGATGCCGTTCGACTTGGTCGCCGACGTAACATGCTTCTTGCGAGTCCTGGCCAATTCGAAAGCATATTTCATGATGCGGTCGCAACCCCGGCGGGTGAAAACACTTTCCTGAATTGCCATTTCGTGATCCGTGCCCTTGTGCAGCCTGCCGCCGATTTCCGAATATTCGCCCTCGCTGTTTTCACGCACCAGGCAAAAATCGATCTCTCCAGCTTTGCGATTAGCGAGCGGAGTGGTCACGCCCTGGAGAAGTCGCACGGGACGCAGATTCACGTATTGCTGAAAGGCGCGGCGAATTGGAATCAAAAGTCCCCACAGGGAGACGTGATCGGGAACTCCGGGATAGCCGACGGCCCCGAGAAAGATCGCGTCAAAGGGGCGCAGTTGATCGAGCCCATCTTCGGGCATCATCCGTCCGGTATTAGCGTAGGTCTGGCAACTCCAATCGAAATTCTGCCAGGTGAACGAAATGTCGAAGCGGCGGGCTACCGCCTCCAGCACGCGAATGCCTTCGGGGACTACTTCATGGCCAATGCCGTCGCCTTCGATGACTGCTATTTTGTATTTCTTCAAGATGTCCTCATTTCGCGATCCTGTTTTGACTAAGGCCGCGCTTGCTACTCAAGTTCGTTCTTGAAAATTTCCTACTTGTCGGGTGAACCACGGCGTTGATGCCGTTGCCGTTGATGAGCACCTCCTGATAGTTTATGAATCTTTCAGAATTCGTGTCGAACAATTTTCCGACGCGGATTGCCGTCCAACGGGCTGGCGAGGGGGTGGATGGTCTGGTGAAGGGGTCTGGGAGAAACTGACAACGCCCGCCGCGAACAGGAGGGTCGCCGCCTCAATATTTGTCCTACTCATACTCATAGAGGCTCACTCATCGCGGCTTCCTCATAGCGGCTTCCAATGCTCGTCCGGAAAGATTAAGCGGGGATGAAGGCCAAATGAAACTTTATTCAGACGGGGCATCGCACTATTTTGCGGCACGGCCATCGATCTCGGGAGATGAGCCCCTCCATTCTGAAGAACTTTTAATCCTCGCTTTGTGTGCGTTTCATCTTGTCTCGGCAATATACTTGTGGCGCGGGTAAATCGATGCGAATCCTGTTAGTCGAAGACGAAGCGAAGGTCTCTGGCTTTGTAGCCCGCGGTCTGATGGCCGAGCGATTCGCCGTCGATGTGATCGCTGATGGTCAGGCAGGTCTTGAGCTAGCGACTACCTATAGCTACGACCTCGTGATTCTCGACCTGATGTTGCCGAAGCTGGATGGCACACAAGTGCTTCGACGGCTCCGCAGCCAGAATGTCAATGTCCCGATTCTGATTCTTACCGCGCGTGATGCAGTTGCCGACAAGGTTGGTAATTTTGAGGCGGGAGCTGACGACTACCTCACCAAGCCCTTTGCCTTCGCCGAGCTGCTTGCGCGAGTTAAAGCGCTCTTGCGACGTGGGCCTGTAAGCCGCAGCAGCGTAGTTCGCGTCGGAGATCTCGAACTCGACCGACTTTCGCAGCAGGTAAGGCGAGCCGGCAAGCGTATCGATCTGACTTCGAAAGAGTATTCTCTGCTCGAGTACCTGATGTCGAATGCCGGCAGAGTGTTATCGCGCACGATGATTATTGAACACGTCTGGGACCAGAGCTTCGATGGCATCACCAACATCGTTGACGTTTATGTTCGCCACTTGCGAAGCAAAGTCGATGATCCTTTCGAGCACAAATTGATCCATACGGTGCGGGGCGTCGGCTACAGTATCGGCCAAGGAGCGCATTCGTGAATTTTCGATCACTGCGTTTTCGTATTACCGCCTGGTATGCGGGACTTCTCGCCGGCGCGCTGCTGATTTTTGGTATCTCCGTCTACATAGGTTTGGAGCGTTATCTGTACGGCGACCTGCAAAGGTCATTGGGCCGAGACTGCCGCACGATCGCCGACCAGCTACTTTCCCAGCGTCCCTTTAAACGCCCGGAATGGCTCAACACCGAAATTGAGGAAGCATATTCTCCCGAGCTCAACAACCACTTCATTCGCGTGATTCAAGAGGGAGTGGGGGTGGTGTATCTTTCTGGCCCTCCGAAAGACGGGACCTTCGATCCGTCGCAAGTGCCTTTGCCCACAGGCGCCGACAAAAATGGCGCCAGAAAAACGGCATTGAGCACAGGTCGATTGCTCGTCGATACGGTGCAGTACACGGCAAGGGACGGTGCAAGGTTCACCGTGGAGAGTGGAGTGCTATACCGCCAGGTAGAAGTCGTGCTGCACGGCCTGCTTGTGACTTTCGCGGTCTACATGCCCTTCATCATCTCGCTGGCGATTGTCAGCGGCTACTGGCTGATGAGGCGATCGCTGCAACCAGTCGACGAAATTACAGAGAGGGCGGAAGGCATCACGTCTACAAACTTGAGCGATCGTCTCCCAGTGATTCGAACCGGAGATGAATTAGAGCGGCTGTCGAACGCATTGAATCGCATGATCGAACGTTTGGACGGCGCGTTCCAGCACGTGCATCGTTTTTCCGCTGACGCCTCCCACGAACTCCGCACGCCGTTGACGATTTTGCAATTGGAGTTGGAAGGAATCGCCCAGAACAACCTTCTGACCTCGTCTTTAGCCGACCAGATCGGCAGCGCTCTCGAAGAGACTCATCGCATGTCGCATATTGTTGAGAATCTTTTGGCGATATCACGCTTCGATGCGGGCGAGGCGAAAATGAACCTATCCCGGCTAGACCTCGGGAGACTGGCAGCTTCTACCGCGGAGCAAATGCGGTTACTTGCCGACGAGAAGGGAATTCGGTTTCGCACGAGTGTGATTGGAAATGTTTATGTTGAAGGCGACAGGCCGAGGCTGCAGCAAGTGATCGTCAACCTCGTGGCCAACGCCGTTAATTACACTCCGGAAGCGGGAGAAGTGGAAGTAATCGTCCGGACCAATGGGCGCAAGGCGCTGCTGGAGGTTGTTGACACTGGGGTGGGTATTTCAAACGAGGCCTTGCCGCACGTGTTTGAGCGTTTTTACAGGGCGGATAAAGCGCGCTCACGTGATTCTGGAGGCGCCGGACTGGGACTGGCAATTGTAAAAGCGATTTGCACCGCGCATGGCGCAGAAATTAGCGTTTCAAGTCAGGAAGGCCGCGGAAGCCGCTTCACAATAGAACTGCCGCTTGCACGCGTCACTGAAAATACGCTGGACCAGCCGGCGTTAAGAACTCACTAACTCTGAATGCAATTTTATCCATTTTTCAGGGCACTTTAATCTGCTGCGCGTAAGCCTATTTATAAGGTTTGCGTGGCAGCGATCGGTAAGAATGAAAATGCTGATTAACATCCAAAAATCGCGAAGATTCCGCCACCCGTTGTGGGCATCTGAGCTTGCCGCGGTGCTGCTCTTGCTTAGCTGCACGATATTTTCGGCCGCAGTTGCTGCGCAAACAAACGACCCAACTGCGAGCACGCAAGTCGTGACGGGGCAGCCCGGAACTCCGGCCACCTCTTCGGCGGGTTCGCCGACATCGATCACCTTTGCTGACGCGCTCAAGCGGGCCCGGGCCGTCAACCCCCAGGCGCAAGCCGCGCTCACGGCGTTAGGAGTAGCCCACCAGGATGTGGTGCAGAGCCGCGCCGCGTTGCTACCGAACGTCAACTACAACATGCAGTACGTATATACGCAGTCCAATTCGCCGATAAACCATACTCCAACTTTTATCGCGAACAATGGCGTGCACGAATATATCGCGCAAGGAAACGTCCACCAGAATCTATCGCTGCAAACCTTTGCGGATTACAGCCGGGCTTCCGCGGCTCAAGCGGTGGCGCGCGCGCGTGCGGAAATCGCATTACGCGGTCTTACAGTGACAGTGGCGCAGTCTTATTACGGATATCTCGCGGCGCAGCGAAAATTTACAACCTCGCAGCGAGCGAACGCCGAGGCGCAGCGCTTCCTCGACATCACGACCAAACTCGAAAACGGCGGCGAAGTGGCGCATTCCGATGTCATAAAGGCTCAACTTCAAGCCCGCCAGCAACAACGTGATTTGCAAGAAGCGCAACTGGGATTGAACAAAGTTCGCCTCGATCTCGCGGTTCTGTTGTTTAGAGATTTCAACGAGAGCTTTACCGTTGCCGATGAATTCTCGACGCCTCCCGACCCTTTGCCGACAATAGAAGAAGTGTCGGCTGAGGGGGCGCGCAACAATCCCGAAATACGCGCCGCGCAAGCCGCTCTACGGCAGGCGGGGCACGAGGTTGTAGGAGCCTGGGGCGGGGCGCTGCCTTCGATCACCCTTGACTACTGGTATGGCATCGACGCCAACCAGTTTGCTACTCGAAGCCCCGATCACACGAATAACCTCGGCAGTTCGGCCGCCGCGACTCTACAGTTGCCTATTTGGAATTGGGGAGCGAACTTCAGCAAGATCAAGCAGGCGAACCTGCAAAAAAAACAGGCCGTGGTTGAGCTGAGCGCGGCGCAACGCACCCTGCTTGCGGACTTGCGCTCCTTTTACGACGAGGCTCAAGTGGCGCGATCTGAATTGGATTTGTTGAACGAGTCCGTCCAGCTTGCGAGCGACAGCCTGCGGCTTACCACATTGCGATATCAGTCGGGCGAGGCAACAGTTCTTGAAGTGGTGGATGCGCAAAATACGCTTACGCTGGCAACGAATGCTTACGACGACGGGCAAGTACGGCTTCGCATCGCACTTGCGAACCTGCAAACTCTAACAGGCAGGCCATGAGCGAAGCGGGATTTGACGTGAGGGCAGCAGCAGCCAGAAAGACAAACGAGACAAAGATAAACGAGACAAAGATAAACGAGAACTGGAAAAGTTTTAAAACAATGAATTTTAAAACAATGAATACTGAAAAAGCTTCAGGCCGTGCGGAATTCACGAAAAGCGCCGGAAACTCTCGTTGGATCCGGGTTGCAGCTTCGATTTCCATAGCCGCAACGATCGCAATTTTCTCTACCGCTTGCTCAAAAGAAAAGCCGGAAGAAACAGTAGTCACCGTGACGGCGGCGAAGGTCAAGACTGGTGACATGGAAAAAGTGGTCCAGGCCGATGCCGTGTTGTACCCCTTGCAGCAGGCCGCGATCGTCCCCAAGATCGCCGCCCCGGTGAAGCAGTTTTATGTAAAGCGCGGAGGAAAAGTCCGTAAAGGCCAACTGCTGGCGACACTCGAGAACAAAGATTTAGCGGCCGCCAAGGAAGACAGCAAGGGTGTGTTCGAGCAGGCCGAGGCGCAGTACGTGACCAGCACCTCCGCTGGGCTCCCAGAAGAAATTCAGAAGGCCACGGCGGACGAGCAAAACTCCAGGGAACAATACGAAGCGCAGAAAAAACTTTATGAAGCACGGCAGGAATTATTTAAACAAGGAGCTTTACCGCGAAAAGATTTGGATCAGGCCGCGGTAGCCCTCACTCAAGCACGCACGCAAGACGAGATCGCGAAACGGCATCTCCAATCTTTGAATTCGGTCGTCAAGCAGCAAACGTTGAAGGGATACGCGGGGCAGTTGTCGTCCGCGAAAGGTAAGTATATGGGCGCGGAGGCGCAGTATAGCTATTCCGAAATTCGCAGCCCTATCGATGGCGTGGTTACCGACCGACCGCTTTATCCAGGAGAAATGCCCGCGGCAGGCACGCCGCTGATCACCGTGATGGATGTATCGAGCGTGACGGCGCGTGCGCATATTCCGCAAAAAGAGGCTGCGCTGCTGAAGGTAGGAGATGCGGCATCGATCGACGTTCCCGGACTTGAGAAGCCTGCCGAGGGAAAAGTCACGCTGGTGAGCCCGGCGCTTGACCCCAATAGCACCACGGTCGAGGTGTGGGTGCAGGCCAAGAACGCAAAGCAGCAGCTCAAACCTGGGAGCAGCGTGCGAATTTCTGCCGTGTCTGAAACCGTCAAGGATGCTCTGCAACTCCCGGCCGCCGCTGTTTTGACCGCTGCCGATGGCGCTACGACCGTCATGGTGATCGGCCCCGATCAGAAGGCACACCAGACCGCCGTAAAGACTGGCGTTAAACAGGGCGACAACATTCAGATCGTAGAAGGGCTGAAGGAAGGACAGAGCGTAGTGCTGGCCGGGGCTTACGGTCTCCCAGACAACACCAAGATTGCTTTGGAAGAAGAAAAGAAAGAAGGAGACAAAGAGGGCGACAAGGCAGGAGATAAAGCAGGCGACAAAGATATGGCCGGCGAAAAAGATAAGAGTGGTAAGGGAAATAAACCAGCGGCGGGCGGAAAGCCAGACGCGAAGGCTGACAAAGGGGATAAGGATTAAGTGATCTCCAACGGCAGCAATTCTTACTGGTTTGCGCGCATGTCGCGGTCGGTGATTTTCCTGACCGTTACCCTTGCACTTGTCGGCGGATATCTCGCTTTCACTGTTCCTGTCTCAGTTTTCCCGGCGACAAATTTTCCTCGGATCCTGATCAGCGTCGATAACGGCGTGATGCCCATCGATCAGATGATGGTCACGATTACGCGCCCGCTGGAAGAAGCGGTCAATAGTGTCCCTGGGCTTCAAAATGTGCGCTCCATAACCAGCCGAGGATCGGCGGAAATAGATCTCTTCTTTGATTGGAACGTCGATACTTTTCAGACGCTGCAATACGTGAACGCAGCGCTCTCGCGCGTCCAGACCGAGCTTCCCTCCACCGCCAAGATCGAAGCGCATCGTATGACGTTTGCCAGCTTCCCGATCATGGGTTACAGCTTGACCTCCGACACCGTAGCGCCCACCAAACTTTGGGAGATGGCGACCTACGACATCAAGCCGCGACTGAACCGGCTGGATGGAGTTTCCACGGTCGTCATACAAGGCGGGCAGGAGCCCGAGTTTCACATCATTCCAGAGCCGTCGAAGCTGCTGGTGGCGGGAGTCACCATCCCTGACATCATGGAAGCAGTCCGCCGCACGAACCTGATCGATTCTCCCGGCCTGCTCGAAGAGAATCACCAACTAGTGCTCGGCCTCATTAATGGGCAGGTGCACACCCCGGAAGAGATCGCGAACGTCGTAGTCAAGACAACAACCGCTGGCGTTCCGGTTCGCGTAGGCGATGTGGCAGCCATCACCGAAGCTGTCAAGCCCGTCTATACCATCGTCACCGCCAACGGTAAGCCGTCGTTGCTCCTCAACATCAACCGGCAACCGGACAGCAACACAGTGCAGGTGGCAGATGAAATCCACGCAGAAATCGACCGCATCCGGCGCGGCCTGCCGCGCGGCGTCACAATGCAGCCTTTCTACGATCAGTCCCTCATCGTTCATCAGTCGATTGCCAGCGTACGCGATGCGATTTTGATTGGACTGCTGCTGGCCTCGATCATTCTCGTGTTGTTCTTGCGCGATTGGGGGACTTCGATTGTCGCGGGACTGGTAATTCCAGTCACAATTGCTGTGACCTTTATCGCCTTGAAGTTGCTCGGGCAGAGTTTCAACCTGATGACGCTGGGCGGCTTGGCTGCCGCAGTCGGCTTGGTCATCGACGATGCAATCGTGGTGGTCGAAAACATCGTTCTGCATCGCGACGCCGGCAAAGATCGCCTTCAGGCGATTCAGAGTGCCCTCGCGGAAATCACGAAGCCGCTTATCGGATCGACAATCACACCGGTTGTCGTTTTTCTTCCGTTGATCTCGATTGCTGGAGTGACCGGAACATTCTTCCGCGCACTTGCGGTGACAATGGCAGTCTCCTTGTTCACCTCCCTGGCGTTGGCCCTGACGTGGACGCCCACCCTGAGCCAATTTCTCATCAAGAAGACGAGGCACGGCAGCGTTGCCGCTGTTCCTCACAAGCCCCTATCCGAACGTGATGAGATGACACGTTTGCTCGCGGCAGAAGAGGCTTCCGTCGGCGGCTTCTTCTTGAAAGTTATCAATTTTCATCAGAAGTGGCTGGGTCGCGCCCTGCAGCATCCGAAAACGCTTGCCATCCTGAGCCTCGCGCTTATCGTTCTCTCTTATGTCGGATACCGTTTCCTGGGGTCGGATCTGCTTCCGGAGATGGACGAAGGCGGTTTCGTCGTCGACTACATCATGCCCGCGGGCAGTTCTTTGACCGAGACGAACCGGGTCATCACTCATGTTGAAGAAATGTTGCGAGAAGTTCCCGAAGTCGAGAGCACATCGCGACGAACCGGGATGCAACTCGGTCTAGCCGCCGTCACCGAGGCCAATACCGGCGATATCACAGTCAAGCTCAAAGAGAAGCGAAGTCGAGCGATCGATGACATCATCGGGGATGTGCGCGGCGACATAAAGAAAGAGGAGCCTGCGCTTGATGTTGAATTTATACAAACATTGCAAGACATGATCTCCGACCTTACCGGAGAGCCTCAGCCGGTGGAGATCAAGCTCTTCTCGCCCGATCAAGCCGTGCTCGCAGAATGGGGGCCAAAGGTTGGAGATGCGATCACCAAGGTGCCCGGCATCGTCGACGTCTTGAACGGGATCGACAACTCGATCAGCGGTCCTGCTGTGATGTTTCAAATTAATCCGTCGGTGGCGGCTCGTGCAGGCTTCACCCCGGAAGAAATCGCTACCACTGCCGCGGCGTTGGTCGAAGGCGAGCCATCCACGATTCCGGTGGTCACAAACGATCATGCGTACACGCTGCGGGTGCGCTTCCCTGATGCCAATCGCTCCTCGATTGAGGCACTGCGCAATACGATGATCACAAGCAGTACGGGTAGAACCGCGACGCTCGGCGCTCTGGCGAATGTTGTATCGATTCCCGGGCAAACCGAAGTACGTCGCGATAACTTGCAGCGCCAAGTCACCGTCTCCGCTCGACTCGAAGGCACCGACCTTGGGACGGCCATCTCAAAGGTGCAAGGCGCGATCGCGAAATTGCATGTTCCGCCGTCGGTGCGCGTGGAGTATGGCGGGACATACAAGGAGCAGCAGAAGTCGTTTAAAGATCTGGTTCTCGTGCTGGTGCTGGCCATCGTGCTCGTTTTTTGCGTGCTGCTCTTCGAGTTTGGAACTCTGGCCGCGCCGGTCGCCATTCTTTCATCGGCGCTGCTCTCAACCTCAGGTGTGATCATCGCGCTGCTGATCACGCGCACGACCTTTAACATTTCTTCGTTCATGGGCATGATCATGGTCATCGGCATCGTCGCGAAGAACGGAATTCTGCTGCTCGACGCTGACGATAAGTTCCGCGATTTAGGATTCGCGCCTGCAGAAGCGATTCTGCAGGCGAGCCGCAGGAGACTTCGTCCGATCGTCATGACCGCTTTGGCGACGCTTGCTGGCATGCTTCCACTATCCTTCGCCATCGGGGCGGGTTCGCAGATGTTGCAACCTTTGGCAATCGCAGTGATTGGAGGCGTCGTCATCTCGATGGTGCTCTCGCTGGTGATCACGCCAACTGTTTACTTCTTTGTTACCGGCGGCCTAAAGAACCGCAGCGCCAACGCTAGCGCTCTAGAGACTAGCGAAATAACGCGCTGAAGATTTCAAGGGACTTGCAAAGTCCCAAATCGTTTTGGAGGCTTATGAAAATAAAATTTACTAACTCAATTCTTTGCCTGGCGATGTGGATCGCAGCCTACGCTTGCATTTTCGCAATACAACCGGCGATGGCGCAGTCCGACTACAAGGTCGTTAAGACTATGACCCTGGGGGGCGACGGCGGCTGGGATTACGTCTATGTCGATAGCTCGGCACATCGAGCTTACGTCGCCCGTGCCACCCGTTTTCAGGTTGTAGATCTCGAGGCCGGAAAAGTGGTCGGCGAGATTCCTGATACCAAGGGCGCTCACGGCGTTGCTATCGTTCCGGAACTCGGAATCGGCTTCACCAGCAATGGTCGCGAAAATACTTCGAGCGTGTTCGATCCGAAGACTTTGCAAGTGTCGGAGAAAGTTAAAACTGGCGACGGGCCGGACGCCATTATTTATGAGCCCTTCTCGAAGATGGTCTACACCATGAACGGCCACGGCAAGAGCGCTTCCGTGATCGATCCGAAGACTCGCAAAGTTGTCGCGACGGTCCCGTTGAGCGGTAAGCCTGAAACTCCCGTGTCCGACGGTAAGGGCCGCATCTACATCAACATTGAAGATAAAAATTCACTCGCAGTTGTCGACGTCAAAACGAACAAAGTTGTCGCGGAATGGCCGATGGCTGGCTGCGACGAGCCGACCGGTCTCGACATGGATCGGGATGACAGCGTTTTATTTGCTTCCTGCGGAAGCAAAGTCATGGCGATCGTCGATGCCAAGACCGGAAAGTTGATCGCGACTATTCCCATCGGCGACGAGAGCGACGGTTTGGCTTACGACCCTAAAACTAAGATCGCGGTATCCTCCAACGGCGAAGGCAATATGACTTTCGTCGGCAAGCAGGACGGGAAGTACGGCGTGCTCGCGACGGTGCCAACTAAAAAAGGTGCGCGCACCATTGGATTTGATCCTTCGACTGGACAATTTCTGACCGTTACCGCCGACCTGGGTCCAGCGCCGAAGCCTAGCCCCGACAATCCGCGTGGACGTCCCACACCATTGCCAAACTCGTTCGTGATGATTGCAGTCGGCAAGAAGTAAATTCTGCGATCGGATTGAGTCAGGGCGAGGATCGAGCTAAGAATGAAAAGAAGAGATTTTTTGAAATCTTCAGCCACGGTGGGGGCGGCAATGACAACTGTCGGCCTCCCCACCGGGGCGTTTGCCGCAAGTGAAGGCACGCCTTGCGTCCCTGACTCATTTCCTCAAACTCCTGGGCTAACGAAATATATCGTTGAATTCCTACGCAACACTCAATTCAAAGACCTTCCGGCTGATGTAATCGAGCTGGGAAAAAAATCTATTCTTGATGGCCTTGGGCTGGCACTGGCCGGAGCGCGTGCTGCAAACGGAAAAATATTTCGCAAGTATGCGGCTAGCCTTGGCCTTCCTGATCGCGGCTCAACCGTCATGGGAACGAAGAGCAAACTCACTCCGCGCTTTGCGGCCTTTGCCAATGCGCTCGCCATCCACGTTGAGGACTTTGACGATACACAACTCGCGGTCGCTAAAGACCGCGTTTATGGTTTGCTTACTCATCCCACGACGCCGGTTCTTCCTCCTTTGCTCGCACTAAGCGAAGGGGGTGCTACAAGCGCCAAAGATTTCCTCGTGGCTTATCACGTCGGCGTAGAAGTGGAGTGCAAAATTGCCGAAGCGATCTCGCCGCGGCACTACCAGGACGGGTTCCATTCCACCGGAACCGTTGGCGTGTACGGCAGCACCAGCGCTTGCGCCAAGCTGCGCAATTTCAACGACGAGCAGGTGGCGCGCTCGTTTGGCATAGCCGCAAGTCAAGGTGCAGGTTTGCGCGAAAATTTCGGAACGATGATGAAGTCGTTCCACGCCGGTCATGCGGCTGAGGTCGGAATCTTTTCTACCGACCTCGCGGCGATGGGCTGGACGGGAGCATCCCAAATTCTCGAAGCCGACCGTGGATTTTTTCGCGCCTTTGGCGGTGGTTATGATCCAGCCGCAATCTTTCACAAACTCGGGAAACCTTGGACGTTCGCCGATCCGGGCGTCTCGATCAAGCCGTATCCCTGCGGATCACTCACGCACCCTGGCATGACCGAAATGCAACGCCTGATTCGCACCGAGAAAATCAAAGCGGCAGACGTCGATTTCGTCGAGGTGGGAACAAATAAAAATATTCCTAATGCGCTCATTCACCACCATCCAAAAGATAATTTGCAGGCCAAGTTCAGCATGGAATTCTGCATGGCCATTCTTCTCGTCGACGGCAAAGCGGGACTGCGCGAATTCACTGATGCCGTTGTGAATCGCTCTGATGTGCGGGCGATGATCGACCGCATTCGCTTTGGCACCCACCCTGTAGCGGAGGCCGCGGGGTATGACAAGATGACGACCATCATAAAAATTCACCTGAAAGATGGTCGAGTTATCGCAGGGCGTGCAGACTTCGGTAAAGGCAGCCCTGCGAATCCGATGAGCTACGACGAAGTAGCCGACAAATTTCAGGGGTGTGCCGAATACGCGGAGTGGCCCACCGATCGAACCCTAAAGATCGTCGAGATCGTAAAAAATCTTGAGTCCCTGGATGATATGCGAACTTTGACGCAACTCTGCGCTGGATAAACTTCTATCCGCAAACGATTGAATGATGGAGATCGAATGCTCGACCGTCTGCAATTCACGCCGTCTCAGCAGTTCTCTTTTTCACCATTCACCGTCCTGTCGGGGCGATCTAAAGAGTTCCGAGGTTGCGGGAGGCTTAAAAATCTGTGAACTACGCAGCTCTTTTTCGATCGGCGCTGGTGACGTTGCTAAGAAACAAGATGCGCAGCATCTTGACCGTTCTTGGTATCACGATCGGCATCGCAGCAGTCATTTGCGTAGTTGCTATCGGTAATGCGGGCCAGGCGCGAGTTCAGCAGCAGCTTAACAACCTGGGTGACAGCCTCGTCTGGATCGAGGCTGGAGGCCGCGCCGTTAACGGCGTTCGTACGGGTACGCACGACACCAAGACGCTTTTGATGGCTGACGCTATCGCCATCAAGAATCAGGTGTCGCTGATTAAGAGCGTTTCGCCAAACGTTGACGATCCCGTGCAGGTGGTCTACGGCAACCAGAATTGGCACACATCATACCGCGGAGTGTCGCCAGAATATTTCGAAATTAAACGCTGGTCCGTCGACCAGGGCGCGGCCTTCTCGCAGGACGATGTAGATCGCGCGGCAGACGTGTGTGCGATTGGTAAGACGGTCCGCGATCAGCTTTTCGGCGTGGAAGCGCCCATCGGAAAAGTTATTCGCGTCAACGGCCTTCCCTGCAAAGTGGTTGCAACTCTTCATTCCAAGGGACTGTCGCTATCCGGTCAAGATCAGGACGACACCATTATTCTGCCCTATACCGCGGCGCAGAAAAAACTCAAAGGGGTTACTTGGCTGGACGATATTTTATGTTCGGCCGTCTCGCAGGATGCAGTGAAGATCGCAGGCCAGGAGGCGAGCGCCGTGCTTCGCGATCGCCACCACCTCCGTCCCGAAGAAGAGGACGACTTTAACATCCGCAATCCGGAAGACATCATTCAAGCGCAGCTCGACGCGAGTAAGACGCTAACCATCCTTTTGATTGCCATTGCTTCCGTCTCCCTGATCGTGGGCGGCATCGGGATTATGAACGTCATGCTAGTCTCGGTCACCGAGCGGACGCGCGAGATCGGGGTACGAGTTGCCGTGGGTGCAACCGAGCAGGCCATCCAGCTTCAGTTCCTGGGCGAGTCGATCATGTTGAGTTTAGTCGGCGGTGCGGCTGGCGTTCTTTTTGGCATTCTTGGTTCTTACATGATCGGCCAAACTTTGGGGTGGCCCATTCAGATGTCGCTGGAATCAATTTTAGTAGCGGCCCTTTTTTCGGTAGCCGTGGGAGTATTTTTCGGCTATTACCCGGCGCGCAAGGCCTCATTGCTGGATCCGATTGAAGCGCTACGTTATGAGTAGTTCAGGTATTCATGAAGAAAAGTAAGTGGCTCATCGTAGCTGGGGTTTTGGTCGTTGCTGGTGTAATCATCGCGCTCCGTCTGAGACACGGAGCGCAAGCCCAGCACTTCACCGCCAAGGTGGAGCGCGGAGCAATCCATGATGTAGTTGAAGTAACGGGCACGATTAATTCTGTCGTCACCGTTCAGGTGGGCTCGCAAGTCTCGGGAACGATTGCCAAGTTGAACGCGGATTTCAATTCGCGGGTGCGAAAGGGCGACATCGTCGCTCTCATAGATCCCGCGTTGTTCAAAGGCGCTCTGCTGCAAGCCACCGCGGACTTGAAAAATGCCCAGGCAAACCTTGTCGCCGCTCGCGCGAACTTGGAAAAATCGAAAGCCGCACTCGTCCAGACCCAAGCCGACTACGGGCGGGCGGTAGGCTTGTCCCGCGATGGCGTCATGAGCCAGCAACAACTCGACCTTGCCAAGTCGAATTACGATAGCGCCAATGCATCCGTCGGCGGCGCTGAAGCCAACATTGTTCAGGCGGAAGCTCAGATCAGCCAGAAGGAAGCGGCTGTCGCAGTTGCCAAAACGAATTTTGACTATACGGTAATTCGTTCTCCTATTGACGGAACAGTTGTGGCGCGCAATGTCGATGTCGGCCAGACTGTAGCCGCGTCATTGCAAGCTCCAACCATCTTTACTATTGCGCAGGATCTCACGAAGATGTGGGTCTATGCCAAGACTGATGAGTCTGATGTCGACAATATCAAGGTGGGAAAGACTGTTACCTTCAAGGTTGACGCGCTTCCCAAGCAAACTTTTCAAGGAACTGTCAGTCAGGTTCGGATGAACCCCACGATGGTTCTGAGCGTGGTCACCTACGACACGATCATCGAATTCGCCAATCCGGAGTTGAAATTGTTTCCCGGGATGACGGCCTATGTGACTATTCCGGTGGCGACCGCTCCGAATGTAGTCAAGATTCCGAACACCGCCTTGCGCTATAAACCGCCGATTGCGCCAGAAGAAGTTCTCTCGCTCTACAAACAGTACGGCATCGACGGAACGGACGAGCAACGCGCTGCGACCAAGCTAACCTCGATGGACGAGACGACGACTGCGAGTTCCGCGCAGAACCTGCCGCGAACTCTAAAGGCGGAGACTGCTGTCGTATGGAAACTCCATGCCGATAAGTCCATGGAACCCGTGAAGGTCTCGCTCGGCATTACCGATCATGCCTTTACCGAAGTGACGGCTGTCATCAAGGGAGATTTGAAAGAGGGCGATGACTTGATCATTCGATCCGTTTTGCCAAAGACCGATGCCCCCGGCACTCTCAAGCGGTAGGCTGCGATGAAGTCGAAAGTTTTCATGGGATCCGCACCGCTCACTCACCAATCCGGTCCAGGCTCGGCCGCTTCGCCGGCAGAGACCGTCATTCGTGTTGAGGACGCGCACAAGTATTACGAACTGGGAGAGACGAGCGTGCATGCTTTGCGGGGCGTCAGCCTTGAGATTAAGCGCGGCGAATTTTTGGCCATCATGGGCGCGAGCGGCAGCGGCAAGTCGACCTTCATGAACATTCTTGGCTGCCTCGATCGCCTTTCCACGGGAAAATATTTTCTCCAGGGCATCGACGTCTCGTCGCACGACAAGAAGGCGCTGGCGCTTATCCGCAACCAGAAGTTAGGATTTGTTTTTCAAGGGTTCAATCTTCTCTCTCGTACAACGGCGCTGGAAAATACCGAACTGCCAACGCTTTACACCAAGCTCGATAAGGCCGAGCGGCGAAGGCGCGCCTCCGATGCTTTGGCGATGGTAGGTCTTGCGCCGCGGGCGCACCATTTTCCATCTCAGATGTCGGGAGGCCAGCAGCAGCGCGTTGCCATCGCTCGCGCTCTGGTGAATCATCCGTCCATTCTTCTCGCGGACGAGCCCACGGGAAATTTAGACAGCCGAACATCAGTTGAGATTATGGAAATTTTTCAACAGCTAAATAATCAGGGCCTCACCATCGTTCTGGTTACGCACGAGCCCGACATAGCCGAATACGCCAAGCGCATCCTGATCTTTCGCGACGGGAAGATTAAGAAAGACGAGCCCGTGCTAACACGCCCCGATGCAACTGAAGTTTTGAAGACTCTGCCGAAGCTTGAGGACTAGACACGCTTCTGCAAATGAAAAATTCAGAGCAGGCGCAACTTAAGACGGTGGGAATGCGGCGGAGACTATTCTCCAGCCATCGCGCGACATCTGGACTTGCCAAGCGAAAAACCAGTATCATCCTTCGATGAAAAAGGTGAAATCGTCCAGGCAGGTGACGCTGCGTAAGTCTCCCGGCGTGGCAAAAGATGTTGACTCTTATCTGGCCGCGCTCCCAAAATCATGTGAAATAGTGTTAAGCAAAATGCGCGCCGCGATTCGTGAGGCGACCCCGAAAGAAGCTATCGAAACCATAAGTTATGGAATCCCCGCAATCAAAGATAAGAAAATTTTGGTTTGGTTTGCCGGATTTTCAGACCATTGCAGCCTCTTCCCGACTGCTGCGGTGATTGAAGAGTTTCAGGAAGACCTGAAAAATTTTCCCACGTCGAAAGGCACGGTGCGTTTCTCTTTATCGGAACCCTTGCCGATTTCTTTGATCAAGAAGATGGTGAAATTCCGGGTAGCACAGAGCCGCATTCCCAAACCCTCTAAGACGCGATAGAAGGTTGCTCTCGCGCTCCCCTTTCCGGTTTGATCTCGTTTTCACCTCGGACTGGCCTTGGACGCCACGTCTACTTAGGTAGATCGCAGCTTGCACGACGGGCAGGGATGTCACTTTCGTGCCATTCTTGGCCGTTTCTCCACAGGTTCCACCCGATTGACACTTGCATTGTGGTACACAACTTTCTGATAATCTAACCAGAGAGTTAATACCTGTGTATCGCTACAGCCGAGTGGATTTGCAGAGAATTTTGCGTCTCTCTCCTCGCCAGCTTCAGACCTGGGAGAAGGCGGGATTGGTGAGCGCGAGCGAAGACTACTCCTTTTTCGATCTGGTGCAGATTAAAAAAGTGCGCGATCTCTGCGCACAGCGTGTGCGTCCCGCCGTCATCCGGCAATCACTTCAAGCCATGCAGAAGCAGGTTTCTGGCATGGAAAATCCGCTGCTTGAGGCGGGTACTTATCCGAGCGGGCACCGTATCGCTTTCCGACACGAAGGTCGCTTGCTGGAGCCGATCGCCGGCCAATTCATGTTTGATTTTTCCGCGAAAGAAACCAAAGTCGTAAATGGGCCGCGCAAAGCGGGCCCGGAGCTGGTGATCAGCGATGTCGCTGACCTCTTCGCGAGAGGAATCAAACTTGAAGAGAATCCCTCGACTCAAAACGAGGCGATTACGACATATTTAAAGGTGCTCGCGACGGACCCGGCCCACGCGGCGGCGCACATTAATCTTGGAACGCTCTACTACAATCGCCAGGATTACACGCTCGCAGAGCGGCACTACCGGTCGGCAATTCAGATCGATCCGCGCTACGCGTTGGCGCATTTTGACCTAGGCAATGTGCTCGACGAGACCGGACGGGTGCATTTGGCCATCGACACCTATAAGACGGCGATCCAGCTTGCGCCCACCTACGCGGACGCTCACTACAACATCGCGCTGGCTTACGAAAAGGTCCGCGAACCGCGGAAGGCACTGCAACATTGGCGCGCCTATGTGAAACTCGACACCTCGGGCCCATGGACGGTGCATGCCAAGCACCAGATCCAAAGGATTCTGCAAGCAGACTCGCTAAAACTGGTACAGAACCGCAGAGCGAACTAGCGGCTGAACGAAGCAACGGAACCTCCGTCCCTAAGTCACCTGCTCCCCATGTTTCAAGCTAACAAAAAAAGCGCGACTCTCGCCGCGCCCATAAGGTTCTTTCGCTCAAATTTGTTAACGACAATGCGAAATGGGGTCGGCTGGAGCCGTCGCGTATCGTCCCAGGACTGAGTCTCGGTAAATGGCACGTGGTCTCGCCGGTCAAGGTAACCATTCCATGTGACTATTTGACACTGCTCGTCATAACGACTAATCTCCTCACGATGGCTCGTGGTCTGCAAGCTGAGCTCAAACAGAACGTCCCATTTCGCAGCCGCGAAGAAGAAGCCTATCTCGCCTTGTTGCGCACCGCAGATGCCCTGCAAACTCAAGTTGAAATGTGGCTGAAGGGATTTGGCCTTACCGGCACGCAGTACAACGCGCTACGTATTTTGCGTGGTGCGGGAAAACAAGGCCTGCCGTGCAGCGAGATTGGCGAGCGCATGATTACGCACGATCCCGACGTTACCCGCCTGTTGGATCGACTGCAAGACCGCGGCTTCGTCCAGCGGACGCGCGCGCAACATGATCGCCGCGTGGTTTGTGGAATCATCACTCCCGCCGGTCTAAAGCTATTGCGCCAGATTGATAGCCCGTTGGAGAAGAAGGGGCGCGAGATGCTAAAGCACGTTGACCAGCAGAATTTGGCGCACTTGATCGAACTTCTGGAACTTGTTCGTAACGGAGGCAAAACCGAAAAGTAATTGGCCCTGATGCTGGACTCGCGGGAAACTTGAGATCAGCGGCGTCGCTTTCTTTTTTTGTTGCCGCTGGCGACGGTTCCGCTTCTTGCGGCAGTCTTTTTAGGAAATACTCGCGCAAAGATTTTGTCGATGTTTTTTAACTGCCGCTTAAGATCGAAAGCCTTCTCAATTTTCGCGCGCGGCACGCGTCCGCTGATCTCCGCGTCATTGACGATCAACTCATGAAAATCCAGATTTTCTCTCCATGCCCGCATAGCATGGCTTTGCACCAACCGGTATGCGTCCTCACGGGAGATGCCGCTCTCGACCAGGTCGAGCAGCAACTGCCCGCTAAACACCAAGCCTCGTGTGCTATCGAGATTCGCCTTCATGCGCTCGGGATACACGAACATGGTTTCGATCAAGTTGGAAGTCTTGTGCAGCAGGTAATTGGTCAGGGTTGTCGAGTCAGGAATAATGATGCGCTCGGCTGAGGAATGCGATATGTCGCGTTCGTGCCACAGCGCTACGTTCTCGAATCCGGCCTGGGCATTTCCGCGAACAACGCGCGCTAACCCTGAGATTTGCTCGCTCGTGATGGGATTGCGCTTGTGCGGCATGGCCGACGACCCTTTTTGTTTCTCGCTGAAAAATTCTTCGGCTTCACGCACCTCGGTACGTTGCAGATGGCGTATTTCGGTCGCGATCTTGTCGAGAGTCGAAACGATGGTAGCAAGAGTAGCCAGGTAAAATGCGTGCCGATCGCGCTGGATCACCTGGGACGATACGGCTGCTGCTTTCAATCCGAGACGGGCGCATATCTGTTCTTCAAGTTCCGGAGTTAAGTGAGCAAACGTCCCGACCGCGCCGGAAAACTTGCCCACGCGCAAGTCTTCACTTGCCATCTTGAAGCGCTCGATATTACGTTGCGTCTCCGAATACCAGTTGGCGATTTTGAAACCGAAGGTGATCGGTTCGGCGTGAATTCCGTGCGTGCGCCCGATCATGGGCGTGTCTTTGAATTCCCACGCGCGACGCTCCAGCACATTAGAGAGCCGCTGCAGATCGACAGAAATTAACGCAGAAGCCTGCTGGATCAACAGAGCCTGCGCGGTATCGACTACATCGTTTGATGTGAGTCCATAGTGAAACCAGCGGGCATGAGGCCCGACAATCTCCGCCACTGCGGTGGTGAAAGCGATGACGTCGTGTTTGACCTCGGCTTCGATCTCAAAAATACGCTGCACGTTGAAATCGGCCCGCGCCCGAATCGCCTTAGCCGCTTCTTTCGGAACGATGCCAGCCGTCGCGAGAGTTTCGGTGGCTGCAACTTCGACCGCGAGCCAGGTGCGGAAGCGGTTTTCGTCGCTCCAGATCGTGGCCATCTCTGGCCGGGTATAGCGTGGAATCACGAAAGGTTCTCCTCGGGTGGAACTCGCGATTGTAAATCAGGCGGCTGGGTGCCTGCTTTGGCGGCAGGAGGAGTACGGACTTCCGAGACGGAGGAGGACGGGTGTCGCCCGCCGCTCGCCGGTCCAAGGCCGTCCGGCCGTGGTTACTCGATCAGCCGTTATTCGACCGTGGTTACTCGATCAGGCGTTACTCCACCGTGTGTTTCGCGGTATAGCCTTCGCGCGCGTAGATGACGGGCTTCACATCTTTGCCCTTTTGATCGCGGATTTTCAGCGGGCCGCCATCGGGCGCCATCAGTTCGACTTTTAACTTGCGGTACGTCCCGTCGAGTTTTGCGTTGGTGGGGTGGTAGCTGATGTTGTATTGATTACGAATATCGTCTCCCACCTCACGGAATATCTGAGGCAGCTCACCTTCAAATCGAGGGAAGTACGCGCGGCCTCCGGTAAGAGCCGCGAAAGTTTTCATTTCGTTATCTGCCTGCAGGTAATCCATGTTGTTTACTGGGATGATGCCGCGGGTCCGGCAATGATGCACTTCGCAATATTCCCGAACTACAAAACCTACGCTGATCGGGTAGATGGTTACATCCTTCGTAGACTTGATCTTCTTGAGAATCTGGTCGAGATTTATTTTGCTGAACGTATCGATTCCGGTCGTCACCAGAATGATGTACTTCTTGCCCTCGATGCGATCGAGGCGATCGAGGGTGTCGAAGGTGGCATCGAATAAGTTCGTCTCCGAAAAACCCGGCATGCGCAACTGGTTCAGGGCCGCCGCGACCGCACCTTTGTCCTGGGTAAAATCGGCAAGAATTTGCGACTTCATGTCATACGAAATAACAGCCACCCAGTCATCTTTCTTCAGCGTGCTGGCAAAGGCGTATGAAGCGCGAAGCGCCTCCACCTCGAAGGTGTAGTTGGTCGAGGCAAACTCAACTAGAAGGACCGCCGTAATCGGAGCCTCACTCTGGTTGAAGTTTGAAATTGTCTGTGGCGCGCCGTCTTCCAATATCTTGAAATTCTCTTTATGTAAGCCGGGAATGGTTTGCCCATCTTTCGTAGTTACAAGGACATCAAGACTGACTAGAGGCACTTCTACCCTGATCGAGTAATCGGGCATGTTCTCAATTTTCTTTGGCTTTTCCGGGGCGGGCGGAGGGGGTACTTCCTTCTTCTTGGGGATGACATAGGGGCCAACATCGTTTTGCGGCCCACCCGCTTCAGGCGGCGCCTCTTGCTTATTGGAGCTCGGCGGAGGCTGCTGGGAAGTGGTTTGCGCCTGCGAGATGGTTACTTTAGTAACCACAAAGAGACTCGCCAAGCTCAGCAATATCATATATTTGCGAGCATGGGTTGCCAACAGCGGGCGTCGGCCGGGGGTAAAAGCAAACATGGGAAGACCTCAAAAATTCCTATGCTAGTATAGATGCAACAACTCTGCGGTTGGGATATTTTGCGGGCCTGCGGGTCGTCTCCCCTGGCAAAAATCCTCTCATCGCGCGCGGAGTCAAACGCAAAAAGTAAGGTCATTCGATTGACCTCTCGGGGTATTGCATGGGTAGAGCTGTATCCGCACTCAGCGTATTTTTCTGTCTACTATCTTCCGCGTTTACTTCTGCTCAAAATCCTGCGCCGAAAAACGACCTGGGCAAAGGGCTGATTTCAGTTGCATCGTCTTCGGCTCCGGATCCCGCCATCATGCCGCTCAGCCAGATTCACGAAGGCATGAAGGGAACGGCGCTTACTGTTTTTCAGGGCGTGAAGCCCGAAGCCATGGACGTCGAAGTCCTCGGCGTGATGCGCAACACGAACGGGCCCAAGGGAGACATCATCCTGGTGCGGCTCCGTGGGCAGAAACCGGAATACACCGGCGTGGTCGCGGGAATGAGTGGCAGCCCAGTTTATTTTGACGGAAAGTTGGCGGGTGCCCTCGCCTTCCGCATCGGCGAGTTCTCTAAAGAGCCGATCGCCGGAGTAACTCCAATCGAAGAGATGTTGGAGATCAACGCGCTTGACCGCCGCCCCGCGCCTGCGCGGGCGAAATTGCCCGCGACCGGCGGCAAAGACGGCGACAATGCTGCGCGTGCGCATCACAGCGAGTCTCAAAAAACTTCGAGCGCATCCGAGAACCCCATTCTTCCAGCACAAAAACTGAATAACTACTTAACGCCCATCGACACGCCACTCGTATTCAACGGCTTCTCAGAGGCAACTTTGCAGCGCTACTCGTCGCAGTTCGCTGCCGCCGGCATCGTTCCGGTGATGGGCATCGGGTCGTCGAGCGACCGTAAGCAGCCGGAGCCAATCGAGGCTGGCTCTGCAGTGAGCGCTGTGCTTGTTCGTGGCGATATGGATATTGCCGCCACCTGCACAGTGACTTATGTGGATGCGCAGCGTTTGCTCGCCTGCGGCCATCCGCTCTTGCAATTCGGCGAAGTGGATTTGCCGATGACAAAAGCGACGGTGCTGGCTACGCTGCCATCCCCCATGAATGCTTTCAAGATTGTGAACACGACAGAAACGTTTGGCGCATTCGTGCAAGACCGCCAGTCCGGAATCATGGGTGTACCCGGCCGCGTTTCGAAGATGATTCCCGTTACCGTCGCCATGCACAACGGCTCGGCAATCAAAGAGTTTCACTACGAAATTCTCAATAACGCAAAGCTCAGCCCGCTCGCCATGATGGCCACCGTATTTAACGCTTTGCATGGCACCAACGAATACGGCGAAGACATCACTTACCGCATGAATGGCGTCTTGAGCGTGCGCGGCTATTCTGACGTGACGATGAGCAACATGTTTGCTCCGCAGGATAATGGCCAGCCAGCCGCGGCCATGGCCGCTGCTACCATCGGTGATCGTTTCGGACGCATCTACACCAACGCTTTTGATGTCCCCGATATACAAGGTGTGAAGCTTGATTTCGATCTGGTTCGCGAGCGTCGTTCGGCGCGGCTTGAGGCTTCGCGTACGGATATGACGGAAGCCCGCCCGGGCGATCAGATCATGGTCGAAACCGTGATCCGTCCCTATCGCGGCGAACGGTTGGTGCGGCAGATCCCGATCAAGATTCCAACTTCAACATCTAGGGGAACCCTGCGCATTCTGGTCAGCGACGGAGACACGCTCGATCGCGTCCATCGTGGCACTCCCATGATGAACCACGGCCTCGGTCTCGCGCCGACCATTGCACTCCTCAACAAGGAGCGCGCCAACGATCGAGTCTATGTATCGCTGATCGAATCCGATCCCGAGGCCATGATCGCGGACAAAGTCATGCCCACTCTTCCGCTGTCTGTGATGAACGTGATGGAAAACATGCGCGGCACTCAGGATATGGTTGTGCTCGGTGAATCATCGGTGAGCGAAGCGTCCACGGAGCCGCTCGACTACGTCGTTTCAGGCGCGCAGATGCTGACGATCAACATCAAGTAAGGTAAGTGTGGACACGTCCGGCCTCGTCCGACGGCCACTCCATTCGCGACAGTAAATCACTTAGAATAAACGCATGAGTTGGTCCCGTGGTTTGTCTCGTGGTTTGTCTCATAAGACCCATCTGCTTTGTCTCTTTGCTGCTACTGTCACCCCTATGCTCGTCCTCGCCGAAGGTACCCGCACATGGGAACAGTCAACCTTTGACGAATTGTTGAAGGGAACTCCAAAGGGAGTTGCGCTGCGCAGCGAGGGCGGGCTGGAACTTGCTCCAGTGTTCAAAGCGATAGCGACCACGCCGTCGACCTACATCTGGTCGATTGCGTCCGATTCATCGGGCAACGTCTATGCCGCTGCCGGGTCGCCGGCGCGCGTTTATCGCATCGCTCGCGGCGGAGAAGTGACTACGATATTCGAACCGCAGGAACTGCAGGTACAAGCGGTGGTCGTCGATAAGAAGTCCGGAATGCTCTACGCGGCGACCGCTCCGGATGGGAAGGTGTACCGGCTCGCGCCGGGGTCAGCGAAAGCCGGGAAAAACTCGGCGGCCTCCCCATCGAACGAAAAGATTTCCTGGAGTGCCACGCCTTACTTCGACCCAGGGACAAAATATATTTGGGATATTGTTCTCGACAGCGCCGGCACTCTGTATGTCGCGACCGGCGACCACGGCGAAATTTACAAGGTCAATGCTGGCGGCCAGAATGGCCTTTTTTTCAAGAGCGATGAGGTACACATTCGCGCTCTTGCCGTCGATCCCAAGGGAAATCTCATCGCCGGTTCCGATGGAAGCGGCCTGATATACCGCATCGCTCCGAACGGAGATGCATTTGTACTCTACAGCGCGCCTAAGAAAGAAATCACAGCGCTCGCCATCGATCAGTCGGGCAATATTTATGCGGCGGCCGCCGGAGAAAAGCGAGGAAGCGCCAGCATCGCCAGTCCGACGATTACTCTCGCAACTCCAACCCTGACTTCGCCGGCCCTTGGCGGAAGCATTAATGTAACCACGCCGGGAACAGCCAGTTCACAATTATTACCTCCGTCAAGCGCAACGAGCTTTCCTGCCCCGGCTGTCGGTGCGTCGGGCGGATCAGAAATCTATCGCATCAGTCCCGACGGCGCTCCAGCGCGATGGTGGAGTTCGCATGAAGATCTGGTCTACGCTTTAAGCTTCGATCACAACGGACGCCTGCTCGCGGGCACCGGCAACCGTGGCCACATCTTTGCTATCAACGGAGTCGACGATTATACCGATCTAGTCAAAGCCAGCACTACTCAGATCACTGCTTTCGCGCCCGCTCCCGGTGGAGGCCTCTATGCCTCAGGCAGCAACCTCGGTAAGATCTTTCTTCTCGGCCCTGCGGCTGAAGCGGAGGGCACCTACGAGAGCGATGTTTTTGACGCCCACATTTTTTCCAGGTGGGGTCGTGCCACTTTGCGAGGATCCGGCAACATCGAACTTTCCGCCCGTAGCGGAAACGTCGACAACCCCGATCGCAACTGGAGTCGGTGGGCGCCGATTGATTTGTCGTCCGGTTCCGAATTAAAAGTTCCGTCAGCGCGTTTTGTGCAATGGAGGGCCGTTCTCCATGCCGGAAGCGCTCCACCTCGGGTTGACGATGTTGTGCTGAACTATTTGCCTAAAAACGTTGCTCCTGAGATTGATGAAGTCGTGGTGCAGCCGGGCCATCGTTTCCTGCCGATAGCGCATGCGACATCCCTTGAAGCCGCGAGTGTCGGAATTTCGCATTCCGAAACGCCGCCCCCAGGGGTCAAAGACAAAGACTCAGTAGGCATCCGCTGGTCGGCTCATGACGACAACGATGATCAACTGCTGTACAGCGTCTA
>JAYVCW010000283.1:0-6090 GCA_043749775.1 Acidobacteriaceae bacterium | reverse complement strand
GCACTTCAGCGCCCGCCTTGCCGGAGTTTTCCAAAGTCACCGTAACGAAGTGCACTCCCTTTTCGGTTGTCCAGGGATGAGCCGACTGCACTTTGAAGTCGGGAAGTCCGCGGTCGTGGTAAACCCAATCATCAAAAAACCAGGCCAGATCGCGCTTCGATCCAGTGGAGACGAGCTTCTCCACATATTTAGGTTCAGTGTCATCTCCGGCCCGGTACTTGGCGATAACGGTCTTCAACGCTTCAGCGCCCACCAGATCCCGCAACATCCACCAAACATAAGCCGCCTTGCTGCGATAGTAAGCCTCGTCAAAGGTCGAGATGAGAGGCTGGCCTTTCTCGGCGGGCGCGCTTGCGCTCACGAATTCCTTTTCTGCGTCAAGAAAAGCCGCGCGGTGAAGGCCAAGCATGTCGAGCGCCGCTTGCCGTCCGCCTTGCTCCTGCCGATACATAGCTTCGGCAAAGTGAGCCAAGCCTTCATAGACCCATGGCTTCGCCGAAGGCAGGGAGGCGTGGACAAGTTCATGCACGAGGTTGATGCCAGCGAGCTTCGAATCTTCTCCGGCCATCGAAGCCAGCAGCATGGTTCCGCTTTCGAAAGGAGCAGCGTGCGGGTCGGCAAAATCCGCGATCGTAACCGAACTTTTCGGCGAACCAAACCAACTGCTCACAAATGCGGTTGCCGGCTCAAGCGCATTCGCGTATTTCCCGGCACCTTGCTCGTGGCCGGGCAAACTGAATAACTTCAAGGGCGACTTCGAAAGATCTACGTACGCCGCCACGGCGAACATGGGAGTGACCGCGCCCAGCGGTTTCCATTCACACTCGGCGCGGGCGCTCGAAGTTCCGGGAGGCTCGGCAACCGGAACGCCGGTCAATTCGGGGACCTGGGTGCCGCATAACAAATTGAGATGTTCTTCAGAGCGATCGCCTTCGACGTTCAAGATCAACTTGAATTCGCTCTTCGCGGCACGCGCCTTCCAGCGGTCGGTCACCTCGAAAAGACTGTTGCCTTCAGAAAAATCAGCGGACTCGGTGGTGATCGGATACCAGGCTACATGTCCCGCCCCGCGCACGGCGGTGAACGATGGAGATATTTGATCCCAGCTCGTGTGCTTTGCGATCGCCTCGGGCACTCCAATTCGAGTGAGTCGCGTGGCGTCTGCGGCGATCACGCCCTCGTAGCCGATCTGCAGCTCTACGGAATCTTTAGGTTTGATTGCAGAAGGAAGCGTGACAACCGCTTCGGACAGCGCGCCGGTGTGGTCTATATCGGAGGAGTAAGGTTGAGAGACGTACTGCACTGCCTCCCCAGCTACGCGTATGGATCTCCAATTAAGAGACGAAGAGAGCTGCAGTGCCACTACTCTTTGTGGCTGACTGGAGTCGTTGCGCAGAATGATTTTCCCGCGCGCGCCCAAGCGCTGCTGCTCTGGCTCCAGGCGTAGTTCGAGGTCATATTTTGTGACCGTGAATGCCTCGCGATCCAGGGCCGATGCCGCCGACGCGCAGAAGCACAGCAGGCATAGCGCAGCAAAACGTCTCATGATTTGTTGGATGCGCCGAGCCGCCTCTGCCGGACAACTTCATAGAGCATGATGCCTGCTGCCACCGATACATTAAGCGACGGAACCTTCCCCAGCATCGGTATCGAGACAAGAAAATCACAATGCCTGCGTACCAGGTCGTGCAAGCCCTTGCCCTCAGCTCCGAGCACGACCGCACAGTGCATTTTGTAATCTATCGCGTCATAGGTTTGCGGACCGCGTTCATCGAGCCCGACTATCCACAAGTCTTTCTCTTTCAGATCTTCGAGGGTGCGCGAAATGTTCGTCACTTTGGCGATTGGCAAATGCTCGCTGGCGCCAGCCGACACCTTCGCAACCGCCGCCGTCACCGTCGCCGAACGCCGCTCGGGAATCACGACGCCATCAGCTCCGGAGGCGTCAGCCGTGCGCAGAATTGCTCCCAGATTATGCGGATCTTCCACGCCATCGAGCACGACTACAAGGGAATAGTCTCCGCGCCTGGAAGCCACGATGTCATCGAGGTTGCTATATTGTTTCGCCGAGGTCGCAGCGACCAGCCCTTGATGAGCCGCGTTGCTGGCCACTTCATCAAGCGCCTGCCGCGACATGAAGCGCACCGGGACGCCAATCTTCCGGCATTCTTCGATGACGCGGCGCAAACGAATGTCCTTGCGTTCTTTGGCGACGCCGATCCACTCGAAGTTTCGCCCCCGCGCTTTCAGTGCCTCGGCGACTGTATTGATTCCGTAAAGAATATTCACGTCGAGTAGTCTACCGCGTCGGTCGTGAAGCCTGAATTCAAAGAAATTTCGCAAACATCCATCGCGTGAACACACCAAAACGATGAAACGAATCCCATCGCCATACTGCCCTCGTTCTGCATCCGTTCTGCATCGATTTTGCCGGTGCTAAACTCAAATGCCAGGTGAATCCCGTCTACATTCTCTCCGCGGTCCGTACTCCAATCGGCAAATTTGGAGGCTCTCTCGCTTCGCTTTCAGCCGCCGATATGGGCACGGCCGCTGCTAGAGCTGCCATCGAGCGCGCATCGGTCGATCCTAGCCAGATCGAAGAGACGATCTTTGGGAACGCCCGCCAGGCAGGAGGTGGACCTAACCCTGCGCGACAGATTTCAATTCGTAGTGGCGTCCCGCAAGAAGTGCCGGCGTACACAGTCAACAAAGCCTGTGCCTCCGGGATTAAATCCATCGCGCTTGGCTTTAGCGAGATCGCGTCCGGCAATCTCGAATGCGTTCTCGCCGGTGGAACGGAGTCGATGTCGCGCGTTCCTTACTATCTCGAAGGCGCGCGTTGGGGATACCGCCTCGGCCATCAGGAACTCGTCGATGGCATGTATCGCGACGGATTTTTTTGTCCTATGGCGCAGATGCTGATGGGCGAAACGGCCGAAGTTCTAGCGGAACAATACGCCATCACTCGCGAGGAGCAGGATGAGTTTGCCCTGGAGTCACAAAGGCGTGCCGCGGCGGCGCAATCCGGCGGACACTTCGATGCAGAAATTGTCTCGGTGACGATTCCCGGGAAAAAGGGGAGCACGATTTTTTCGCGAGACGAGCATTTGTTTCTCGACGCCAGCATGGAAAAACTGGGCAAGCTCACTCCGGTGTTTGCCAAGGGTAAGGGAAACTACGGTACGATCACGGCGGGAAATTCATCAGGTATCACAGACGGCGCCGCGGCTGTCCTGTTGGCTAGTGAGAGATTTGTACAGAAACAGAATCTCAGGCCAATGGCGAAAATTATCGGCGTCACATCCGCCGGTGTTGACCCTCGAGTCATGGGAATCGGTCCCGTTCCAGCGGTTCGAAAAATGCAGGAAAAACATGGTCTCAAGTTGCACGAATTCGATCTCGTCGAATTAAACGAAGCTTTCGCCGCTCAAGTTCTGGCCTGCGATCGTGACCTGCATTTTAATCGTGAAAAGCTGAACGTCAACGGTGGAGCCATTGCCCTTGGCCATCCCATCGGTTGCACCGGCACTCGCATCGTCGTAACCCTTCTGCACGAAATGCGGCGACGACGAGTGCGCCGCGGCCTCGCCACCCTCTGCGTTAGCGGCGGGATGGGCATGGCGCTAGCTCTTGAAAACGCCGACTCATAAGTGCTTTCGTTGACACGTGAGATACCTGCTGGTTTCCACGTTGGATTGCTGTGCTATACTCCGCCCCGCTTCTTGTTTCATCCAGCCGGCACAATTTGTATGAACAAAGCGAAGAATTCTTTTGAATCCCTGCGACACGCGCTGCGGGCCCTCCGGCGTGAATGCCTGCAATTCCGCTTCGACTACCCTCTTGACATAGACCCCGAAGCCGGGCCGAAAAATTCCCTTCATTACTATCTCTACAGTGAAAAATTGTCGTGGAGCGTGATGAGTATGGATCCGCAAGGAGTGCCCCGGGCGCGCAACCGGGTTTCGGGGCTAGTCTACAAGCCGGCGTACATTGCCTGGTGGGGACTGGTAAATCTGGGGCATCATCTTCGGCACCATGATGAGGCTAGCCGGGTCGTTTTTTTAAAGCAGGTCGATTGGCTGGAATCGCACGCTACCGTTCGCGACGACGGGTCAGTCGTCTGGATGAACAATTACGATTGCTTGCAAGGCAAAACCTTTTTCCGTGCTCCCTGGGTTTCCGCTTACGATCAAGGACTCGCGATCAGCACGCTGGTTCGCGGATACCGGATGACGGGGAATCCGCGTCTGTTGCAGTTGCTGCAGGGAGCGAGCCGAATTTTTGCTCTAGATGTAAGCGACGGAGGCGTGCGCGATTCCGTTCCCGAGGGCGCTCTCTATAGCGAGCTGCCCGGCAAATCGATCCCCGGAATTCAAGATGGATTTATGACCTCGTTGCTGGGCCTCTACGACTTATTCGTCGAGACCGGCGATCCCGCGGTCAAAGAGTTGTTTGACCAGGGTGTCGCGGGACTGAAATCGATGCTGCCGCGCTGGGATTATCGCAAGAAGTGGAGTTGGTACGGTTCGCACGCCTATTTGTGCCCGACGCCGTACCACTGGCTAAATCGGGTTTTGCTAGAAGTTCTCGCTAGACTGACCGATGAGTCGACATTGGCGGAGTATGCCGAGGCGTGGCGGCCGGAGCGACTGTCGCCTGCTTCGCGCGCTGAAATCTTTACCATGTTTCTTCTTACAAAGAATGCCTGCCGGGTCCGGAACAAGACCTGGGGATTAAACCTTGCCAAGGCCCGCGATTCGTCTTCCGCACCTGTGCACGCCACAGTTGAAAGTTCTCTGCCGATGCAAGCTGCGCCAGTATTAAGTTCGGGTTCGAACCAGCTGGGTTCGAGCCAGCTGATGGATGCACTCGACCTAATCACAAGAACCGCCGCCCCCTAGAGAGCATTGCTCTTCGCTCTCTTTCGCCGATATACTCACAACAGCTTTGCGTTCTTATGCCTCTTTCCGCCGTCATTGTCGATGATGAACAGCTCGCGCGTGACGAACTCGCTTATCTGCTGAAGAATATCGGCGATGTCGACATTGTTGCGCAGGGCAAAAACGGTTTGGATGCCGTCAACCTGATCAAGGAACATAATCCCGATCTGGTCTTTCTTGACGTACAAATGCCGGGCCTCGATGGTTTCGGAGTGATCAAGAAGCTGCTCGACCGCAGGGTAGAACTTCCAAAAATTATCTTCGCCAGCGCCTTCGATCAGTATGCGGTCAGGGCATTCGAAGTAAACGCGGTCGATTACATTTTGAAGCCGTTTGACAAAAAACGGATCGCTTTAGCCATCGAGAAAGCGCGGGCAAAAATCGAAGCGGGCGCGGGCCCGGAAGAAAAATTCGATACTTTAGTCCGAATGCTCGAATCGCAAAAGCCACAAACCGCGAAAATTTTGATTAAAGCCGCGGGTAGACTGCTGCTCACGGATCCGAAAGATATTTGTTACGCCACGATCGATGACGGCGTCATCACTGTTTCCACTACCGGACACACTGGACTCGAAGGGCAATCGAACTGCAGAACTCTCGAAGAGTTGTTTGATAGTCTAGATCCCGCACTATTCTGGCGAGCCCACCGCTCATTCCTTGTCAATATCAATCACATCCGCGAGGTTGTGCCCTGGTTCAAAAGTTCCTACCAGCTGCGAATGGATGACAAGAAGCAAACTGAAATTCCAGTAAGCCGCGCACAAACCCGGCGTCTGCGCGAACTGTTCAACCTGTAGAGCTTTCTCGCTCGAAGTTATTGCAAACTCACACCGGAATAACGAATCACAGAATAACAATAAATCGGCGCGGAGATGACCTGCCCCGTGCCGGGTTGTTCAGTTCCTGATTGCCTGCAGGGCGATACGGTTTGGGATGACCAGCGTCGCACCTTCAAGCCTGATCAGGTCTTTGCGCTTCAAATCACTGAACAGGCGGGTTACCGTCTCCCGCGACGAGCCAATCATCTGTGCTATTTCTTCGTGCGTAAATTCGGTACGGACCCGTAACTCGCGGTTCTTGGTTTCGGTCGCGACCCACGAAAGAAGAAGCCGGATCAGCTTTTCGGTCGAACTCCGCGCCAGCAACAATT
>JAYVCW010000282.1:0-8242 GCA_043749775.1 Acidobacteriaceae bacterium | reverse complement strand
ATGATTCATGAGAAAGAAGCGCACCGGCTGCGAGAACTGGGCATCGATTCGATCCAGATCAGCGTCTATTCGCACCGTGCCGAAGTTCACGACGCCATTACTAAACTTCCGCATTCATTCGAACGCACGATCAGCGCGATACGTTTTCTTCACGCACAAGGGCTGCGAGTTACGATGGCGAACGTGTTAATGAACGGGAATTTTTACGACCACGCCGGCGTGCAACAACTGGCGGCCGAATTGGGAGTGCTCTACACCCTGGACCCGACGATCACGCCGATGATGGACGGAAATACGGACGTCCTGGCACTGCGCATTCCGGGTGAAGAACTGCCGCAGATCTTCCGGGACTCCACTCTGGTGACGAATCCTGCGGAATTTTGCGCTCCGCCAATACCGGTGACGGACGCGGATCTTGAAGGCTATTCCTGCAGTGCTGGCCACTCTGCCTGTTACATCTCTCCGTACGGAGATGTTTTTCCCTGCGTGCAATTCCCGCTGCCCACGGGGAATGTCCGTGAGCAGAAGTTTTTGGACATCTGGAATTATTCTCCGCAGATGACGGAAGTGCGCTCCATCAAGGTAAAAGACCTGACGACCTGTTCGTCCTGTTCGCACGCGGGCAGTTGCTCGCGCTGCCCCGGCCTTGCATACATGGAAGGCAATATGCGCGGGCCTTCGACCGCAGACTGCGAGAAGTCTTTCTATAAGACCGGCATTGCAACCGCGAACATGCTGAAGCATGGTTTGACCAAACCCCGAACCACCGCTCCACTGGTGCAGATAAAAGCTGTACAGATACAAGCTGTGCAGACACAAGCGAGCGGAGCGCCGGCGCAAGCAAGCGCACGGAGCCATTAATTGGGCTATCCTGCGTGTCTTCTGGGCGCTGCGAAGAGATTCCCTGGCGGGGAGTTTTAGAGTTTGGTCGCGGCAGCGGCTTTGTGGCTGCGGTTGAGATCTACGACGCCCTCCGTGGCAGCCAACTGCTCAACGATGTGTTGCAAGAAAGCGCGGGTCTCGTGGCTGGCTTCGCTGAACTTGATGGCTGCTCCAATGCCCATATCCATGCGCACAACTTCACAATCGATGCTGATTGCGACTTGATCGTAGGAGAAGTTCAGCCTGAGATTAGAGCCGGGCAATAACATGCCGCTGGTCTCGATGTAACATCCGCCTAAACTCAGATTGGTGACGATTCCTAGCGTGACTGAAGTTTGTCCGCCGGAAATTTCTGTGGTCAAACGGGCGCGAACCCTAGGATACAGGCGACGATTCTTCTGCCCGACCTGGCTTTGCTTCTGCAAATACATTCTCTTATCGGCTTCCGAGAGAATCTTCTCCGCATCCATGCCGTCTTCGGGAAAGACCGCCTTGCCCACGCTTAGCGAAAGGATGGGCTCATTGCAGACTTCAACTCCCGCTTGCTGCGCGAGCGCGCGCATCTGTTCAGTTTTGCGTGCGGTGGCTTCAGCGGTGAGGCCGGGAGCGATGACGACGAACTCGTCGCCGCCCATGCGCGCCACGTAGTCATATTCGCGACTCGTCTCTTTGAGTGCCTGCGCGAATAGCCGCAACACGCGGTTCCCTTCCAAGTGGCCAAAGCGATCATTGATCTGCTTGAAGCCATCGAGATCGGCCACCATGACAGTGAGAGTCTTGTTGTCGCGCTTGCACCGCGCTAATTCTTTATCGAGTTGCAAGAAGAGAGAGCGAGCGTTGGGCAAGCCAGTCAGAAAGTCGGTGACAGCCGAGCTTTCCGCTTGCTCGTACTTCAAGGCATTTTCGATCGCGAGAGCCATCTTGGAGCTGACCGCAAGCAGGATTCGTAAGTGGTCTGAAGTAAAGAAATCTTTTTCCGCGTGATACAGCGCGACCACTCCGACCACCCCCTGCAGACCTTCAAGGGGCACGGCGAGGGCCGAGTTCAGCGTGCTGTACTTCGAAGAATCGTTCAGGTAGCCAGGCTCGACGGAAGGATTGCCGTTCAGAATCGGCTTGAGATTTTGCGCTACCCATCCGGATAATCCCTGGCCAATCGGAATGCGCAAAGATGCAAAGAGGCGGAAGTTATCGCCATTCACGTATTCGGGAACAAGCTCATCGCCATGGCGAACGTAAATTGCAATGGCGTCGTAGGGCATGGCGCGACGCAATTTGACGGAGAATACTGAAAGCGTTTCGCCGAGGCTGAGTGAGGCGCCCAGGTCCTGGCTGAGTTCGAAAAGAGTCTGGGCTTCCTGGCGCGCGGCCGCGATAGAGCCTAAGAAACTGCGCTCTGGGCCTAGCTGCTTGCCTTGCGTCTCAAACCCCGCATCCGGCTTGATGGTCGGTGCGACGGAAGGATCCTGATCCTTTATTTCAGTGGATAATTTCTGCTTGTTAAGATTGTCGGTTTTCTGGTGGACCAGTTGCTCAAGCTCAACGTACTTGCGTTCCAATACCCTTACGACTTGCGGGTCAAAAGACTTGCCGGATTCGTCGCTGAGGCGCGCCATCGCTTCCTTCAACGGCAACGCGCGCCGGTACTGGCGATCGGAAGCCAGCGCATCGAGAAAATCTACGGCGGACAGGATACGTGCGCCAATCGGAATGTCCATTCCCTTGAGCCCGTTCGGGTAGCCGCTTCCATCAAACTTTTCGTGGTGGGCGCGGACAATGGGAACGACTGGATAAGGAAAGCGAACCCGCTCCAAAATCTCAGCGCCGACGAGCGGATGAATCTTCATCTTCTCGAACTCTTCCGGGGTCAAACGCCCAGGCTTCGAGATAATGTGTTCGGGGATCGCGAGCTTGCCGATATCGTGGAGTAAGGCGGCAGCCTGCAGGGCTTCCATGCCCTGTTTATCCACTTTCAATTCTTTAGCGACTTCGATGGCGTAGACCCGCACCCTCTGCAGGTGATCATGTGTCGTTTGATCCTTGGCTTCGATGGCGAGGGCGAGAGCTTCGATGGTTCGCATGTGGAGGTCAGCCATCTCTTCCACGTGCCGTTTCTCGTCTTCGAGGCTGCCCAGGTAGAGACGGTAAGAGCGGTAGATCAGATACACGACCGGCAAGGTCAGCAACGAAGTCTGCCAGTCGGTGAAGCCATGCAGCCAGCTCATCATGCCGGCGAAGCCAGCGCCCACGAGGTAATACGGGAAGCTCCAGAAATAGCAACTCGACCAAACCTTGTGGAGCGACACGCGCTCATTCAACGACGTCATGATCGAGACTGGAAGCGTGTTGGCTACGAAATATCCGCACGCGGCCAGGAAAAGCAGCGTAGATGGGTTATTGATCGGGTTGTACGAAGCAGCGGCTCGATAACTCGCAAACGTTGCCGCAATCGCGAGAGCGGCAGCGCAAACGTTAAACGCAACTTGAATTGGGCTTGGACGCTCGCGGTCAAGGCACTCGACGACAGCCGCGGCGCAGCCTAGAACCATGGCTTCGGACAAACTGAGTTCCAGGACGCCGAGCAGTAAGAAAAGAAAGTTTACAGATGTAGTTCCGCTGATGCCGGGGAGATTTACCTTAAGTCTTGATGCTGCCAGAGCGATGGCTAAATAGCAAAGAAACTTTAGCGGATTTTCACTTCTGCCGTACCAGATGGAATGAAAAAGAACGACCGTGCCACAGAGCAAGATCACGCTGATAAACAGGCGTGGCATCGCGCTCAGTTCCCGCCAAGCTAAAGGGCGAGTTTTCATTCAGGCATACTCCTAGCCGGGGCGCACAGACATTTCCCGCAGCTTGACGGTTGGGGGATATCTATTGATAGCAGGCAGGGGGTAGGCGGCAAAGCACAGGCCGGTTTAGCAGCAAACTTCCGTAATGAATGGAGTGACTTAGGGGCTAAGGTATTTCCCTCAAAGAGCCGACTTGCCTCGCAAGCGTATGAAAAGGAACCAGCGTGTTAACTGGGACGTCACCCTTCGTGCGTGCCAGGCGAAGACATTTCTCCAGGGGGTCTTTTCAGGACTGCGTACAAGCCCGGGTCTTTGTGTTCAGGCCGGGGAGGGGAGCTCACCCCGGCCCCCGGCCTCTCGCGACGACGAGGTCTAAAAGTGATACCCGAGCTGGGTGGTTAAGGTTCGCGGGGTTACGTAGTGGGTGCCGCTAAAAGTCGACAGGAAATTGTAGAGCGTTAGCTTGTTGGCCAAATTTATGACGGTAAGCTGGGCACTCCACTTACGCTTGTCTCCGTGAAACAGGTTGTCATCTCCAATTGACAGGTCGAACAAGCTTCGCGATTTGATGCGTTGCGGATTATGGTCGTCATTTTGGGTATTTGGGGCAGGAACGTTGATCAGCGATGATCCGAATTGTGAAGCGAGGCAGGGGGTCGGCAAAGCCTGGGTGATGGTAGCGCGAACTCCAGCACAGGTGAAGCCGGCCTGAAATTCCTGATCGGCGGTTAGTGCTGTTCCGGCGATTGGGTTGATGAGGTTAATTGCCGGCTCTCCGTTGAGGGTAGTCGACGCACCCGAACAGGTGCCGCTGGATGGGTTGTAGCATGGCGTTGCGCCCGCAACCGATCCGCTGTCGAATCTCCAATTGAAGCCGAGCCAGGGAGAGTTTTTCCATGGCTGATATTGAATATGCGTCGTCTGATTGAATTTCTCGTCATGGTCGATGCGGAAAACGCCGGTGGCTGGAGGCACAATGGGCAATCCCGCAACTTGAGGCAGAAAGAAACGGGCGGCTACGCTCGACATCGCAACAAATGCAGTCAGGCCATGATAGTTGGGCATACTGAAACGAGCGGTGAACCCTGGAATTTTGGCGCTCCGCCACTCGATCGGAAATGTGATTGGCGTATTGCCGAGCACTCCGAAATCGTAGCCGTTGTGGGTGTACTTCCAAATGTACTCGCCGTCGAAAACGAGATAACGCCCCATGGCTTGCTGCAGACCGGCATGGAATTCGTTCCTGTAACCGGCGGTGATCGGGCCGGAGTTGCAGGGCACTCCCAAAGGCGGCACCAATGCCGCAAGAAAAGGAATACTGCAGCCGGTGCTGGCGATGACCAGGTTTTCGTTGAATGGCGACTCCAGCGTTCGCGCGTACGATACGCGCAGTACGGTGCTGGTTGGCTTGAAGTTGTATGCAATTCCGACGCGCGGTTCAGCCTGCCGGGCAATCGACAGCCCGTTGTAGAAATCTCCGCGAATCCCGAGGTTGAATGACCAGGGACCTTTTGTGATCGTGTCCTGGATGTAGAGCGCGGTTTCTTTCACGTCGGTGTGTCCGTGGAAGTGAAAGAGCGATCCGCCGGTCGTCAAATCAAAGGGGCTTAACGCGGCGCAGGGAGTGCCCGGAATAGGGTTTCCGGACGAATCGGCGCAATTATAGAAGGCCGCGGCGGCGGGATAAAAAGTAGGATCGACGATTCCGATCGCTTCGTTCTCGGTGAGGAAGGTGTGCTGATGCGACATTCCCGCCTTGAGATTGTGAACACCTTTTGCGTAGGTCACATCGAAGCGAAGTCCGGCATTGGTCAGAGTGCGCGCCTGCTGCACGGTTTGGCTCTGCAGGTCGGGCGCGAAGTCGGAGAAAGGATTCGCGCTCGGGAAGTAGTCGTTGCTATCGTGCCGAACGAAAACACCGAACGTCAGAAGACTGGAAGTATTGAGAACGTGAGTGAAAGTCGGCGCGATGTTGTAGGTTACAATTTTTTGTCGCTGGTCGCTTGGACCAAGCGGCTCTCCAGTCACAGGGTTAGCGACTCCGAAATGAAATTGCTGATCGTATGAATTCGGATTTTGAAACCAGGAGCGCGAGAAACCGAGATTGAGATGAATCGAATCCGCCCCGGTAAGCTGGTAGTCGACGCGATCAAAAACGTTTTCTTCGTTACCCTTGTCGTGCATTACCGCGAACTCCGGCGCATCGAGAAAGCGTCCGGTGTTGAGCCCGGATAGAGAAACGAAGTTTCCCCACTTTTGACCGCCGTACGCGACTTCGAAGGCGGTGTCGGCTGTTCCGAACGATCCATAAGAAGCGGTCAGGCTGCCGTGAGGCGTAGTGACGCCCTGGCCCGAACGGGTCGTCGCCACGATGACTAGGCTCGTCTTGCCTCCATACTCGGCGGGCGGAGCGCCCTGAATCACTTCGAGAGATTGAATCGAATCCATCGGAATCTGGTTAGAGAAAACTTTGCTTTGCTGGTCGGTAATGGGCTGGCCATCTACAGAAAATGAGTTGGAACCATGGTCGCCCATGCCGTGAAAGAGGCCGTTCGAATCAGCCGCAACTCCGGGAGTGGCAAGTGTAACCAGCGAACTGACCGATGACGAAGCGCTCTCTTGCGGAATCTTGTCGAACAGCCCGCGGTCAACGTCAGTGTGAGTGGTCGAGTCCGTTTCCACAAGGTCGACTCCGGCCTCAACTGTCACGGTATCGACGCTACTTGCCACTGACAGAGCTACTTTCACGTTGACGCCAACCGCGGAGCGAATTTCCACGTCTTGCGCGGATTGCCCAAAGCCCTGCGCGGTGACGGTCATGTGATACGGATTGAATGGAACGTTGGGAAAGGAAAATTTGCCGTCGGGACCGGTCGTTGTCGTCCGGTCAAACCCGCTGACCGCATTGTGAATCTCTACGGTGGCGTTGGCTACGACAGCGTCTGAAGGGTCGACCACGGTTCCGTTGATCGAACTCACGCTGGACTGCGCACGGGCCGCTACGACTGCCGCAAGAATAGAAATTGCCACCATGGCTAGCGCCAGTGTGTGGCGTTGAAATCGGTACATAGACATCTCCATGACATCGGCTCGGGAGCAAAATAACGAAAAGCAATGACGAAAAGCAAAATAACGAAAAAGATAAATTCGAGATTAAGGCTCAGGATGACGATTGGCAGGCGCGCCTCGCAAAAGTTGACGCCTGCTGCTGCGATCGGAAGAAGTTTAGCGAGGTGGCGGGCGGATAAATTGGGTGATGCGCGAGCGAAAAATTGGAGTCGATTCCGGATCCGCATTGGCCAGAGCGGCGGACGCCAGGACAGGAACCGAAGCGTGCGTCTGCGTGTTGAAACCCGCATGAGCAGCGGCACAAATGGAGCAACTATGGTGCGAAGCGGCAGCATGATCGACATGGGAGTGGGCGAACTGCAAGAATCCCATGACGCAAATCAGGCCAACGCAGAGCACACATAAAACTCTGAATAAACGGCCCGTATTCGCGGCACAAAGCTTCATAATGCTTAAGTACATAGTATAACCATTCTGTAAGATGCGGCGAGACCGTCGGTCTCGATCGGCAATTGGCCGATTTTTCACCAACGCATATCATCTTTAGACATATTGTTAGACATTATCGTTAGACATTATTTACCGGGCCACGTTCTCCTGCAAAATTGACTACGAGGAGTAATGGCATGAAATTTCTAGCAGTTTTATTGCTTTGTGTCGGATCAGTCGCCGCGCAAAATGTTAATTCGGATGCCGATCGCAGCATGCTGATTGCACTCGAAAACGCGTGGAATCAGGCGCAAATGCACCGCGATGGTAAAGCTTTAGAGGAACTCATAACTGACCGGTTCATCTACACCGATTGGGACGGCAAGATCATGAACAAGCATGAGTTCATCGCCGATTCAAAAAATGCTTCGTTTCAGACAACGCTGGTGGCGAACGATCATGTCGAAGTGTTCTTTTATCCCGGCGTCGCTATCGTGGCTGGGGCCTACCACGCCAAAGGAACCAATCAGGGAAAACCCTTCGACCACCGCGGCCGCTTCACCGACACCTGGATCCCGGTGAGCGGTAGCTGGAAATGCATCGCCAGCCACACCAATCTGATCTCAAAATAGATTTTTCTTCTGCCGCTCGTCCAGGCGTTGGCCATCTCGTTAGACTGGCTGCGTTAGACTGGCTGCGGACACGCGCTCCTCCCTTATAACTCGCGCACGATATACTCACGCACGCATGCGTACCCTCCGCCTCGGTTTGCTCGGATTCGGCAACGTCAACCGCACTTTGGTCGAACTTTTGCTAAAGAAGGATTCCGAATTGCGCGAGCGTTACGGGATTGGCTGGATCATCACTGGCATTGCTTCGAGGCGCATCGGTTGGCGCGCCAGCGCGCAGGGCTTTGAAGTCCGAGACCTTTTACTCGCGCAAAGCGCGGAAGCACTGAAAGAATTAGATGGCGTTGAAACTCGCGACTGCTCAGAGTGGCTTGATGCGTCCCGGCCCGACGTTGTCTTCGAGGCTACATCTTTGAATGTCGATAACGGGCAACCGGCGGT
>JAYVCW010000281.1:0-2108 GCA_043749775.1 Acidobacteriaceae bacterium | reverse complement strand
TGCACGGCGGTTTTGCGGAGTTCTTACGGCGTGCTTGCGATGTGCTTTGGGGCTTACGGGACGTTGCGCGGACGAATCTTGTTTCGCGCACGAAACAGGTTAGAACCTCGCTCAGGCCGCGAGGGCTGGAGTCCCCACGAGGACTTCACCGTGTGCGGACTCAACCTCAACATCAAACCAGCGATTCGCTTCGTGGTACCCGGCGATTCTACTCTTCAGATAATTGTCGGTCAGCGCTTCGGTAAATGCCGGGTTGCCGTGCTTTAGCGTAATAGCGCGCAGTTTTGTCCCGACCAGAGATCGCATAAATGCGGCCTTCTTCTGCGCTCCCAGTTCACGCAGACGAGCGTTTCGCTGACGAGCCACCGAGACAGGAACCTGCGAATTTTCTTTCGCCGCGGAAGTACCGGGACGCGGCGAATAGGTGAAGATATGCAGGTAGGTTAACGGCAATTCTTCGATCATGCGATGAGTTTCGGCAAACTCCGCCTCGGTCTCCCCTGGAAAGCCGACCATCACGTCGGCACCAATGGCCGCGGCAGGCATCGCCTTTCTGATTTTCAAAATTTTTTCGCGGTAATGCCACGGGCGATATTTGCGATGCATGCGGCGCAGCACGCTATCGCTCCCGGATTGCATGGGCACGTGGGCATGTTTGGCAATTCGATCTGAACTGGCGACCAGGTTTATGAGCTCATCGCTCCAGTCCATGGGCTCGATCGAACTGATACGCAATTTCTCCAAGGAAGTTTGTTCGAGAATTGCGCGCACGAGATCGACGAAATGCGGCCTGCCTGTGGGCGTGGTGGACGGGAGAGTTGACAGTGAGGTTGACGGAGAAGCGGAGTGTGAATTGAGTGAAGAGAGCTGAGGGTTTTTTGCGAATTCCCTGCCCCATCGCCCAAGATTGATTCCAGAGATAACGACCTCGCGGTAGCCGGAGGCTACAAGCGATCGAACTTCCATGACGACGCGGCCCAAGGGCATCGATCTGCTTTGTCCCCGAACCGATGGGATGACGCAAAAGCTGCAGCGGTTATTGCAGCCATCCTGCACTTTCAGGTTCGGGCGAGTGCGATCGTTTGCGGCTTCAAACACGGGCGCCGCGAGCAGTTCGGTGTGAGCGAAAATGTCACCGACTACAACATCAGCAGACGAATGACTGGAAAGAGCCTGCAAGGGAAAGAATCCCGCGGTTGAAGATCGCGAAAGATCATCCGTGAGAGCCATGGACTCGCAAGACGCCGCATGTGCGGTGGTGCGGGGAGAGGTGGTGCGCGGCGAGGTGGCAATCTCTGCCAGTTGGTGCTTGTGCGAGTTGCCGACTACCCAGGTCACGCCCGGCAGCGCGGCTATTTCTGCGGGAGCGCGCTGCGCATAACAGCCAGTGACGAGGATGCGGCACTCCGGATTCAGCCGTCGCAAACGGCGAATCGAAGCCCGAGCATCTTTATCGGCGCTTTCGGTCACGGTACACGTGTTCAGCACGACGATCTCGGCATCTTGAGCCTGGTTTGTGCGAGGCACACCGCGCTCAAGAAATTGCCGCTCGATGGCTGCGCCATCGGCCTGGGTAGCGCGGCAGCCAAAATTCTCTATGTAGAAGCGGGTCACGCTCCTATACTAAATGACGGAATGCGTCGAAATGACGGGACGCGGCTTTCGGTTCCAGGCGCCACGAACTGAAGAAGCCGACATCGCGCACAACCGGTGAAGCTCTCGCGTTGCCGCAGCCCAGCCGGATCAATATCTCTCTACGAGAGTAGCGGAGGAAGTAGCGAGGGAACAGTTATGAAGCGCCGCATTCTTCTTGTCGATGATGACCTCGCCGTCTTGCTAACGCTGCAGGCAGTGCTGGAAATGCACGGCTTCGAAATCCAGACCGCAAACGGTTCGGCCGAAGCCTTGAACAGGCTGGAGTCGGGCACGTATCACATGGTCATCAGCGATCTGCGAATGGAAAAAGAAAACTCTGGGTTGGAAGTACTGCGTGCGGCCCGCCGCCAACCTTACAATCCGGCCACTGCGCTATTGACCGCCTATCCGCCCACTGGGGATTTTGAAGAGAGAGATACGCAGACGCCGAGTTCGCTGTTGATCAAGCCTCT
>JAYVCW010000280.1:0-24739 GCA_043749775.1 Acidobacteriaceae bacterium | reverse complement strand
AGTCGATCCGGCTGGCAATGCCGTGAACATGTACATCACCGGCACCACCAACATGCCGAAGGGGCCGGGGCCGAACAATGAGCCTGGATTCCCACTGGTGAACGCGCAACAGTCGTGCCTGGATGAAGCGAGCACCACGGCATGCACCCTCACGAACCCGACTAACACGGACGCATTCGTTGCCAAGATCAACCCTAATCAGGCGTCGACAGCCAGCTTGATTTACTCCACCTACCTGGGTGGAAGCGGCACCGACACCGGCAACGGAGTAGCGGTGGATACATCTGGCAACGCGTATGTGACGGGATCGACTAACTCGACGAACTGGATTTGCACCAGTTGTATCGGCGGATTTGAAACTGTTTATGGCGGCGGTACGACGGATGCCTATATTGCAAAAGTCGGCAACCTCGTGGGCTCGACTTATCCGCTGAACTACTTTACCTACATCGGCGGCAGCGGCGACGACGTTGGCAACGCGATCGTCGTTGACTCCGTTCAGGCGGCTCACATTGCCGGCTCAACCACGTCTACCAGCGGATTCCCTGTAACTCCCAACACCGTTCAACCGAATAATGGTGGCGGACAAGATGCATTTGCCGCTTCGATTTCAACCACCCTCGCTGGCGCCGGCGCGGGCGACTTGCTCAGCTTCCTTGGCGGCAGCGGCACTGATCAAGGCACCGGAGTTGCGGTGGACTTTTTGGGAAGCACCTACGTTGCGGGCACAACTACGTCGGGCAATTTCCCTATTACTGCTTCGACCGCGGTTCAAACCACTCTGCACGGTCCGCAGGATGCGTTCGTCAGCAAGATCAGCTCAACCAGCGGCTTGACGATCACGATTCCAACTACCAGCCCTTCGCCGAATCCGGTCGCAGCTGGAACGCAAGTGGCCTTCACTTTCAACATCACGAACACTTCGACCGATGTTGCGAGTTTAGTGGTGTTTAATGCTTTAGGACTGCCCACGAGCGGCCTCGCATCGACTCCGACTGCCAAGGTGACAAGCGGCTCCGGAAGCTGCGGAACGGTTCAGGGCTCGACGATCTCATGTAACATTCCCACGCTCGCGGTTGGAGCAGTGGCAACAGTTGAAGTTGACATGACGCCCGCGGTACCTGTCTTGAACAAGACGATCACCATCTCGGGTAACGCCAGCGCCAATGGTTTACCGGCTGGAGGAACCGTCGCCCAACCTGCCGTCAACGTGGTCGATTTCACCATCAGCGCCTCGCCGAATGCCGTCACGATCAATGCCGGCGACACAGCTACGTTCCAGGTGATCTTCACTCCTTCTAGCCCTCTGGGATATAACGCCACCATCACACCCAGCGAAACGACATCGCCCGCGTTAGTGACAGCGGCCACGCCAACTTTCAATCCGACTACGGTAACGCTCTCCGGAAGCGGACAGCAGACGACGACGTTGAGCATTCCGACCGTGGCGAGGCCAGTCACAACCGGCAGTTTGAATCACCACGGCTCTTTCTTGTCGGGCTTCTCGGCGCGCTACGCTACATGGCTGCCGATTGGGGGGCTGAGCCTGGCAACCTTTGGAATTGGTCTGAGCAGAAAACGACGTCGCTTGCTGATCGGTTCGGTACTATGTCTAATCGCGGGCGCAGTCATCGTTCAATCGGCGTGCGGATCTTCCAGTTCCACCAACAGAGCAAGCGGCGGGACGCAGGCGGGAACGTACATCGTAACAATCAGTGGGACCGCGGGGTCGAGCGCGACTCACACCTTCCAGGTGCAATTGACAGTCAACTAACGCAGTGGAAGTAAGCCGGCGGGCGCCTCGTCCGATCAATTCAGCGTCCGCTACGAGTGTCGATAAAGGGAGAGCCGGACGGCGCGTCCGGTCCTCCGCTATCTCAAGATTGGCCTAGCGGCCTTCAGGTAGCTTCGCCCGGAATGACTTCACCACGATCTGATTCGGCTGCATTCCCACAGGAATAATTGTCAGCAAAGAATATTCGGAGGGTTCGAGCTTTTTATTGGGCTGGCGCTTCTGAATGACCGCAACGTCTCCAGATCCGGAGTCGAGCACAAGTAGATAATTTTGATTCTGCGAAAGCGCGAGCCCGTCTGGACGCGTTCCCACCGGCAGGTATGCGATGATCTTGCCCAAATCGATGTCAAAGACGGCAACGTTGTTGGAACCGAAATTCGAAATATAGAGACGGGAGTTGTCGCTCGATATCAGGCCTCGGGTCGGCTGATTGCCCACGAGATAACTACCAGATACCTCATTCGGCGTCGTCTCAATTATGGAGACTGTGCCGGCATCGAAATTAAAAGCCGCCAATTCCCCGCCATCCGGCTTTAGCGCCAAACTGGCCGGAGCCTTCCCCACGTCGAGGAGCGCGAGAAGTTTGTCGCTCTGGCCCTCGTTCTCTTTTTGGCTGTCGCGAACGGGCTGGTTCGAGACGCTTTTCGGCGGCACGTGCTTGAGCGTCAAGGTCGCGACCTGGCCCGATCCAGAGCACGAGATGAAAGCCTTGCTCGAATCCGGCAGAATCGCGATGTCTTCAGGATGAATGCAAATATTGATAGCCGCTCGAACGGCGAGGCGGTCGGCATCAATAATCGAAACCGAATTGCTGCTTCGATTGCTGACTACAACGGTGGCTCCGTCGGGCGAAACGCGCGCCAGGCCTGGAGACCTGCCGACATGCAGCGTGGCTGCAACGGCGCGGCGATCGAGGTCAAGGACGGAAACGCTGTCTGATCCGGAATTGGCGACATAGGCGCGATGGCCGTCAGGTGCGACGTCGATGAAATAAGGATGACCGTAGACCCCGATCGTGCCCACAACTTTATTCTGCTCGGCATCGATCACGCTGACGTTGGATGAGCCGGTGTTGACCACATAAATTTCGTTGCGCTTAGGATTGGCGGCAATTCCGGTCGGATCGGTTCCGACCTGCAAAGTGCGATAGGGGCGAAAACTGCGGAGGTCAATGACTGTTACCGTGTTGCTCTTGCCGTTTGTAATGTAAGCGTATTCACGGTAAAGGGGTCCGTAGGCAGGGAGCGTGCTTTCCTGAAAGTAATACCACCCGGCGGCGAGCACGAGGGGCACGACAACGGCAATGAGCAGAATTTTTCTCACGGAACCTGGCTCACGAAAAGGAAGAGATTACCAGAAACAGTGGCGTGATCAGCCGGCAGAACTGGCTAATTCCGCGCGGCGCTTCGTGGGCACAGGAACATCTCGGTCGAGCACCGCGGCGATCAACCTTACCTGGGTCATGAGCGCGTCGAATTGATCGGGGAAAAGCGACTGCATTCCGTCTGACAAGGCCGCGTCAGGATCATGGTGCACTTCAACCATCAGCCCGTCGGCGCCAACCGCAATCGCAGCCCGCGAAAGCGGCGTGACTTTATTTCGCTTGCCAGTACCGTGACTGGGGTCGACGATAATGGGCAAGTGACTTAAACGCTGTACCGCGGGAACGATGCTGAGGTCCAGCGTATTGCGGGTGTGATCGGCGAAGGTTCGCACACCGCGTTCACACAAGATCACGTTGTAATTCCCTTCGCTCATAATGTATTCGGCCGCCATCAGAAATTCTTCGAGCGTCGCCGATAGACCACGCTTCAATAAGACCGGCTTGCGGGCGCGCCCGGCGCGCTTGAGCAGCGAGAAGTTCTGCATGTTGCGGGCGCCGATTTGGATTACGTCGGCGTATTGATCGACCAGGTCGAGCGACTCGTAGTCGACTGCTTCTGTCACGATCAACAATCCAAATTGATCCCGGATTTCGGCCATGATCTTCAGGCCCTCTTCGCCGAGACCTTGAAAAGAGTATGGAGAGGTGCGCGGCTTGTAAGCGCCTCCACGAAAGAACTGAGCGCCTGCGTTGGCGACTCGCTCAGCGGTCTTGAACGCCTGATCGCGCGACTCTATGCCGCAGGGTCCGGCGATGATAGCGAGGTGCAGGCCGCCTACCGTAACCGCACTGTTCGGAAATCGAATGATGGTAGTGTCGGGCTTGGTATCGCGACTGACCAACTTATAAGGCTTGGAGACGCGGATGACTTCCTGCACGCCGGGCATTTCCTCGAGTGAACCGGCCTCGACCTCTCCGCTATTACCGGTGATGCCTATGGCGGTGCGCTGCGCGCCAGGCATGGCGTGCGCGCGATATCCCAAAGTCTCAATTTTCTGGCAAACCGCGCGGACTTCCTCGTCCGTGGCCTGCGCTCGCATGACTACCAGCATTGACTGAACTCCCCGAATTGATAAGTTTAGCGGTTGGCGCGATGGAGGGCAATGCGGGCAGCGGGCGACGAGGGGCAGAGTCTTTGCGTCCGTTAAACTGCGGGAGATGGAAGAATTCCGCCCGTCCGATAAGGATCCTTTAAAATGGCCGCGATCTTTTAACCCGTCCGCGCCGACCTCGCGCCGCGTCGGTATTCACACCTCGATCGCCGGTGGAGTTGAAAATGCGGCCGAGCGCGCTCATCGTCTGGGGTGCAATGCCTTTCAGATTTTCTCTACCAGCCCGCGGCAGTGGCAGCCCTATTCGCTGGGGAAAACGCAATGCGAAGTCATGAGCGGATTGTGCAAAAAGTACGACCTGAAGCCGCTTGTGATCCATTCCAATTACCTCATCAATCTTGCCGGCGCGAACATGCCCTTCCTGAATAAATCAATCGCGGCATTTCGCGGAGAATTAGAACGCGGTCTCGCCCTCTGCGCTGACTACCTCGTGCTACATCCTGGTTCGTTTCGCGGAATGAGCCGCGAGGAAGGGCTGGAACGCACCGCAGCCTCGATCGCTGAAGCGAGCCGGGGACTCGACCTGGCAAAGGGAGCTTGACCGTTCTGATCGAAAACACGGCGGGCGCCGAGTTTTCACTGGGCGGCACATTCGAACAAGTGGGAGACCTGTTAGAGCTTCTGCGCAAAACCGTGCCCATCGGTGCGTGCATCGACACCTGCCACACCCACGTCGCCGGTTATGACATCGCGACCGATGAGGGCCGGAAGCTCACATTTCGCCATCTTGAGCAAACCGTCGGCTTGAAGAATGTTCACGTCTGGCATTGCAACGACGCCAAGGCAGAACGCGGATCGCGCCTTGACCGTCACGAACACATTGGCCGCGGCAAGTTAGGTCTGGAGGTATTTCGCGCACTGCTGACCAATAAGCAGTTCAAGCACGCAGCCTTTATCGCAGAAACTCCGATCGATGATCCGGGCGACGATTTGCGAAATGTTGAGGCCCTGAAGGCGCTGGTGAAGTAGGACGTCAACAATAATTCCTGGCTACGCCCCCGTCGGCGCGGGTCCAATCGAGGGTTGAAGCGGTTGTTAATCCGACGAGGCGTGCTATGATTTTCTCCCACCGATGCAGGTAACATCTCAATTCGTTTCGCGATCTCGAAGGCCACTTCGCAGCATTATTGGGGCGATAGCGCTGCTTTTGGGATTCGCTCACGCATGGCTCGGCGCAATGCATTTCACTCAGCATCAGGTAAATGCCCGGGCGTTTGAATTCGCTTTTGTCGGAGTGCTCGTTCCTCTGCTTATCGCGCTCGCGATCGCCGGCAGAAGACGGAATCGTGATTGGAATAGAGTGGCCTTGTGGTTCCTGCTATGGTCGGTGATCATTCTTCCATTTCTCACTCACGTCAAGCTGGCAGCGTAAATTGTGACTGTGTAATTCCGTAACCTATAATTATTTGAGCAGCTTTTTTACCCTGTGAATCTTGAAAGCAAAACCGTGAGTACCGCACGCGACGAGCGCTATAACGCCCGAGCCGTCGAAGAGAAGTGGGCTGAGCGCTGGCAGAGCGACCCTTCGCTCTATGCCGCCGAAGCTCATCCCACCAAGCCGAAGTATTACGTGTTGGAGATGCTTCCCTACCCTTCTGGCGCCTTGCACATGGGCCACGTGCGCAATTATGCGATTGGCGACGCGCTCGCTCGTTACATGTGGATGAACGGCTACAACGTGCTCCATCCCATGGGCTGGGATTCGTTTGGGTTGCCCGCGGAAAATGCCGCGATCAAGAACAACACGCCGCCGAAGCAGTGGACGCTTGGCAACATCGCGGCGATGAAGAAGCAGATGAAGCGCCTCGGCTTCACCTACGACTGGTCGCGTGAAGTTACGACTTGTCTGCCCGACTACTATCGCTGGAATCAGTGGTTCTTCTTAAAGCTTTACGAAGCTGGCCTGGCGTATCGAAAAAAGAGCCGCGTGAACTGGTGTCCGCAATGCGCGACGGTTCTGGCAAACGAGCAGGTTGTCGGCGGCATGTGTTGGAGGCACGAAGATCAGCCGGTCGAGCAGCGCGAACTCGAGCAGTGGTTCTTGCGCATTACACAATACGCCGACGAATTATTGCGCGATCTCGAAAAATTGCAGGGCTGGCCGGAAAAAGTCCGGACCATGCAGCAGAACTGGATCGGCCGTAGCGAAGGCACTCTGGTCGACTTCGATTTGGGCGGAACGGTTGGTCCAGCCGGTTCGACGATAACTGTTTTCACAACAAGAGTCGATACGATCTACGGAGCGACCTCGATTCAACTGGCTCCGCAGCACCCGATCATCGCGGACATGACCGGGCGCGATGCCGGATTGCGCGCGCATGTGGAAGAGTTAATCGCCGAACAGCGCCGCGCTCGAGAGACGGGCGATATCGGCAACATAGAGAAGCACGGAGTTTTCACCGGGCGCCACGCTAAGAATCCATTCAACGGTGAGGCGATTCCTGTATGGGTCGCGAACTACATCGTAATGGACTATGGCACTGGAGCCATCATGAGCGTCCCCGCGCATGACGAGCGCGATCACGAGTTCGCAAACAAGTACGGGTTGGAAATTCGTTTGGTGGTTCTGCCCGCGAACATGGACGAAGAAGAAACCATGACCGCGCCGCCGCTCCCCTATTCGCCGACCGATGGCATGCTCGTGAACTCTGGCGAGTTCAGCATGCTGAGCTGCGCCGATGCGATCAGGAAGATGACGCAGCGTGCCGAAGAAAAAGGCTTTGGCAAAGCGACTGTCACCTATCGCCTGAAAGACTGGGGCATCTCGCGGCAACGCTACTGGGGCACTCCGATTCCGATGGTGTACTGCGATAAAGACGGACTGGTTCCGCTAAACGAAAAAGATCTGCCCGTAATATTGCCGGACAATGTTCCGATCACGCTGGCGGGCGGGTCGCCTTTAGCGAGCGTTCCTGAATTTCTAAATACGACCTGCCCTAAGTGCGGCGGCCCGGCACGTCGCGAGACCGACACTATGGACACGTTCGTCGATTCGTCATGGTATTTCTATCGATACGCGGACGCGAAGAACGACAAGGCTCCTTTCGATGGCGCGAAGATCGATTACTGGTTTCCAATCGACCAATATATCGGAGGAGTCGAGCACGCAATTCTGCACCTGATCTATTCGCGCTTCTGGACGAAGTTTATGCGCGACATGGGGCTCATCAAGAACGACGAACCAGTCGCGCGGCTGTTCACGCAAGGGATGGTGATCAAAGACGGCGCCAAGATGTCGAAGAATCTTGGCAACGTCGTGTCGCCGGACGAAATGGTGGCGCGTTACGGCGCGGACGCGACGCGCATGTACAGCCTGTTCGCGGCGCCTCCCGACCGCGATTTGGATTGGCAGGAGTCGGGTATCGAAGGCATTCAACGTTTTCTCGGGAGGGTGTATCGCTTCTACCTGAAATATCCCGTAGAGAAGCGTCTAGATGCGCCTTCCGCAGCGTCGGCTCCGCCGGATGCAGCGACCCGGCCGTTGACACCAGAAGCGCGCGCGCTGCAACGCAAATTGCATCAGACGATCAAGCGCGTCACCAGCGACTTTCAGGGGCGCTGGCATTTCAACACCTGCATCGCCGCGATCATGGAATTAGTAAACGATATCTACGGAGCGGAAGCCGCGTTGGCCAAGGGGCGAATTTCCTTTTCGTTGATCGGAGAGTTGCAGCGGAAGATTGCTCTGCTGCTCGCTCCCATGGCCCCATACATGTCTCACGAATTATGGGCGATGGCGGGAGAGACGAACAATCTGCTGAAGGCTCCCTGGCCAAAGTACGATGCGGCCTTGGCAGCAGAAGACGAAATTGAGATTCCGGTGCAAGTTAACGGTAAGCTGCGAGGGCTGGTCGTGGTGCCGGCCACTGCGAGCAAAGATCAGATTGAAAAAGCAGCGCTCGCTGATGAGAAGATTCAAGCCGCCATTGCAGGAAAGTATATCGCGAAGGTTATTGTCGTCGCAGGTAAGCTGGTGAACTTAGTAGCACGCGACGGCAGGTAGTATTTCGCTTGAAACGATCCAGAAGGCTTTCACGTGAAAGCTTTCAAGTGAAATAAATAACCGCTACACTCTTCAGCGCCAGACGTAAGGTCAAGCTTATCCTGGACTTTCCTTCTTTACAGATAGCCGTTAGTTTTGAGAAACTCATCCGTGGAAACCCAATCTATCGTTGTCCTCGACTTCGGGGCGCAATATTCGCAGTTGATCGCGCGCCGCATCCGTGAACAAAAAGTTTTTTCTGTCGTCCTACCCTACAACGCCACCCTGCAGGAAATTCAAAGCTACTCACCAGCTGGAATTATTCTCTCGGGCGGCCCTTCGTCGGTCTATGACAAGGACGCTCCGCTCGCCGATAAGCAGGTCTTCGAGCTTGACGTGCCGGTCCTCGGCATCTGCTATGGATTGCAGTTCATGGTCTATGCGCTCGGCGGCAAAGTCCGCTCCGCCGCTAAGCGTGAATACGGGCATGCGCAAATAGCGATTAAGCACTCTGACTCGCAGTTGTTTCAAGGGCTACCGCAAACGCTATCCGTCTGGATGTCGCATGGCGACGAAGCGGAAGAGCTGCCCGCCGGATTTCGGTTGACCGCAAAAACGCTGCATGCCGTGGCGGCGATCGAGAACGCCGAGAAAAAGATGTGGGCCGTGCAGTTTCATCCTGAAGTTCACCACACTCCACTCGGGGCCGAGATCCTGCGCAACTTCGTATTAAATATCTGCGGAGCTAAACCTAGCTGGACGCCGCAGCACTTTATCGACGCCACCATCGCGCAAGTGAAACAGCAAGTCGGCAACGGACGCGCCATCTGCGCGCTATCAGGCGGAGTCGATTCCTCGGTGGCCGCGGTGATTGTCGATCGCGCGATGCGGGACAGCACCGGCACGTCGCGGCTCACCTGCGTATTTGTGAATAACGGAGTCTTGCGCAAGAACGAGTTTGAAAAAGTGCAGCAGAATTTACGCGACAATCTCGGACTGCATCTCGTCGCCGTTGACGCCACCGAGCGCTTCATGCAAAAGCTCGCCGGAGTGACGGACCCGGAGAAGAAGCGCAAGATCATCGGCAGCGTGTTCATCGACGTCTTCGATGATGAGGCAAAGCGCATTCTCGCCGCAGAAGGCGAAGTCGAGTGGCTGGTACAGGGGACGCTATATCCTGATGTGATTGAGTCCCGCTCAGTGCGCGGCCCTTCGCAAATCATCAAGTCACACCACAACGTCGGCGGCCTTCCGGAGACGATGAAACTAAAGCTGATCGAGCCGCTGAAAGATTTGTTTAAAGATGAAGTGCGGCGCATCGGTCGCGATCTTGGAATGCCGGAAGAAATTCTGCAGCGGCAGCCCTTTCCGGGCCCTGGCCTCGCGGTACGCATTCTCGGCGAAGTCACCAAGGAACGCGCTGACCTGCTGCGCGAATGTGATGAGATCGTTGTCGGCGAGATTAAGACGGCTGGTCTCTACCAGAAAATCTGGCAGTCTTTCGCTGTGCTGTTGCCAGTGAAGTCGGTCGGTGTAATGGGCGACCAGCGCACTTACGCTTATACCTGCGCGGTCCGTGCCGTGCATTCTGAAGACGGGATGACGGCCGACTGGGTTCCGCTGCCGTATGAAGTGCTGAAAACAATTTCCAACCGGATCGTAAACGAAGTGCGAGGTGTGAACCGCGTCGTCTACGACATTACGTCCAAACCGCCGGGGACGATTGAGTGGGAGTAAAGCGGGAGAAAAACAATCGCAGGCCTCAATAATTTCGGCGGTGCGTTCGAGCTGATTGCTCACTTCGCGCTTGACGCACTAACATATCCCCATGTCTGTAGACACTGAAGTTCAGCGATCCACCTACACCCGGATCCGCGCCCCGCGTGGCACAACGCTCTCCTGCAAAGGCTGGCAGCAAGAGGCCGCGATGCGCATGCTGATGAACAATCTCGACGAAGACGTCGCCGAGCGTCCGCAGGATTTAGTTGTGTATGGGGGGACGGGCAAAGCGGCGCGCAATTGGAGTTGCTATCACGCGATCGTGAATTCGTTAAAGCGTCTTGAGAATGATGAGACCTTGCTCGTGCAGTCGGGCAAGCCAGTTGGAATTTTCAAGACGCACGAGTACGCGCCTCGCGTCCTGATTGCCAATTCGAATCTGGTGGGCCATTTTTCTAATTGGGAGAAGTTCAACGAACTCGAACGCGCCGGGCTGATGATGTATGGGCAGATGACAGCGGGCTCGTGGATTTACATTGGCTCGCAGGGCATCGTTCAAGGTACTTACGAGACTTTCAACGCGGCGGGCGACAAACACTTCGGCGGCGACCTCAGCGGGAAGTTGATCGTCTCTGGCGGCATGGGCGGAATGGGCGGAGCGCAGCCGCTGGCGGCTACTATGACCGGCGCGGCCTTTCTTGGAATCGATGTCGACCCCGAGCGAATTAAGAAACGGCTTAAGACTGGCTACTGTGATTTTCTTGTCACGACGCTCGACGAGGCCCTGCGCATTCTCAAGAACGCCGTCCGTAAAAAAGAAAACATCTCGGTTGGGTTGGTCGGTAATTGCGCTGACGTCATTCCGGAACTCGCCGGACGCGGCGTCGTTCCCGACATTCTTACCGATCAAACCTCGGCGCACGATCCGCTGAACGGATATGTTCCGAACGGCATGACACTCGAAGCAGCGCTTGCCTTGCGCCTGCGGGACCCGAAGGCATATCAGGAACACTCGCTCGACGCCATGGCGAAGCACGTCGAGGGGATGTTGTGGTTGCAGAAAATGGGATCGGTCACCTTCGACTATGGCAACAACATCCGCACATTTGCGTATCAACGCGGCGTGAAGGATGCTTACAATTTTCCCGGCTTTGTCCCGGCTTATATCCGCCCACTATTCTGCGAGGGCCGCGGACCATTCCGCTGGGTCGCTCTCTCGGGCGAGCCTTCTGACATCGCGATCACTGACGATCTCGTTCTGGAATTGTTTCCCGAGAATCGCAGCCTTCGCCGCTGGATTGAGTTGGCGCGAAAACGAATCAAATTTCAAGGTCTGCCGGCGCGAATTTGTTGGCTGGGATACGGCGAGCGAGCGCGATTCGGGCTGGCAATCAACGACCTGGTGAAGAAAGGGACAATCAAAGCTCCCATCGTGATCGGTCGCGATCATCTCGATTGCGGTTCGGTTGCATCTCCATTCCGCGAAACCGAGAGCATGAAAGACGGATCAGACGCGGTCGCCGACTGGCCCCTGCTGAATGCTCTCATCAACACTGCGGCCGGAGCGTCATGGGTCTCTATCCACAACGGCGGAGGAGTTGGCATCGGATACTCCCTTCACGCCGGCCAGGTAACGGTCGCCGACGGCAGCGAGATGATGGCAAAGCGCATCGAGCGTGTGCTGACCACCGATCCCGGTATGGGGGTGATTCGTCATGTCGACGCGGGATATGACGAGGCCAAAGAATTCGCGGCCAGGTCTGATGTAAAGTTGCCGATGAATTCGGGTTCAGACAAATGAGCTGCTGGAAAATGTTGTAGTGCCTGAGTTTGAAGAAAATTTCAAACTGAGGCACTACCGAAAATGTGTCTCGTTGTTTGATTCGCTTGCAGCTCTGCTAATCTACCCCCTTGGCTGCACGTCTCAAACTCAACGCCCCCGAGCCACGCGCTTTGCTGTTGGTGAACATCGCCCAGCTTCTCTCTCTGCGTTCGTCATTCGCCGGACCGCGACGTGGCGCATCCCTCTCTGACCTGGTCATCATTCGGGATGCGGCTGTGCTGTGCATAGGCGGGAGAATCGCGTCTGTTGGCACAACAAAAGATGCGATGAAAGATGTGTGGATTAAGAAAAACAAGAAACACGTCAGCGAGATCGATTGCGCCGGACGCGTAGTGGTTCCCGGTTTTGTTGACTCGCATACGCATCCGGCATTTATTAGTCCTCGCCTGGTTGATTTTGAAAAACGAATCGCGGGCGCGACCTACGAAGAAATTGCCGAGGCGGGCGGAGGTATTCGATCGAGCATCAGCGGCGTCCGCACCGCCTCGAAAAACGCATTAGCGGACGCGATCTCCACCTCGTTGCGGCAAATGAGTGGGCACGGCACGACCACGGTCGAAGCAAAATCGGGCTACGGTCTTAGCTTCGACTCCGAAATAAAATCGTTGGAAGCGATTCGATCTGCCGCGCAGCGCTGGCCTGGTTCCGTGGCACCCACTTTTCTGGGCGCGCACGTCGTCCCGCCAGAGTATCGAGGACGGCCTAAGCAGTACGTTGATTTGATCTGCGGCGAAATGATCCCCGCAGTCGCAAAGAAACGCCTCGCGAAATTCGTCGACGTGTTTTGTGATCGCGGAGCCTTTAGTGCGGAAGATACGGAGCGAATATTTGCAGCAGCCATTAAAAACAATCTGGCAGTTCGCGCACACCTTGGCCAGTTAACCGAGACACGGTTGGCGCCGCTTCTTCGTTTCCGCCCTTCATCGCTCGATCACATGGATCACGTGAACGACGCAGATGTGCGCGCCCTTGCCGAGAGCGACACGATCGCAACGTTCGTACCGGGAGCGAATTATTTTTTAGCAACGGAACGATATCCGAATGCTCGCCACCTGATCGAATCGGGAGTTGCGGTCGCGCTGGCGACGGACTTCAACCCGGGTTCCTCCCCGATGCTTAGCATGCCGACGGCGATGTCGCTCGCCTGCACCCAGATGAAAATGACGCCCGCCGAGACGATCGCGGCCTCCACCATTAATGGAGCGTGGGCGCTGCAGCTCGCCGACCGTAAAGGCAGCATCGAGCGGGGTAAAGACGCTGACCTTGCCGTTTTCGATGTCGCTGATTATCGCGAGATTCCGTACTGGTTCGGGGTCAATCGTTGTGCGTTCACGATCATGAACGGAGAAGTCTCGAACCCGGCATGCATTGAGCCGTAACACTGAGCATTGATATTGAGCGTGACACTGACACTCTGCATTGTCATTGAACAGGCTCGATTTTGAGCGAGCGCGGTAAATTGTTATAATTCGGAAGTTCTGCACCAGTCCCAGCGCGTCGATTGTCTCGCTTCGCGGCATTCCGACCATTGAAAGCGCATTGTGCAACTGCAAGCCACATTCATCGGCGCCTTGCAGCGTGAGGAAGCATGGGTGGGATGCAAGACGTGGCCAGGTAGCTCAGGTGGTAGAGCGCAGCCCTGAAAAGGCTGGCGTCGGCGGTTCAACTCCGTCCCTGGCCACCACTAAATCAACAACTTCCAAGCATCGCAACTCTCAATTCTGTCCCACTCTGTCCCAAAACAATTTGAAACATTTCAGGCTTGCCGGGCAAGCTGCCTCACAGTTGTTCCGGCTTGCGAGTGCTGCGCATCCGGGGATGGCTGCGCAGCACTCGTTAAACTTCAACGAGGGCGAAACGCATGCTAACCGATAAGCAAGGCTTCAGTGAAGACTACGTTATGTCGCTCATCAAGCCAGACCGAGCGGCCAGAAACAGACAACTTACTCCGTACAGCGATATGGAAATTGCCGAAGCGTTGCTGATGCTAGAGCCGGAGCTGAAAGAGATATCAATCGATCCGCTACCTCTTCCGAAAGATCCGTTTGTCCTGATGACGAAAGAAGGCGCGTCGTTCGAAGGAGTGATTACGGCAATTCTCGATAATACTGTCGAGCTGAGGCAAGCAGACAACAAGATTATTCACGTTTTCAAGTCAGCAGTTGCGGCCGTTCGTCGCGCGTGAATGGTTGATTCGATTGCACCTTTACGCGCCTATTAGTTGCCGAAGATCGAAATCTATCTTGGGCTAATAGAGATTAGGAGCCAGAAAGAATACCTTGTAAACCGTTGATTGCGCAGCATTTGTTCAGCGGGGTCCGGTTGGCCCGGGGTGGGTGGGTCAAATCTCCAGGGTGATGGAGCGGAGACCGCATGCCGCCCGACCGCTAAAATCCGCGAAATTGAAATTTAATTTTTTCAAATTTGAAACGGCGTAACTAGCACAGAATCAACTAGTTAACTTTTCCTCAGCTCGCTAATAGCCGTTTTTGAGTGGGCATTGCGCGCCTAATAGCGGTCATAATCGCTAATAGCCGCGTAAACATTGATCGAAACCATAGTAGACAGTTTAATGATTCACCACATGCCAACGCTCCCAACGCCGCTCATCGTTGATCGCCAACAGCCCACTCCGCTCGAAATTGATCAACTGGTAGCCAGTTATTTAGACCTGGAAGAGAGAGTTGACGCCGCCTACCGAGTCGCAATCCGGTTGGACGAACCGCTCGAGGCTTCGAAAGAACGGCTCATTCTGATCGTCGAAGAGTTCGGACAAGGCGCTAGGGGTTGTAGGGTTTTACGCGGCGTCACCGCCGAACTGGTTGTCACATTGGCAGTTTCCAATCCTTCCATTCCACTACTGCAGGTGCAGGCGCACATGGAAAATCTTGAGGAAGCCTCATGACCGACGGAGAACGGAAAGTGATTCAAGAATCGTTTGTGGAAATCGCTAAAACATCCAACGCCCACAAAGAGGCTCTGAACCGGTTGATGGAAAATCAGGCCGCTCAGCACAAGTCGCTGGGCGAGCAGGCGGAGATGATCAATCAGCACTCCCAGCTTCTGGAGGATATTCAGAAGGTGTGGACCAAGAACTTTGAAGAACCGAACGCGCTAGTTAAACAACACTCCAAATTCTTGGAGGCGCTTCGGGCGGTAGTGCTGCCTCACGGTCTCCCCGACGACACCGTCAACTGAAGTAACTTGCCGCGCGTAAGAAAAAATGCGACATTGAAGGCTGCTCACGGTTTCGGGTCTCGCGCCTGGCGCACATCCGGAAACGTCACGCATCGCAATTCGGCCCGGACTTCGCCACCTTTCTGGCACTCCTACACGGCCACCCAAACCAAACAACTGAATAGGAGTGTCTATGGAGCTCAACGACCTTAGCCGCGAACTCAAAGAATTTACTGAGACGGCCGCCAACAAAATCGCAGAACAGAATGCCCGCCTGCTCCAAATGGAGCAGAAAATGTGCGCGCCAAATGCCGGCGGGGGCGAGAACCAAAACGACATCGGAAGCGTCGTCACCAACTCGGCGCAGTTCAAATCCTTTAAGGATGGGAATTACGGCAAGACCGGACGCATCCCGGTGGGAAGCTTTCACACAAAAACCACCGTCGTTAACGCGACAGGGCTGAATCAGCCTCTTGTGCCGGCCTTTTATCGGCCCGGAGTTATCGCTCCCGGCATGCAGCCATTGCGAATCCGGGATATCTTGCCTTCTTTCCAGGTTAATTCGAACATGGTTGAGTATGTAAAAGAGACGTCGTCGACTAATGCCGCGGCCATGCAGACGGCTGAAGGCACAGCAAAGGCGGAATCGGCTCTAGGGTTCACGCTGAGCTACGCGCCCGTGCAAACGCTCGCACACTGGATCCCGGCATCACGGCAGGTTCTCGATGATGCCCAGGCGCTCCAGGGTTATATCAATCAACGACTGGGTTATTTCCTGAAGCTGAAGGAGGAGGACGAGCTTCTCAATGGCTCCGGCACGGGAGTGGAACTTTCTGGCTTGATTACAAACGCTACTCCATACGACCTCAGCTATACGAACGTCGCGACGGACACCTTCATAGATATTTTGGGTCATGCCCTCGATTTCTGCTTCGATAATTCGAACTTCGAGGCTGATGCGATCGTCTTGAACAATCGAGACTGGGGAGTTCTCCGTCAAATCAAGACGACGGGAACCGCGAGCTCGGGGCAGTACATCTTCTCCGATCCGCACGCTGCTACGACGCCTCAACTCTGGGGTGTTCCGGTTGTAGTCACGAAATCCATTCCTCGAGGTCAGTTCCTTGTAGGTAACTTCCAAATGGCCGCCGCGATCTGGGACCGAAACGGCGCCACGATTGAAATTTCGCGCGAGCATGCGGACTTTTTCACTCGAAACCTTGTGGCGATCCTGACCGAGGAACGGCTAGCACTTACCGTGTTTCGGTCGGATGCGCTCATTTTCGGGGGATTTCCCTTCGGAAGTTGACGCTTAAGGGCTAATGGGGTGGTAGGGCGGTCGAACTCTGGCCGCCCATCTATTAACTTTTGGAGGGTAAAGGTTTATGCAGAACCGACAGGTGAAGTTGGAAATCAAGAGCCTGACCGACCAAGGCGTTTTTAGCGGCATGGCTTCAGTATTCGGCAATCTGGATCTCGGCGGCGACGTCGTCGAGCCTGGAGCCTTCACGCGCACCCTGTCGCACAAGGGCGGCGAAGTTCCAATTTTGTTTTCTCACGATACGGCCCAGCCGATAGGACTTGGCAAACTCAAGGAAGGACCCCGCGGGCTGGAGATTAACGGCGAACTGGTCATGGAATCGCCGAAAGCGAGAGAGGTTTATGCACTGATGAAAAAGGGCGTATTAAAAGGGTTGAGCATCGGTTACGACGTTGTAAGAGATACGGTGATCAACGGAGTACGCCACCTGCAAGAGCTTAAATTGTTCGAGGTTAGCGTGGTCTGCTTCCCGATGAACGAACAGGCGACTGTGACCAGCCTCAAAACGGCTGCAGAAACACAAATCCAATCATTTCGCACGACGCTGCGCGAATGTAAAAGGACTTTTCGATGACAGTCGAGCGGCGGCTGGCAGCACTTGAAACTGTTCAATTAGTGAAATCGCTGGTTACGACAGTCAACCTTTACTGCGACCCTAATCAGCGTCACAATCGGAATCAGCGGTATTGTGGACACACCCGGCATTTTCGGTTGGACCCACCATGTGCGAGGCCGAGTTGGCTCCGCTTGCACGAGGCACTCTGCAGAGCGAGCCGAAGTTGGAACCCGAGGGGTAAATAAATGGAAAGCATGTTGAACTACCCACGCCTTTTCTTTTTGTTGTCGTTGTTCATACTGTGGCTCTCGGCGCCGATCGGGGCTTCGGTGCGAAAGCGGCGGACGCTCAAAGAGGAGGAGCGTGAGGATTTCGGCGTTGTGCAGGCCGCTACTCTGACCCTGCCCGCCCCTGATCATCGGATTCAGTTTCTCGATGGCGATCGGCCGCTACGATCTGCGCACGGAACTTGTACCGCAGACCACATCTCCGCCTGCAGTTTAGTGTAAGTAACGGAAATGCATGGATCTCAATTTTCAAACTGGAGTGCTGCTTCTTTTGATCGCCGGTGTCGTCGCGATGCTGACCCGGCGAGTTCGCCTCCCTTACAGCGTCGGCCTGGTTGCGGCTGGGATCATTCTCGCGACCTTGCCGTTCGCGCCGAAGGTCAGTCTCACCAAAGACCTCATCTTTACTGCACTGCTTCCGCCGCTCATATTTGAAGCTGCGTTCTACATTCATTGGGATCAGTTACGACGAGACTTTTCAGTCATCGTCGTGCTGGCAACTCTAGGCGTCCTGCTCTCTGCATGCGTTACCGCAACCGGGATGCACTATCTGGCTCACTGGCAATGGCTCAGCGCATTAGTGTTCGGCAGTCTCATTGCCGCCACCGACCCGGTTTCGGTGATTGCGACTTTTAAGGAAGCTAAAGCTCGAGGTCGTTTACTCGTGCTCATCGAGGCCGAGAGTCTTTTTAATGATGGCACGGCTGCGGTTGTTTTCGGAGTTGTTGTCGCCCTCGCTTCAGGTCAGCAACTCACTTCACTCGCAATTACTTCAACGCTGTTGAGGATGATCGGTGGCGGCATTTTGTGTGGTGCCGCTGTGTCCCTTGGTGCCTTGTTACTCACGGGACGAAACAACGATCATCTCGTTGAGATAACTTTTACGACCGTCGCTGCCTACGGCTCCTTCCTGCTGGCTGATCATTTCGGCCTCTCTGGCGTCTTGGCGACGATCACAGCCGGGCTCGTCATGGGCAATTTCAAGCCGCTCAACGCGCTCTCTGAACGGAGAAAAGAGGCTCTCGACGCATTCTGGGAATATGCCGCCTTTGTCGCGAACTCACTGGTTTTCCTCCTGATCGGAATGCACGAAGCCCATCAAAATTTCATGGCTATATGGCTTCCGGCGGGAACAGCGATTGCGCTGGTAACGCTGGGCAGGGCAGTAGCGATCTATCCCTGTTGCCTTCTCTTTTCCCGCTCGTCGCTTCGCGTTACGATGAAGCACCAACATGCCCTATTCTGGGGCGGCTTGCGAGGCGCATTAGCGCTGGCTCTTGCCCTTGGTCTTCCGCCTGAAGTCCCGCAGCGCGAAGAAATTATTACCATCAGCTTTGCTGTCGTCGCCTTTTCCGTCTTCGTACAAGGCCTGTCCATCTCACCGTTCCTTCGTAGGATAGGAGAGATCCCGCGCTAAAACACCGGAGGAATTGACGGGGGCTGTACTCGATGTGAAGTAGCGGCTATTGTCTTCTAGAACCTGTATCGTCCCGAGTGCTAGGATTTCCTATGCAGAAAAATATCTGGCGAGGGGTGATGGAGATGGCTCTCATCATCTTTCTGGTCTATTCAAACCTCTTGATGGGAAAATTTGAGCGCTCCGGGATGGGGTCGAAGAGGGGTCTAGCTTGGGCAATCGGAGATGTGCTTACCGCTGCCAATTTTGAAATCGCCATAGTAATCGCGGTCATCGGTTATGTCTATCTTGAATTTCTTCGAAAGAAATTCTAGATAAACGTGACTCTGATTCTTGGCCGCAAATCGTCCACTGCAATGAATCCTACTATCTTAGCCCCGATAGCTAGATCGAGGCCAGTGCGATTCGTTGTCCCGCATCAGTCTGAATACATGCCAACGCCAGAGCCTCTAAGCGGACTGTTGGCGAAAAATCGCGATTAGTCAGTGACAAATTAGCCGACATCGTTGCGGCGAATTAACGAGCGAACCGGCCAAATCGCCGCCCGGGGTTCGATATCCGTGGCTGATTTATATATATACGTTCATCGATATACGGGTTATCATTTGCCCCATGACAGCCGCTGCCGCGTCAGTCGAGCTTTTACAAGCCTGGGTGCACGCATCCCAATAATTGAGCCCGGCCCGTCAATAAGTTGAGAACGTAACCTTACATTTCGGGCACTGCATTTGCTTCGAACTGATTCTCCTCATCTCTGCGGGTGGAATCTTATAGAGGCAGTTAGAGCAGGTTGTAGTCAATGATGCTTTTACCTTTTCAAGATTGATCTTTTGTCGGGATGGCATTCCGCAGTTTACCTGATATGCTTTTCCGCAATGTATAAAAACGGCTCTCCTCCCCCAGTTGGAGAATGTAATGAAACGTTTATTGGCCGCCGTCGCACTTTTGTCCGCACTAGGCTTTGCACAGGATGCGACAGAACTAGAAGCGCAATATACCACCTGCGATAAGCATCACATCCCCGCCGACAAATGCACGACGGAAATCTACCAGCAGTTGAAGGCGAAGGACAACGCGCCGCTCGACCCTGCCACAACGGTCGCATTGAAAGCCGTCAAAGAATACCAGTCGCGCTTAAAAAATCCCTCCAGCATGCAATTGCAAACCGCTTATGTCACCGAGCAAGGGGCGGTTTGTTTAGAGGTAGGCGCACAGAACGGAATGGGCGGAATCAGCGTGTCGCGTGTGGTCTACATTACCTCCGACTGGACCGGCCCGCACCGGGGGTTGAAAGAGCACTGGCTCGACGAGGGCGGCATAGGCGGTTCGGCGTCTAACGATCTTGAGCGGATGCGCGGCAGCGGCTATCAAGCGGATCGCTGGGACCGTGTCTGCAGGAAATCCAGAAAACTGCTGCCGGGGAAAGACGTGACAGTGACCGTAAATCAGGCACTCAAGAGCGCCTCAACTCAATAAGATTAAACAGTGCTAAAGCATGTCGGCCATGAATAAGTTGATGTTGTTTACTCTCGTTGCGCTCTCCGCGTCATTTGGCCAAAATGCCACGGAAATCGAAGCGAGGTATGGAACTTGCGCTCGACATTCCATTCAGTCTGACAAATGCACGCTAGACATCTAAGGACAGCGCGGCGAAAGCAGCTAAAGAGAAACGTGATCTGTTCTTGTTACAGGTAAAAACTCAGATAGTGTTCCTTCATGGTTGCAGTCAGATGCAAGATCTTGACGCTAGCCCGCCGTCCACGGCTGAAGGCCCATGGCTGACGAAAGAGAATAAGAAAAAGTGCAGTGATGCGTCTGGGTGGCTTACTAAGAACGGTTTTGCTGACAGTGTCAAACGGGAAGCCGAACTTTCAAAGAAGGAGCAGTGCGAGAAGGGTGGCCGTGGCGCTTGGATCGTTCCATCTGCCGCTTGTGGCGAGGCTTGTGGAACAGTGCCACACTGCATGTCCAATAAGTAGGCAAACTTTGTTTTTGTGCTCTCTCGAGGCCAGGCAAGCAGATTTTTCCACACGAATCCTAGCCCTTCCACATTGCCAACCGCATAGAAGCGTGCATAATCGCTTTGTGGCTAGGTAAAGATTGAGGTAAGGCGTGCAAAAAAAGACCCTCCAAGTCCTGCGAGGACTCACTAGGAGGGGCAAGGGTGAAACCTAATGTCAATTAAAGATATCACTCTTCCGACGACGCAAGAAACCGAGCTTGCTCTTTTCCGAACCAATAGTAACGAGGAAAAGGATCGCGGCATTACGAATTACGTGGTGTGCCGAGAATGTGGTGGTCATTACCATCGACTGGCTAACAAGAAACACCTGTTCAAGCATGGACTAAATATTGAGCAATACCACATCAAATGGCCCGGTGCGCCCACTTCAAGTGTTGAGCTAAAAGAAAGCGCTGCAACACGAGCCCGCGATAAACGAGCCTCGCAACCCAGAAAACCTTACAGTTCAGTTCGGAGATCGGAGAATAGCAAGAAGTCTTCACTCGCGTTTTGGGCTAAACGAGCAAAAGAAGACGTAGAGGATCTTGCTCTTTTTCAAGCCAATCCAAACGAGGAGATAGCTCGCGGAATTACCGAGTACGTGGTCTGTCGAGAATGCGGGGTGCACGTCCACAGGCTAGATCGAGCGTGTTCGCACCTCAGGGTAAAACACGACGGAATGACGACAAAGCAGTACCAAGCAAAGTGGCCCGGCGCCCCTACGGTGAGCGTTGAGCGGCGGCAAAAGAATTTGGAACAATGCGCTGGCTGGAGATCGAAGCCGGTAAACCGCGAGAAGATAAAAGCTGGAACCGCAGTCCAACGCGACAAGATCAAGTCTAAGCTAGCCGAAGTCGATGACTTACGAGCACAGCGAGATGGACTCAGGTTAGAACTAGTCGATGTCGACAAGAAGCTGGCAACCGCAGAAGCAAAAGCTGCCAAGTGGGCCGGCGTCGGAAGGGATGCGGAAGACCCAGTCTGGGCCTGCGTAGACGCACTAGTGGAGCAAGGACTGAGATGGAAGAATATTAAATATCTCGCGGATGTTAAGTTTGGGTACAAACGAAGCATTAAGGCTTACCAAGAGGGAAGGCGGCGCTACCTGGAGCGGCAGGGAAAACCCACGAAATGATTTCGTGGGAAAAATCCACGTTCTAATTCGTGGGCCACGAAATCAATTCGTGGGCATATTTCCTCCAAAATCACAGTTACTCTGCCTCTTGAATGGGGCACAATCGTAAAACTTCTCGACCTACCCAAAGTGCGCGACTGCTAGCGCTCTTACTCCGCGGCGCCGAAGTCGCCCTGCCTGAGATCCTCGACCTCAGGATTTCGCAGTACGGGACTCGACTGAAAGAGCTTCGAGATCGCGGCTTCGTAATAACCAATCGCAAAGAACGTCGGAACGGAAAAACTTACAGTTGGTTTCGGCTCTTGGTTCAAAGCTTGCCGACTGAAGACGCTGCCACACCCCAACCCGCCGACTCACTCTTCCCGGACATGGAACGCCGGCACGTGGATCTGGGATGACAGCCCAGAAGCAGTTCGTTGTCAGGGATCAGCGCCGTGATGGATGGTTCTCGGTCGATAACGAGATTATCGACAAGTTCGGCACGCAATTGGGTGCTTACGGCGTAGCGCTATATGCCGTTCTCGCACGCTACTGCAAAAATTCCACTCAGCAGGTGAATCTTTCCCAGCGTGACATGGCACAAACTTTGGGAATTTCGCAGTCTAGGGTGCGTGAATCCCTAAGCGACTTAGTGGGCGCCGGGATCATCCATCTCGAGGTTCCAGAGCGGCCATCGCCAGGGATAATTTCCACAATCACAATTCTGGACGTAAAGGTAACTGAGCGCCACACGCTCAGTTCAGCCAGAGAACCGGACGCAGCACGAGAGCGCAATAAGGAAGTAAAAACCAATACTAAAACCAAGACTGAAACCCCCCCCATTTTGAATAGTTCTTTTTTTTCTTTAAAAGAAACCGCGCGCGCGCGTGAAATCACTCCCGAGCAACAAGAAGGCTTCGATCAACGCGATCTGCGCGCACTACATAAAGCCAAAACTCAAATGGAGATGCGCGGAGGTTTATCGGGGCTGAGCGACGAAGAGATGTTCACTACGCAGTGCGAATTGGCCGGACTCTCCGTGAAGAAAGCTCTAGAAGCGATTGGGCGTGGTAGGAAGTGGCCACTGGGAGAGTCGGCATGAAATCACCATCCGTCCTCAAAAAGATCGGTCAACGGTCTGTCTGCCGAAAAATTAAATCGCAGTTGTTCGGGTTTCTCTGGCTTCTCTCGCTTCGCTCGTGGATCCGGACGAGCCGCCGGCCTGTAAAACTCACGCGCCAAAAAACTAACAATTCCCTGCCTTCGAGCTCGTTTCTGATATTCGCGGTTTTGCACGCCTGAACCGATGATGCCACGCCTCGCGCAAATTTCGATGCCTGAAACTTCCGAGACCCGGAGTAAGATTTGTAGCGAGGCAGCTTTCCCGCCGACAAGCCACGGAGATTTCGAAGCCATGGCAAGACGTCGGTTCCAAGCCCCTAAGCCCGAAAGGTGCGGGGGTTGGTGGTATCTGAGGTTTTGGCGTGATGATTTCGTTGATGGCAAAATCGTCAGAAAACGAATCCGTCACCAACTTGCTCCTGCCGAAACGCGGGCGCGAGAAGTCGAAAAGATGGCGGCAGAATTTTTGCGGCCACTTAACCAAGGTTTAATTTCGGCTGGCTCTGCCTGCCGATTTGACCAATTCGTGAACGAGCATTTCATACCGACAATGGAATCTCGGTTCGCAAAAACCACGTGGGGGAGATACAAGGGCGTGATCGCTAATTACCTCAGTCCGGCCTTCGGCGGTCTTTACCTTCGTGATCTAACACCACTCTCGCTGCAGAAATACTTTTCAAGTTTTGCGACCTCTAAACTCACGCACGAATCGCGCGACAAGATTCGAGACGTGCTCTCAACAATCCTAGGCTCGGCCGTCAAATACGACTTTTTGGTCAAAAACCCGACCGAGTCAATTCACCTCCCAGTGGACAAACGGCCAAGACGAGCGAAGCCAACCATAACGCCGGGGGACTTCGATCGTCTGGTCCACGTTGTCTCCGAACCTTACGCCACTATGCTTTATGTGAGCGTCTGGACCGGTTTGCGAGTTTCAGAATTGATAGGCCTGCGATGGCGATGCATACATGCCGATTCAATTTCCGTTGAAGAACGCTATTGCCGGGGGGATTGGTCGGCGCCTAAGTCCAACGCCTCAGCAGCAACGATCGGAGTTTCGCCGGAAGTTATCGCACGCATTCTTCGCCTGAAAACGCTTACAGTCAAAGTTAGGGCGGGGCTCGCAATCCGGAAATGCAAATTAGTTAAACTGGATGGTCCGGACGATTTGGTTTTCCAATCCGTTCAATCCGGGCGTCCAATGAACGATCAGAACATTCTGAAGCGGCACATCCGGCCGGCAGCGCGCGCACTCGGGTTGCCCTTCGTCAACTGGCAATGCTTGCGCAGGTCATACGCGACCTGGCTCGTGCAATGCGGGGCCGATCCGAAATCGGTGCAGGGACAGATGCGGCACTCGCGCATCTCGACCACCATGGACATCTATGCCCAGATCGTACCGTCGTCCCAACGTCTGGCTGTAGAAAAGCTTTCACAATTCGCAAAACCAATTGGGACAACTTTGTCCCAAACCTGTCCCAATAATCGGGTGATGTAAGTGCTCAAAACCGTGGTTAGCAAAAGTCGAATCAATGAGATAGCTACGGTAGAGCGCAGCCCTGAAAAGGCTGGCGTCGGGGGTTCAACTCCCTCCCTGGCCACCACATTTCAAAGCACTTATTCGGAATTCCCCGATTTGAGCTAGCCCACAATATGCCCACAAAACGAGGGTATGCGCTAAACAACGAAGCTCGTTGCCGGTTTCTTCTCCGCCCATGAGCCCTTCAACAGTTCGGTCAGGAACATCCCCTGCGCCTCCAGCTTGGCCGACGTAATGGCTTGGGCATAGATGTCCAGGGTCGTCTTGATGTTGGAATGGCGGAGTAGTTCTTGCACCAGCTTCGGATCGTAGTTGTTCGCCACTAGGACCGACGCCAGCGTCCGTCGGAACGTGTGGAACCCAAATGC
>JAYVCW010000279.1:0-24113 GCA_043749775.1 Acidobacteriaceae bacterium | reverse complement strand
CGCTGCCCTCCGGATTGCACGTCGGCGAGCCTGCCGATTCCACCGCAAAAGAATCCCGCGAAATTGCCAGCGCCTCGAAACCCAGCGCGACAAAAGTAGGTCGCTCGGTTTTAGCGGTGTCCGACGACAAGATTACCGACGAAGACAGAAAAGTTTTTGGCGGAAAGCGTCCCTATGCGATGACGCTGAATATGCCGAATCTCAATTCCTCCACCGGCAGTTGGGAGATTCGCTTCGCCGAAGTAGGTTCTGGGGGAAAAGCCGGAGAGCTTCTGGCGCCCGTCGCTACCGAGAAATCAGATCCCGGATATCCGCTAGAACTGATTCGCTCGAACGTGCATGGCATGGTAACCCTCTATGCCGTGATTGGGGCCGATGGAAATGTTGCGAGCGTCCGCGTCCTCAACAGTCCAGACGATCGTTTAGACGCCTTCGCCGCGAAAGCGCTCTCTCGCTGCAAGTTCGCGCCAGCCGAGCGAGCCGGAAAGCCCGTTGCCCTCGAAGCTGTGGTCAGAATTCCGTTCCGAGTAAGGCGCAATTTCTAGCGCGACAAATGTCTAGGCGCGACAACTAAATAGCAACTTTGAGTTTATTTCGATGCCGCCGCTGATTTTTCTCCCGGAAGAGCGGAGTAAACCGCGGGGTTCGCGCAAACTTCGTAGTAGTAGCGCTCGGTCCAGCGCAGAATTGACAGGTCCCGCACATCGACCTGCGCCATTCGATTTTTTCGGATCACGATCTTGCGAAAAATTCCACTTGCGATCGGAACCGTTCCCACAAAAAATTCACGCTGCTCGTCGACCCATCGACCGTTGAATCCACTCTCGGTGTTGTCGCCCTCCCAGGGCACGAGTGAAATCTCCTGCTGCAATTTCAGGAACGCGGGTTCGCTCAAACAGATTCCGCCGACGTTGTAATTCAGTCGCATCTCTTCCGTCGAACCCTCTCCGCTTGCATCCGCTGAACCGCTGCCTCCGGCCACCACGGAATAAACCTGAAAAACTCCGGCGTCGGGCGCAACTGTCTTGCGAACCTGTTTGTTGCATGAAGAGAGCCGGTCGCTGTCATTGATCGCATCCGAAATCATGATGCGGTGTTCGCCATCCATCAGATAAAGCGGCGCGGAGTCCTGATAAGCGATACCCAGCCCCACTTCGAGCGCCGGCAGCCCTGAGCGCTGCAATAAATCGTTATATTCCCGCAGCAGGTTCACAATCTCCCACGCCAGCACGCAGGTACGGCCAACGCTGAGCATCGCCTCGCCTTCACGTTCCAGCAAAGCGATAATGATCGCATCGCCTTCCAGAAAAACCTTGGTGGCGCCATACTTCGCCAGCAGCTTATTCACCGGATCATAAAAATTAAGGCTGAAATACGAGGCGGCGTTCATGCCCTTTTCCATCAGCGATTTCGTAAGCTTCGAAGAATCTCGCACGTCGGCCTTCAAGATCACGTGATGTACAACCCGATCTTCGGCTGGCTTCTGATCTTCCGGAGGAAGAAATTCGTAGAGCATGCCGTTCAACGTCGAAAGCTCTCGCACCTTCGGGTCCGTAACCAGATTGATGCTGTCAAAGCCCGCACTGACCGTTTCGAGTCCCCGCAAATCACGGTGATAGCGGAACAGGTCGAGCAAGAGCCGGGCTGCGAAGCGGCTGCGTTCGGAACCCCGGCACGAGGCGACGCGTCCGATCGCTGCGAACAGGCGATCCGAATTCAGCCTGCTCTCAGCCACCAATTTCTCTACGCGTTCCGCCTCTTCGCGGTACATCAAAGCATTCTTGATCTGTTGCGGATTTACCTTCGGAGCATATTCGCTCAACAGCGGCACTGCCTCATACGACGCGATCACCTGCGCAAGAACGCCTTCGCGTTGCAGAATTCGAGTCCAGATATCGAGGCGGTCTTTGCGGCTGCGATCTTCAGGCGTCAGATCTTCGCCACTCGCCGTACCGACTAAAATATTGGCGTTTTCGGGAACATTCAAAGCCTGTTCGAGGTGCTCATCTTCAATGCCTTCGCCGTAGCCGAGCTCACGCAAAAAGTTCAGCGCAAACTGCCGCAGACTGGGAAACCGGTCCACATCCTTATGGAAGTTGCCGAACATGTAATAGTGCTCGGCGCAAAGATAGTCGTCGCGCCCGTCTTCTGTCAGAATCAGCGGATTGAGAAACAACCGATAGAAGTCAGCCGGCAATTCTCCAAGCAACGAACGGCGCGTGCGTCCCAAAGTCTCTTTTTCTATCTCTCGCAGCACGCGAAACATCTCTTGCCCGGCGCGGCGCAAAATGATTTTCTTCCGCACCTGAAAAGACGAAACCATCTCCTGCCGCTGTACCATTCTTGCCTGCATGCCCTCCATGGACTTCATCTTTCGGCGGCATTGTTCGAGGGTGCGGGCGAATTGTGCCTGCAGTTCGGTGCGAATAAATTTTAAAACCGCTAGGCGGCCCAGCAGGTCGATTGACGGATTTCCTTCCGCCTTCGCCCGGTTCAAGATGGCGAGATGAATCGATACCAGCACGCCTTTGAGGTCGGCCGGACCCGACTTGAGTTTGGCGGCGCTCGCCGGCGCAACGTTGAATTTGGATTGAGGGGCAAAGGCGGCATCCGCCTCGAAAAGCGATTCCACCTCTCCGAACTTGGCAATATAGCGGGCGAGATGGAAACTTAAATCGGCCGCGACTCTAGTGCTAAGAAAAACGTCGTAGCGTAAATTGTCGACACCCAACTGCAGATTCGAAAAGGACAAGGACGGCCCGAAAAATTTAAGGTCGGGACGGCTAGACGGCGGTTCTGAACTACGCAACCGAAAAATCGGGAGCTTGGGCATTGTCCTTGAACGAGCGCTTGTAAATAGCTAAATTTAATTACGAAATATCAGCCTAGCATGCGCGCTTAAAGGGTCGAAAGTTACCATCGTGTGCGGCAAATTGCCTCCAATCCGCAAGCTACTTCCGAGGTGAAGACGAACTTGATGCCCGCGAAGTCGGGCTTTTCTTGAACGCGACCGAGAGCTGGCTACTTGCTGGCAAGCCTGGCCTTCTCAAATTCGTCGCCCTTTTTCCAGTCGACCCGACCCGTCTGGCCTGAAGCCTCCCAACCCAGAGCGAAGCCGAATCTTGCCATCGCTGCGTCCGAGGTGTAATCCATTCCAGGATGATATTCGTCGCTTGGCTGATGGTAGTGGTGCGCCGTGTAGTCGGCATCCTGATCGTGTCCCCAGGCTTCGTCGTGACCCTTAAATTTCATCCCCTGATTAATCGAAAAGGCGGGGACGCCGACGCGCGCCATGCTGAAGTGATCGGAGCGATAGTAGTGCCCGGCTTCGGGACGCGCATCAGGGCGGATCGTGAAGTGGAAATCCTTCGCCGTCGCTTCCACCACCGGATAGAACGTCGTCCGCTCCGCCCCTGAAACTTCTATCTCCTCCGGAGACCCGAGCGGCGGAATGTCGTCGTAATTCAAATCAAGAGAGATTTTACCGGCGGCGATCGGAGGATGTTTGCCGAGATATTCAGAGCCGAGTAGCCCTTGCTCTTCGGCGGTGACCGAGGCGAAATAAATGGAGCGCCTCGGCTTCTGCGCAGAGGCCGCGAAAACGCGCGCGATCTCCAGCAGAATTCCGCACCCCGTGGCATTGTCCATCGCCCCGTTATAAATGTTGTCGCCCGGCATATCGGGGCGAATGCCGAGGTGATCATAATGCGCCGTGTACATTACGCCCTCGTCCTTCAAAATTCGGTCTCCGCCGGGAAGTACGCCAACTACATTATTCGATTCGAAAGCACGAATCCTGCTCTTCATCCGTGCAGACAGGCGTGCGCTCAAAGCAACGGGCCTGAACTCGCGCGTGTTTGCGTCGGCCATCAACTTCTCCAAGTCAAGGCCGGAATTTGCAACCAGCTTTCGCGCCACCTCGAGCTGAATCCACGCCGCGCTTTTAAGCTTGGGAGAGCCGTCGAGTTTGAGAAACGATTTCTCGCCTGAGTTTGAGTTGCGCACCACCTCCCACGGATAACTCGCCATCTCCGTCTTATGAATCAGAATCGCTCCTACAGCCCCTTTGCGCGCCGCTTCTTCGTACTTATACATCCAGCGTCCGTAGTAAGTGAGCGCTTTGCCGGTAAAAAATTTCGGATCATCCGAAGGCGGCTCGTTCACCAGCATCAGCAAAACTTTGCCCTTAACGTCAACGCCCTTATAGTCGTCCCACTTATACTCGGGAGCCTCAATGCCATAGCCGACGTAAACAATGTCAGCGTCGACCGTCGATTCCGGCTGCTGCGTTTGATCGTAGGCGACGTATTCGTCAAGCGCCTTAAGGTCGATCGCTGGACCGTGAGCGGGAACTAACGAGAAGCGCGTTTCAGACGCAGGCGTGATTCCGACCATGGGTACCTTCTGCAAATACGACCCGTTATCGCCCGCCGGCTTCAATCCATAAAGCGCAAACTGCGCGGCGATATATTCGGCCGCAAGGTCTCCGCCGCGCTGCCCCGTGCCGCGACCCTCAAGCAGGTCGTGCGAAAGAAAGCGCACATGCGTCTCAATGTTGTCGGGGCGAATACTTTGCATGGCGGCAATCGCCGCCGGCGGCAGATGGGAGTGCGCCTCCGATTTTGTGTGGGGCGAATTGTTTGCCGCCAGTAGCGATTGCGAACCAGGCACGCAAATGGAAAAAATGACGGCGAGCAGGGCGATTCTGCGAATAAGCAAGCGCAAGCCTCGAACTGAGAATTGTTTGAACTAGTGGGAATTGTAAACGGAGACTACACCGATCAGGCACTCGTCGTCTGGAGTGACTAGCCGCTGCAAGCCAGCCGCCTGACCCACATCAAATTGTCTCCCGCGACCGCGGGATCAGTTTCTCGACCCTCAACCAGCGCGGAAGTCGCGCACGTCTTCGCCCGCCTTAAAGAGCGGCACAGAAGCCGCCGGGTGCGCTTCGGAAAGTCTGCGGTTGATCTCTTCGATATCTTTCTTCACCCAGCCGACGCTGCTCACTTCGATCTCGCCATCCTGCCCAATCAAAAACAGCGACGGCACATTGGTCAAGCCGTAAGCATTCGACGTGGCATATCCATTCGGATCATCGAGCAAGGTCTTAAACGTGACCCCGAATTCTTTAAGAAATTCTGCCGTCTCTTTCTGGTTGTTTTGTGAAATGCCAACGATACTGGTCGGGCCCGCCCCATGCGCTTTGTAGATGCGTTCGAAATAGGGGAATGCATACTGGCAGACCGGACAAGACACTTTAAAAAAGGCTGCCAGCACGGGCCCTTTCTTAAGCGCCTCCTGTAAAGAAAACCTGCTGCCATCGAGAGCGGACAGAGAAAAATCTGGTGCTTTGGTTCCGGCCGGCAATGCCGCCATGTCTTTCGCGCCTCCAAAAATTCGGTCGAGCCACTTCATAGCTGAAATGCCTCTCTTCCTTAGATGATGCCGCCTGCCTTCAGGATTTTTCGCGTCAATCCAGTCAGCGGCATCAGCGGGAGACGGTCGCTCGCCACCCACTCACCCTGCGTTTGCCTGAATGTCTTCTGCTCGCGGGCCTCATCATAATCTCGCAGCACGTGCACAGTGTAATCGGTGACCGTGATGCAGTGTCGAAAAGTTCGCCACGCTAAATAAGAATAATGAGGATAAGACAAAGCCGCCGGCGCCTCCGACGATAGCGGAAGCTCCCACATTCCCGGCATCAGCGATTGCGTGCTGGCACGCTGCACCAGTCGAATCTCTCGTCGCCTCGTCCCATCCCCGCCACGCAGAACATCGTCAACAGCATCGGTAAGACCGTCTCCAAGACCTTCGCCGCCGCATTCGCGCTCTTGAAGCAAACACCAAAGGTCTTTCTTTTGCAGGCGCTTCTGCTGCCGCTTCTGCTGGAGCAAGCGCGTGCCTGACCGCGGGCGCTCGCCCCGTGTGACGCACCATTTCTGCACCGGGCATCCCGAACAATCCGGTGAACGTGGCGTGCAGACGGTCGCGCCCAGTTCCATCATCGCCTGGTTAGAGTTGCCGGGCTCTGATACCGCCAGGTGTTTTTGCGCCCATTGCAAAACTTCCTTCGCCCGCATTTCGCGCCCGGACACTCTGCCGGCTACGCGCTCCACATTGCCATCGACTACGGCCACCGCTTCAGAGAATGCGATGCTCGCGATCGCAGCCGCCGTATATCGGCCGATTCCGGGCAGGTCGAGCAAGCCCGCGTAATCCTCCGGCAATCGTCCGCCACGAGTTTGCGTAACTCCAATCGCTCCCCGGTGCAGCATACGAGCGCGGCGATAATATCCAAGCCCCGACCACGCGGAAAGCACGTCATCTTCTCTTGCCGAAGCCAGCGTCTCAACCGTGGGGAAGCGCTCCAGAAAGTCTTTATAATGCCGCACCACCGCTGCCACCCTCGTCTGTTGCAGCATGATCTCGCTCACCCAGATCTGGTAGGGGTCGCGAGTTCGCCGCCACGGCAGATCGCGCTTATGGGTGTGGTACCAGCGCAACAGCGTGCGCCGAAATGCCGCAATACTTCGATCGTTATCCGGAGTGAGCAGCTTGGCCGTAGGCAGGCTCATCGCCGCTAGAGATCGCGCCGCCATTCGCGCGGCCATTATTGAGTGCTGCTGCTGTGGGCGATCGCAATCCACCCCTTCTTCTGCTGCTGCCAGACCGTCATCATGTGTTGCGGAGAAGATGGCAACGCTTGCGAAGCCCCGCCAGTTGACGATGATGCTGCTGCTGATGCTCCTGTTGATGATGATGACGATGATGACGTGCCATTCAGCGTAATCGTATAAGTCACGACGATCGTCGTACCGTTCAGCTCGGTCTGCAGGTCGCCAATGGAAAAATCTTTCAGCTGCAGCGTCTTGTATTGCGCAAGAGCTGCTGCACGGTCAAGCTTTCCCGCGGCAGATACGCCCGCATAGTTCGAGGCAAGCGAATGATCTACCGCAACCCAATTCGCGGCCTGCACATTCTTCCAGAAGACTTTCTCCAACCCTTCACCGCCCGTAGCCTCTTCGACTGCCCGGGCCGGCTTGTCGGCGTAGATGGTGCAAGCCGACGAAATGAGAGACAGCCCCAGAACGACCACTGATTTGCAAAACCGAAAGCGCGATGCCGATGCCATGGCCGACATGATGGCGTGATTGTATCGTGCCCGAGTTCCATCCAACTCTCAGAAAACGCCGACGCCCGCCAAAACTAATTCGAAACTCCGGGCGCCCGCCTGCGTTTGACCCTTTAAGAAGCTCCTACGATAATAAGTGGAAGCATTGCCACAATCAGGCGTGAGTATCTACCCGATCCATCAGGATGGTTATGACCGAATTCAACCGCAAGGCGGAAGAGGCTTCCGCACGTTTCAATCGCTCTGTATCGAACATCGCCGGAACCCTCGAGAAGGAAACAGCCGACCTCGTGAACTATCTGAACGACGAGGTCGTGCCCGCCGTCCGCTCGCACTCTTCGAAGGCGCTCCGCACCGCCGCCGGCAAGCTTTCGGAGTTTGCCGAATTCCTCGAATCGCATCGCAAGACCTCTTGAGTACACGGCCGTTGAGCACACCGAAGTTGACTACACGGCAGTTAAGTACCCCGCGGCAAAATAAAAATCCACTGCCCCCATCCCGCCGTCTGCCCTCAACCTTTCGGGCCGCACGACTTGTCGTTTTACTTTTTGTTTCACTTCTCACGCTCATTTCGCTCACCGGATGCCATCGCAACGTGACGCCGATGGATACTCCGCCACCCCCAGCCACGGCGCCGAGTTCACCTGCTCCAGCTTTTCCCCCTCCTCCCGCGGCCACGCAAGAACCGCAAAAAGCCGAAGCCAACTCGCACGCCACGCCGCTCCACGCCAAGCCGCTCTACGAAGAAACCGGAATGGCTAGCTGGTACGGCGCTCCCTATCACAACCGCCGCTCATCGAATGGCGAACTCTACAACATGAACGCCATGACCGCCGCCCATCTCACGCTGCCGCTCGGTGCCATCGTCCAGGTCACCAACCTCAAGACAAATCGTTCCGCCGTCGTGCGTATCACCGACCGCGGCCCATTCGTCACCGGACGAATCCTCGACCTGTCGCTCGCCGCCGCGCAGGCGGTCGACGTCTACGGCCCTGGTACGGCAAAGATTCACCTCGAGGTCCTGAGCTCTCCCACGCCGCTCGACTCCGGAGGGCGCTGGGCGGTACAGATGGGTGCTTTCAAGCAGGAAAGGACGGCTGCGAAATTGGTCAACCAGCTAAAGTTGAAATACCAATCCGCAAAAGTGATCAAGTTTTTGAGCCCCGTCGGCACCTGGTGGGTCAGGGTTCGCGTCCAACAGGACGATCGCAAACAGGCGACTTCCGTGGCTCACGAAACTCAGGTCGAAGAGGGATCCGTATTTCTGGTTCGCCTCAACTAATCGCATAAAATGGCTGAGATACAACGCCTTCAAAAACCTGCTGACAAATTATTTACAAAGCGGCGAGCGCATCGGCTGGTTTTTTGTGCGAAATTGATAGGCGCTCGTATCCTCATCAAACTTGCCTTAGATCGCAATCCAGGCAAAAGGAGTTGAAAAAATGGCGGATTGCCTGTTCTGCCGCATCATTAGCGGCGAAGTCCCATCCAAAAAAGTTTATGACGATAAGTACACCTTCGCGTTTGAAGACCTGAACCCGCAAGGCCCCACCCATGTATTGGTCATTCCCAAAAAACATATCTCCGGATTAAAAGAAGCGACCGAAGAGGACGCTGAACTTGTTGGTCGTTGCCACCTGGCAGCCGCCACCATCGCTCGCCAGCGGTCCATTGAAGATGGCTATCGCACCGTCTTGAACGTTGGACCCCGCGCCGGCCAGTCAGTCTTTCACCTGCACGTTCACCTCATCGGCGGCAGATCACTGCAATGGCCTCCCGGCTAGCCCGTAAACTAGCCCCATAACTAATGATGAGTCAAGAACTCGAACGGCCGCCGAGCCTCCACCGGACGTCGAATGGCGCGACGATTCGATCCATCAGAACGCCCAGCAGATGACCCGCAGCTCGCCCCGCGGATGCTCCCGATGTTCTGGCTTACAATCGTGCGATGGCAAACTTAACGTTAATTTACGGATTACGTCTTCTTCCCTCCGACGAGATTACCGAGGTCGGCGCGGCCCCAATCAAATTGAAGAATGGACACGAAGCGCGTGTCACCATGCACACCCTCGAAGGCAGTAAAGATGAAATAGAAAGGCAGCTGCGAACAAGTCTGGCGGCTTTCTTCGACATCTATCCTGAGATATAAGGTTGTCAGAAGATTTAGGGTTGTCACACTCGGATGAGGCTGATTCCGCTCGAACTCGAAGCCAGGCTCCGCAACGCCGGAGTGTGGCCGCACACTCGTACCTCATGGGTTGCGCTGTACGTGCTTGCCGTCGACGTTCTCCTTTTCGCGGTGAAAGAGTTTAGCAAGAGATTCAGCCACACCACGGCTGAAATGCTCGAAGGCTGGCTCACTTTCCTCAGCAGCGTCGCAGTTGTCCTGTTTGCCGTCGTTGCCTTTCGCTATCTGCGCACCAAACTGCTATGGCGGCTGCGCAATCGTCTGATTGTCACCTACGTTTTTATCGGAGTTATTCCGGTCATCCTCTTGCTCGTAATTTCGGTGACCACCCTCTATCTCTTAGCGGGTCAGTTCGCCAGCTTCGCCGTAACTTCTGATATTGCCACTCATCTTCGTGCCATGGAGTCCGCGAATCGCGCCATTGCTCATCATTTATCTGCCAGGGTTGCAACTGGCGGCAAGGTAGACGCCGAAAGTCTTGCTCTCTCCCGCCCTACACGAACCGAATGGTCGAGGCGGCAAGTCTGCGCCTGGAATGCAAGTCAGAGTTTTTGTTCCCGCAGCGATGGCGCTGCGAATTTCGATTCTCCCGCCTCTCTGCCGGCCGACTTTCGCGAAATCATTTTCGACAGCGGGGCGTTGTTTCTCCGTACCGGTACATCGGTTGAAACCGGACGCGGATCGCTGCGCGTGATATCGAGCGAACCGCTCGACACCGAGTTCATCACCAGGATGGCGGGCGACCTCGGCAGAATTGTGGTGTACGAAGAGAGCGAAAGCAACGGGCAAACCGGCGCCAAGTCATCTCTGGATCTTTCCGGCTCACCCCAATCGCTCCAGCACAGCTTCTCCTCAGGCTCCATTCCGAGCCCCGGAAATTTTCTTGACCGCGTGGTGCGCTTCCCGATTCCGCTTCCGGTGTGGGATTGGAAGACCGGACAAAGGCAACGCGTAGGCGCACTGGCAGAGGTTGAAACTCGTCCTTCGGTACTGTACGCGCGCCTTTTCGCTGCCCTTGGAGATTATGCGCGAGGCGTCGAATACATCCTGTTGTCGATTCTGCTTATCTTCGCCATCATCGAATTGCTGGCGTTATTAATCGGTACCAAGCTGACCCGCAGCATCACCATGGCTGTCGCTCAACTGTACGAAGCGACCAAACACATCAACCGCGCCGACTTCAGCCACCGCATCGAGGTTCACTCAACCGACCAGCTCGCGACCCTTGCCAACTCGTTTAACTCGATGACCATCTCGATTGAAGCGCTGGTTCAGGAGCAGAAAGAGAAGCAACGTCTCGAGGGCGAACTGGCGATTGCCCAGGAGGTGCAAGCGCAACTTTATCCGAGCGTGATCCGGCAGCTGGATACGCTCGAAGTGCACGGATTCTGCCGCCCGGCGCGAACCGTCAGCGGCGACTACTATGATTTTCTCTCGCTTAACTCCGACAAGCTGATTCTGGCGGTTGGCGATATCAGCGGCAAGGGAATTTCAGCCGCGCTGATGATGGCAACCATCCACTCCGCCGTGCGCGCCTATAGCATTGGGGATGTTTCCGCCGTGCACGAACCGGTTACCGTCGGATCATCCCACAGCTCCGCCCTGATGCTCGCATCGGACTCCTACAGCCCCGATGTCTCGCCCGCGAATCTGCTGACGCTCCTGAATCACCAGCTCTACTCAAGCACCCCGGCGGCCAAGTACGCGACCTTATTCCTCGCAAACTATGATGGCGCCTCGCGCCGTCTCACCTATTCGAATGGCGGACATCTACCGCCCATCTTGATTTCCGAAGACGGCTCCTCGCAGCTCTTGAGTTGCGGAGGAATAGTCGTCGGCCTCTTCGACAATCTCGATTTTCCGGAAGCTACCGTTCGATTGCGCCCTGGCGACATATTCGTTGCCTACAGCGACGGAATTACCGAACCAGAAAATGACTATGGCGAATTCGGCGAGGAGCGCCTCATCCAATTGGTCCGAGAAAATCGCGCCTTACCCCTCGAGCGCATCACCGAGATCGTCACCGCCGCCGTGCAGGACTGGATCGGAGAGGCCGAGCAGCCCGACGATATCACCTTAGTGTTGGCGCGAGCGCGCTGAAACCGTCTTCATGCTGAATGCGCAGCGCTTTGCCCCTTTACTTCTTCCCCGAAATCCGCACCAGCGATACCTTGGCCGTCACCTGCTGCCCTTTTTCCATCCCGCCAACAATCACCAGCCCGCGATGCGTAACCAGCAAACCGCGATGATCCATCGTCGGATTCGGAGTCGCCTCATTTACCGTCTCCCACGCCTGCCTTCGCGCGTTAAAGGCAAACGTAACCGGCGACGGCTCGGAGGGTTTGCCGTCATAACCAACCCCGTTGTAGTTGTAGGGATTATCAGTGCCACCCGAAAAATAAATTCGCGCCGCCTTTTTCCCTGGAGGCTCCGCCCCAGCCGCAATGCGGTAGCGCGCCTTCCCCGGATGAGGCGGCAGTTTCGACCATTGAATTTTCGTCACGTCGCCTTTATGAGGAATCTTCCCCATCCAGCATTCTTCCGATGCCACATACTTTGGATTCGCGCCATTCGGATTTTTGTACGCGCCATCGACATAAACAATCGTGTCACCGATGATCGATCCGGAATGCCCGAAGACGGGCGTGCCCGGAAGCGGCGTCGCCTGTACCCACACGTCCTTTTCAGTGTCGTACACCTGCACATTATTAACGGCGTCGTTCTTCGTCGTCGACCAGCCGCCAATCAAAAAGATAAAGCGATCGCGGTAAACACCAACGACCGAATCATCGACCGGAACCGGAATGTCCTTACCCCGGTAGTAGCGATTCTCGACGGGAACAAAAACATTGAGATCCGAGACCGTGCTTTCGCCGCCTTGCCCGTCCACGACGTAGCCTCCAAAAATGAACACTTGATCGTGGAGCGCTACCGCCGATGCCGCCAACCGTCCCGCAACTCCCGGCACGGCGCGCTTCTCCGTCCATTTGCCGGTGCTCACCTCCATCTCGTAGGCGCTGGTCGAAATCGCGTCCCATGTTTTCTTTGGACCGATGCCCATGAACGAGAAAATTTTCGCGCCGCCCGAATCGTGCGAAATAGCGACCGCATTGTTCGATAGCGGAGAGGGAAGCGAGCTCAATTGCGCGTCCTCGGCCATTCCAGACTGAAATGCGATGAGGAGAATGAATAGGACGAGGAGCAAAAATGACGTCGCGGATAACTTGCCTGAAACGGGATTCATTGTGGCTGAAATAATAGCAGCGAGAACTCTCAGAACCGGGTGTGCTTGCGATACTGCCGATACTCGTCGCCGAATTTTTCTTCGAGTACCGCGGCTTCACGTCGAGCGCGAACTATCTGCAGAGGCAGAACGACGACAAGAAATAGAAGCGGTTCCGGTCGCCACATCATGAGCGCAACGCCGGCAATCAGTATCTCTGCGGAAATATAAATCGGGTTTCGGATGCGAGAATAAATTCCGTGAGTCACCAGGACTCTTGCCTTTGGCGCAACCGAAAAAGAGTTCCCGAGCGTATGCCGCCCCAGAATGACGCCCGCGAGCCCGATCAATCCGAAAATCAGACCGGCGTAATGAGCGGTCCCGTGCGCTTCGGGCGAGTGAAGAAAAATCCATCCCAGCCCGAATAATCCGCCAATCAGCGGAAGCCAGACGCGAGTAAAGGAGCCCGAAGCCATTCAGAAAGTCTTACCGTTGCGAGCGAAGCTGCGAGCGGTTACGATCGCATATCGTCTCGAATGATCTGGCGATCACATAATCCTGCGACCCATAATCTTGCGACCCATAATCTTGCGACCCATAATCTTACGAACAAGCAATCGATAACATCATCATACATAATGATGTTAAACGAAGTCTGGCGCGAGCGAATCCATGGGCTGTAATTTGCATAATTTGAAATTGATGAAGTCGGCCCAACCAATCGAATCGACAATGCAATGGCGAACTTTATGCCTGTGGCTAGCTGCGTTCCTGGTCATTCCTTTACGGCCAGCCTATCCCGCCACCGCGCTCCAGATGCCGCAAGCCTCGTCACTGAACGAAGAGACAAAGACGCAACAGTTATTGACTCAACAACTCGATGCCGGAGACTTGCCAAATGCCATCTCAACTGGCGAAGCCGCAATCAACCAATGGCCGCGAGATGCTCAGCTCCGGCATTACCTGGGCTTGGCGTATTTCAAAAGCGGGAATGTCGCGCGCGCCCGCGAGCAATTAACTCGTGCCCGCGATCTGGCTCCCGCAGACTCCACCACGCACTTTGACCTGGCCTTGGTTTTTCTCAGCGCGCAGGACTACGACTCAGCCGCGACCGAACTCCAGTCATCGATCAAGTCGCAGCCATCCAATGCACTCACCCACGTCTTGCTCGGTAGGGCGTACTTAAATTCGAACCGCACCCTGCAGGCCATCGACGAATTCAAGACCGCGTTGAAATTGGAACCCACCATCAAACTCGGCCACTATCATCTCGGTTTTGCCTATTTCAGTCTCGGACGCAACGACCAGGCGATCGCCGAATACCGGGAAGAGTTGGCTCGTTCCGGAGACAATCCCACTGTTCTTTACGAACTGGGGCGCACTCTGCTCGAGTCCGGGAAATATACTGACGCAGCCACCTATCTACAGCGAGCGCTCACGCTCAACTCCTCGAACGCCGACGCCTGGTATATGTTCGGCAAAGTCCAAGCCCTGGCTGGAGAGAACGCCAAAGCCGAGCTCGCATTAAAGAAGGCCGCTCAACTCAATCCAACCGACCCGAGCCCGCATTATCAACGCGCCCGCGTTCTAGAAAAAATGGGACGAGCCGACGAAGCGCGAAGTGAAAGGCAAAAGTTCGCCGACCTGAAAAAGTCACAGCCAGCCGCAGCCGGCATGGCGACCGGTCGTGAGCATTGATCCCTATAAGGATCCCGAAAATAATCGCGATATTGATCCCTATTAGGACCGCGATATTGCTCGCGATAGTGACTGCTATGTTTCTGAGCGCATCCGCGCTGCCCGGTCTCGCCCAAACGACCGAGGCGAAACACAAGCCGATTGCATCGAGCACAAAGTCGTCCCCCCGCAAACTCGCTCCCAACGCCCGGCCGATTTTCATCGACGTAACTAAAACCGCGGGCATCAACTTTCAACTCACCTGTGGGAGCCACGAAAAGCTCTACATCGTCGAGACCCAGTGCGGAGGCGCCGCCGCCTTCGACTTCGACAACGACGGTTGGATGGACATCTTATTTGTCGATGGCTCAACCGTTGCTGACTATCGCGCCGGAAAATGTCATACGCCGCGCCTCTATCACAACAATCGCGACGGAACTTTTACAGATGTCTCGGCGAAATCGGGCATTAACTTTTGCGGATGGGGATACGGCACCGCCATCGGCGATTTCGATAACGACGGATGGGAAGACGTCTACATCACAGGCTTTCACGGCTCAGCCCTCTATCACAACAATCACAACGGAACTTTCACCGATGTTACCGCCAAGGCCGGAGTCGCCAACTCCGATCGCTGGGGAACGAGCGCCGCCTTCGGCGATTTCGATAACGACGGCAATTTAGACCTCTATGTTGCGAACTACGTGGACGTCGACATCAACAACCTGCCGAAATTTGGCGATGGTCCCTTCTGCCAGTATCGAGGAATCCCGGTGAACTGCGGCCCGCGCGGGCTGAAGGGTTCACGCGACCGTCTCTACCACAACAACGGCGATGGCACTTTCACCGACGTCACCGAAAAGCTCGGCATCGATGCGCAAAGTTATTACGGCCTCGGAGTCCTCTGGCTTGATTACGACAAGGATGGCTGCCTCGATCTCTATGTCGCGAACGATTCCTCGCCCAGCCTTCTCTATCACAACAACTGCAAGGGCGGCTTCACCGAGGTGGGCGCCGAGGCCGGAGTCGCCTACAGTTCCGATGGCCACGAGCAAGCCGGAATGGGCGTCGACTCCGCCGACTACGATCGCGATGGCTGGCCCGATATCGTAAAGACAAATTTCTCCGATGACGACAACAATCTTTATCACAACGATGGCAACGGAGAATTCACCGATCTCGCCGGTGCCGCCGGCATCGGAGCCATCAGCAATCCATATTTAGGCTTCGGCGCGAAATTTCTCGATTACGACAACGACGGATGGCCCGATCTCTTCATCGCCAACGGACACGTTGACCCCCAGGTTGAAGGCCAGTCTTTCGGAGTGGGCTATGCCGAGCGCCCCTTCCTCTTTCACAATCTGGGCCATGCAACATTTGAACACGCAGCATTTGAAGAGGTAGGGCAGAAGTCCGGTGGAGCCTTCGCAAAGAAATATGTCGGCCGCGCGGCACTCACGGCAGATTTCTGGAACCGCGGCCGGCAAGATCTGCTTATGACGAATCTGGATGGCGCGCCCGTCCTCCTCCGCAATGAAGTCGCTTCGCCCGGTCACTGGATCGAAATAAAAACCGTCGGCGCAAAATCCAACCGCGACGGCTACGGCGCAAGAGTCGAGATCACCGCAGCCGGTTCACCGCAATCGGCCGAGGTGCGCGCAGCCAGCAGCTTCGAGAGCTCGAGCGACCCGCGTCTTCACTTCGGTTTGGGAACCGCGACCAAAGTAGATTCGGTCGTAGTCCATTGGCCGAGCGGCAAAGTGGAAAAGCTCGGCCCGGAGCCAGCAGACCAACAAATCACTCTCAGCGAAGGCCACGGTGTGACTAGCCACGGTGTGACTGGCCAAGGTGTGACTGGTAAAGGCGTGACTGCGCGTCACGCTGAGGCAACCTCTACAAAGCGCGACGGAATAGCAGGCGACGTCCGTCCACCAAATCACTAAGCGACTCGGATCAAAATTGCCCGCAGCTTACGCACTTGACCACCTTGTCATTCCAAGTCATCCAAGCTTCATCCCGCCTCTTGCAACTCTGATCCATCCGATTCACGATCTATGGAATTCTGTAGTCCCTCGCAGGTTGACCTTCCGTTCATCATAGACACAACCATTGTCTTGGACTGTAAGTAATAGAAAAACATCATTTCCCGCTTTGGCGCACAAAATGCGATAACGATGCTACAGAGTTAGTTTCCCTGTGGCGCCGCAATTTTTTTCAGGGTAGGCGCCGGGTTGATCAACAGAATCAAGAATTTGAATTGACAAAGCATTTTGGGATGAAGCAGAATGCTGCGCACCCTAAATTGTTTGCTGTAGAAGAGATAGGACGGGTCAATGAGTGATCCAAGTGGGCCGTGCAGCCCAGAATCATCGGAAGTAGAACGATCGCATCCCAGAGATCAAAAAAGATTTGTGCAAACAGTGCCGACAACAAAAAATTCGTGCCATCGCCTCCAAGAGGGTAGGTCAATGAAAAAACTGCAGCTCTGCCTCGTAGTTTGCGCCATCCTGGCTCTCACCTTTAGCGCCTTCGCTCAAGTTCAAAACGGCCAGTTCACCGGCACCGTCACCGATCCAACCGGCGCTTCGATCGGAAACGCCAAAGTTACGGTCACGAACACCGCCACGAACTTCAGCAGCACAGCGACCACCAACAGTAGTGGCAACTACACGGTGAAAGAGGTTCCGCCCGGTAGTTACAAAATCGCGGTTGAGGCGGCCGGCTTCAAGACGGTGGAGAACAATGGCGTGACCGCAAACGCCGGCACCATTGCCCACCTCGATGTGAAACTGCAACTTGGCAAAGCCTCGGAAGTAGTGGAAGTGACGGGCGCGGCCTCGGCGGTGAATACGGAAGATTCAAAGCTCGCGACCATTGTCAGTTCCGCGCAGATTGAAAACCTTCCGCTGAATGGCCGAAATGTGTTTGACTTGATGCAGATGAGCACCGGCGCCGTCAATGTCGCAGGTGTGGACTTCGAGAACGGTCACGGGACGGTGGTCAACGGCGTACGCGAAGACTTTAATGGATTCCTCATCAACGGCGTCTCCAACAAGGGTCTGAGCGGTGGCGCGATCAACGTACCGATTCAAGACTCTGTCGAAGAGTTTCAGCAGTTGCAACTGAATATGTCGGCCCAGTACGGCAACAGTGCTGGCGGCAGCGTCAATCTGGTTACGAAATCCGGAACTAATGCCTGGCACGGCAGCGCATGGGAGTACATTCGTAATGACGCCCTTGATGCCAACAACTTTTTCTTGAATCAGACCGTCCCGATTACGAAAAAACCTCCGCTCCGCTTCAACCAGTTTGGATTGACCCTCGGCGGCCCAGTGATAAAGGACAAGTTGTTCTTCTTTTTATCTCTTCAGGGAGACCGATTTAAGAGCTCAGGTACCCCCCAATCGGTTCTTCAAGAATCGCCCGCTTTCCGCGATGCCGTCATTCAGGCGAATGCGAATGCAGGACTGAATTCGACGGCCGCGCTGCTGTATTCAAATTTCGTGCCCTCACTCTCGGGAACGCCCACTGGGCTCACGGCGAACACTTACACTGGCGGCGACTTCACGCCGTATCTTTGCGGTGGAGCTGGGACGCCGCTACAGGAGCAGAAATGGGCGTCCATTTTTGGTGTCACGCCAGCGGAATCTGCGATTTGCGGCATACCTCAGCAAGCGGGCACGCTCAACCGTGACGCCAGTATCCAGGAGAGCAGTACCGCAATATTCAAAACGCAGACCGGTGGTCTCGGAAATGCGAATTTGTTTAACGGCAACGAAGGATCGCTTCGGCTCGACTACAATTGGAACGCCAACAATCGCTTCTACATTCAGTACAATTACAACCGCCAAACAGATAAATATGGCCCTTGTAATGCAGCTTGCACGCGCGGTTTCTCCAACCCAACCCGGAATAATTTCCCACAGTCGTCGTTAAGCTTCGTGCATACGTTCAGTCCGAGCGTCCTGAATGAGCTGCGTCTCGGCTACCTGCAGAACAATACAATTGTTACCACTAAGAACGGTGGCGTTCCAGCTATCGGATTTGCCGACGGATCGGCGGGCTTTGGCTCCTACAACGGCTATCCGCAGGCTTTCAAAGAGAACATCTACACCTATTCCGACATGGTTTCGATTGGTCATGGGAACCACAACATGAAGATCGGGGTGGATTTCCGGCGCAATATCGAGAACTCTGAGTTCAATGTGGCGCGGCCCTCCTACTACTTCTACGACCAGGTCTTCTTTGCAGCCGATGCGCCTTATTTGCAGGTAGCTGGCGTCGATCCTGGAATCTGCAAGGCTCCATGTCCAGCCTCGTCCTTCAATCCCACGCCAATCGCGACTCTTAACAGTAATATCCGGCATTGGCGCAATCTTGAAATGGGTGCCTACTTCCAGGATGACTGGAAGGCATCGAAACGCTTGACCTTGAACCTTGGTCTTCGCTACGACCTTTACTCACGTCACAACGAGGAAGGAGATGTTGCGACCACCTTTATCAAAGGTCCTGGCGCTAACATGCTCGGGTGGGTGGGTAATGCAAATGTTCTGAACGGTACTGTAGGAACGATCGACGGAGTAACCTACGACTGCTCAACGCCTAGCGCGATTCTGTTATCCCAGCTTGCAGGCGTATGCGGTCCGGGTGGTTTCGCACCGGCCAAAACGTTGGGTAAGGGGAACCATCATAACTTTGGACCGCGAGTTGGCTTTGCCTGGGATATCTTCGGAAATGGCAAGACCGCCCTGCGCGGTGGCTTCGGGGTGGCCTACGAGGGTACCCTGTACAACCCGCTCTCCAACTCGCGTTGGAATCTGCCCTACTACTCGTTTAATCAGGTTATCGGTGGGGTAGGCGTGTCGGGTGCCGACGTAGTTTATGGTCCGTCAACCTGCACTGGGTTGCCGCCGACGGGGACTTGTCAGCAAGTGTCGAATGTGCCTGTAACCTTTAGTGGATGCGGCACCAACCCCGGGAACCAGGGTCCATGCTCACAATCCCAGAACCAGGGCAATATCAACGGATGGGATCCAAGCAATCCGAACCAGGCGACACTGACGGGCATTATTTTTCCGGAGGGTATCAGGGATCCTTACGTTTACAACTTCTACTTGAGCTTGCAGCATCAGATATCAACCAAGATGGTGATGCAGCTCGACTATGTGGGAACGGCGGGCCACAAATTATTCCGTGCCGAGGACATCAATCGCCAGACGGGCTCTTATCTTCCTGTCGGTAGTGTGGTCACTGATAACTTTGGAAGAAGCTGGCCTGGTTTAGGTGGGCGTCTTAACCAGAACTACGGGCGTCTGCGTAACTGGCAGAACCAGGTCAATTCTAACTACAGCTCACTGCAAGCCTCGTTGAAGAAGCAGATGAGTCACGGGCTGCTGTTCAATGTGAGCTACACCTACAGCCATTCGATTGATGACGGATCGACTTGGCACAGCGGCGCAACTACTGCGAACGGGGCGGCTGCGGGCGAAGGCTTCACGACTGACCAGACGCTTCCGGGACTGGACCGCGGCAACTCGGTGTTCGACATCCGTCATCGGCTAACTCTCAATTATGTCTTCCAGCTACCGGGACAAAACCTGAGAGGCGTATTGGGGGCGATCGCCGGTGGCTGGTCCTATAACGGCATCTTTTCAATCCAGTCAGGAGCACACTGGGAGCCGTATACCTCAGCTACACCAAAATTGAGGGAGCTTACCATTGTCGATCCCCTTAATAACCCAGATGGGTTCTGTACCGCTGCTGATGTGCCTAATAATTGCGCTAACAGTCGCGGCGATTACAATTTGGATGGTGGCCGAAATGATCGGCCTGACTCGAGTGTGCCATCAGTTAGCGGAGTGAGTCACGCTAGCTGGGCGAACGGATGGGGAGAGGTGGCGCAGGGCGGAGGAGTTTACACTACTTCCTCGCCAAATATCACCTTCTCACCGCCATGCCTAGGCTGCACGTCGAATTTGGGACGCAACACCTTCGTTGGTCCGGGCAACTGGATTTCCGATATGACTCTGTCGAAGACATTCAAATTCACCGAAAGGGTGAGTATGAAATTCGACGCCAACGGCTTCAACGTTTTCAACCACACCAACTTCGTATTAGCGACAGCCGGTGGCGGAGCGCATAACCAGCCGCGCACTGCCAACTTCGGTCAAGCTGCGGGAACCCTCAATGAGCGTCAACTACAGTTCGGCGTAAAGGTGAGTTTCTAGCCCGAAGTCGCTGCTTTTGGGGCTTGCTTCTCAGTGGAAGCAAGCCTCTTTTATTTTGGCAATGTATTTTCGTTTGTTTTCATAGCAGGAGTTGTCCCATATGAGCAGAGGATGGCGCGTCCTTTTTCTCATTACCGCCTGCTCACTATGGCTGTCGTTCTCCCTCCAATCCCAACAACCGCAGCAACTGGGGAAAATCGTTGGTAGTGTCCGAGTTTTGCGAGGGGACTTTACCTCCGTCGCTGTACTCATCACACTGGAATTTCGAGGCGCCCCTATTCAGAGTGTTTACACCGATAATCAGGGCCGCTTTGGGTTTACAAACCTGATTGCCAACGAATATCAAGTGACGGTAAATGATGATGCTTATAAACCTCAGTCCATCAGCGTAAATGTGAATCCTCAGTTTTCCCCGCTTAACATCGTGCAATTGACGCTTGAGCCTCGCGACAACAAAAAAAAGGAAGATTCCCTGCAGGCGCGCGTGCCCGGCAGCAATCCCTACCTCGTCGATCCCGCCGAGTACTATCGAAAATTTCCCAAGAAGACGGTGAAAGAATTTGAAAAGGGAGTCGAAGCCGACCACAAATCCCAAAGTGATGAGGCCATCGCCCACTACGAAAAAGCGCTCACCTATTCGCCCGATTTTTATCCCGCCCACAACAATCTAGGCTCTCTTTATCTCGGACGGCAGAACTTCGACGCCGCGCAGGCTCAATTCGAGGCCGCTCTCAAGACCAATCAGAACGATGTCGAGGCTTACTTCAATCTGGGCAATCTCTTCTTAATGATCAAGCTCTACCCTGAGGCCGAGCACAAGATCAACGAAGGTCTGCAGCGCCGTCCCGATTCAGCTTTTGGACACTTCTTGCAAGGTTTGCTTTATTCGCGCACAGGCAAGCTCGATCTGGCGGAGAAGAGCCTGCAGAGCGCGCTTCAGCTCGACCCGAAAATGCCGCAGGCCTACTTGCAACTGGTGAATCTCTATCTTCAGCAGAAGCGCACTCCAGAAGCAATCGCGCAACTCGAAGCCTACTTGAAAATATTTCCGGACTCGCCCCTTGCCCCCAAAGCTCGCGAATCACTAAAGAGATTGCAAGGCGAGGCGAGCGCTGCCGCCCCTCAGCAATAGCCATGACTTCCGCTCACCCGCGCCGGTGATAAAATTTTCAAACAGCCTATGCATCTTAAATGGCGCTTCTTTGGTTTTGGTCCGCTGTTACTCCTGGTTCTCAGCTTTTTCAGCGACAACGCTGCCGCCGCCGCGGCACCAGCAGCGCCTACGAACGTCATTCTGATCACTCTCGACACCACCCGCGCCGACCGGATGGGGTTCATGGGCTCTAACTTAGAGCTAACCCCGAATCTCGACGCCTTAGCGAAACAATCCGTAATCTTCACGCGAGCGTATTCTCAGGTTCCTCTCACCACGGCTTCGCACGCAGCCATTCTTACTGGCACTTATCCGCAGTTCAACCAGGTGAATGACTTCGGAGTCGCACTCGCGGAGGATCTCCCGTACGGCCCCTACGTTTTTCGAGGAAACGGTTACCACACCGCCGCATTCATAGCTTCTCTCGTGCTAGACCCCGAATCACGCTCTGCTCCCGGCTTTGACCGCGGCTTCGACACCTACGATTCAGGTTTCCATCGCCGCCGTGAGGGCGAGGATCGTTATCATGCGATTGAGCGCAGGGGTGGGGAAGTGATGGATCACGCCATCGCTTGGCTGAATGCGCATCAGAAGGGTCCTTACTTCATTTGGATCCACTTATACGATGCCCACGATCCTTACGATCCGCCGGAGCCATACAAAACGAAGTATGCCGCCACGCCGTACAACGGCGAGATTGCCTACCAGGATTTCGCGGTTGGAAGATTGATCACTCATCTGAAATCACGCGGCCTCTATGAAAATGCGCTCATAGCGATTATGGCGGATCACGGTGAAGCCCTGGGCGAGCATGGCGAGAGCACGCATGGAATGTTTCTCTATGACGAAACGATTCATGTGCCGCTGCTTTTTAAACTGCCGCACCAGAAATCGGCCGGACGACAGATTGAGACTCGTACCGGATTGGTCGATGTAATGCCAACCATTTTGCAAACGGTTGGGATCGCGATACCGAAAGAGATGCAGGGGGAATCTCTTCTTCCTCTGATGGGCTCGGCGGCGAAGCTTCCAGACGCTGGTGGCGACCGTGAAGCCGCGGCCGTAGCGGCGTCCGACACCCACGATCGCTCAGTTTACTCCGAAACTGATTATCCGCATCGCACCTTCGGATGGAGTTCGTTGCATTCGATGCGAACAGGAAAATATCTTTTTATTGAAGCCCCGACCAAAGAACTCTACGATCAGGGCGCCGATCCGAAGTCAGAACATAATCTCGCTTCTAACTCGGTAGCAGTCGCCGACACGCTGAATAGCCAGATTGATGCGTTCCGGCAGAAAACCGGCACATCGAAAGAAGCGCCCAAGGTGGTTGCCGATCCCGGTCTTCAAGAGAGGCTGAATGCCCTCGGATATGTCGCCGGAGATAGCGCGTCGTCCGCCATGCCGGGCATTAAAGAAACGGGCGCGGATCCGAAAAATAAAGTTGAGGTTGTAAATCTTCTTCACCGGGCTGAGATGTTGAAAGAAGATATGCATTTTGCGGAAGCCGTGCCGCTGCTTGAGCAGGTGACCACGCTGGAACCAAATCTTCCCATCACTTATCTGCAGCTCGGAACGGCGCTAACTTCTTTGAAGGACTATGACAAGGCTGTGCCTGTGCTACGCAAGGCCGTCGAAATGAGGCCCGACCTAACTGTGCCTCGTTATCAGTTAGGCTCCGCCCTATTTGAGACTGGAGATTTTCCCGGGGCGGCGGCCGAGTTTGAAATTGCGATCGCTCGCTCACCGAATTGGGCTGAGGCTCATTTATCGCTTGCCACCGCTTACGCGCGAGAGAACCGCATGCAAGATGCGATTGCCGAGTACGCGAAGGTCATCGAACTCCGGCCGAATCACTACAGCGCGCATTTGCTGATGGGGCGGGCCATGGCTCTGTCGGGAAATCCATCTGGGGCCGTCCCCGTATTAATGAGAGCAGTGGAACTGCAACCGAAATCCCCCGAACCGCACCGCTTTCTCGCGGATGCCTATGTGCAACTGGGTCAGCAGAGCGATGCAGACAGGGAGCGCGCAGCGGCACAGCGGCTGCGCGCGGCGGGAGGGCAGTGAGTTACGGAACTCTCTCTGCGGTGTCACGCCAGTTCTTTGGCAAGCCTCTTCAGTTTGCGGGGACATACTTGTAGAAAGCCTTCTCGAGACTGCATGCGGTGACATCCTCTTCCCGGGCACTCTGAGGTCGGTGCAAGAGTTGCAGTCCGAACCTCATCGAACGTTGATAAGAAACAACTTGGTGGGTTCGTTTCGCAAAACTAAGGGAATCTCAACGTCTCGGCCGAGGTTTAGGTCTCGCTCCGAGGTTAAATTGTACAGCGGCATAAGATACTTGCTTAGCTGCGGTTTCCCGACCCCGTATCTTTCGGATGAGCGGCCGTATTGCCGCTGCTCGCGGCTAAGTTGACTGCAAATCCAAGTAGCTTGGCTGCCTGCGCGTAATTCCCTATATACGCATTGAACCGATGTTGATTTACCGGCGCGTTAGGTACTACTCCGGG
>JAYVCW010000278.1:0-3338 GCA_043749775.1 Acidobacteriaceae bacterium | reverse complement strand
CGCTAGCCTGGATTTCCACGGCACCGAATCTCCCTAACGCCGGCGGGACTCAAGTGATTCATTTGACTCAACAATTTGGCGCGAATCATTATCATAAATAGTACTCTGATAGACGTTTTTTGCATTGTCACTTGCTGCATTCAATAGGTGGCATCGAGATCGGTTAGTATACGTCTTAATGCAAGAAAGCCATGTAATGCAGGTACTTCGTCAACATTGTTAGTATTGAGACGCAATTCATGCTTGACCGCAGATTCGGCATGTGACACCGTGCACTGATGCCGATCAGAGCACCATATAGCATAACACAATGTCACCGCTTCTTCGCCGAGCCGACGACACCGCGCCAGCGTCAGTATGAAGCCCTGAGGGCTTTCTACCTCGAAGACGAGCCGTCGGCCGAGGTCGCACGCCGTTTCGGATATTCCACAGGCTCATTTCGCGGCTTGTGTCACGCTTTTCGTCACGGAGAGTTGCCGGAGCTCTTCGCTACCGCACATCCGGGGCCGCGCGATCAGCCCAAGAAGAGCCGCGCCCTTGAGCAGATCGTGGCGCTGCGCAAACGCAATTACTCGGTCTACGAGATCAGCCAGACTCTCAAGGAGCAAGGAACACCGCTGAGTGCCACGGCGGTTCGTGAGGTTCTGGCCGCAGAAGGTTTTGCACCTTTGCCACGCCGCCGTGACGAGGAGCGGCCGCTCCGCGTCGCGCCAACGGTTGAGGCGACGGCCAATGTTAAGGATTTCATCCTGACCGAGCGCGAGTTCACCACACACATGGGTGGGCTGTTCCTGTTCATCCCCGATCTCGTGCAGTTCGATGGTGATGGTGTGCTCGCACGCGCCGCCAAGCTCCCCGGCTCCAGCATGATCCCGGCTGCCCATGCGCTGCGCACTTCGCTGGCGCTCAAGCTCTGGTCAATCGAACGCAAGAGCCACATTATGTCACTCGTTGCCGATGAGGGCCTCGCCTTGTTCTGCGCCCTCAACGCCATGCCGAAGAAGAGCTTCCTGTCGGAATATTCCTCGCGCGTCACTCCCAAACATGTATCGAACCTGCTTTCCGGATGGCACACACAAGTCGCCGGACAAGACATCCTGACGGGCGATTCGCTCAATCTTGATTTCCATTCCGTGCCCTATTTCGGCGAGCATCCGCTCGTAGAATCCCATTATTTATCAATGAGAAGCCGCCGGCAGCCCAGCATCCTCACCTTCCTGGCACAGGATGCGGATTCGCAGGTGTTCTGCTATTCCAACGCCGATATCCGCAAAGGCGAGGAGGCAGAAGAGATCTTCCGCTTCATCAAGTTCTGGAAGGCTCAACACGGCACAGTACCCAAGAATCTCGTCTTCGATTCCAAGCTCACCACCTATGATCGCCTCGATCGGCTCGACGCTGATGGCATCACCTTCATGACCCTGCGGCGGCGTTCGCCAAAGCTCATCGCCGAGGTCAAGAACCTGCCACCTTCCGCTTGGCGCACCATCGAATTGGACGTTCCCAATCGCAAATATCGCAAGCCTCGCGTCTTCGAGCAGAAGGCCACTCCATGCAAACGCGCTTACCGTCAGTTCTTCATCACCGATCTCGGCCACGATCAGCCCACAATCCTGCTCACCAATGATATGAAGTCCACAACCAAGACCCTCATCACCCGCTACGCCAAACGCATGCTCATCGAGAACGCACTGTCCGATGCGGTGCGATTCTTCCACATCAATGCGCTTTCCTCCTCGGTCGGCTTCAAGGTCGACTTCGATATGGCGCTCCTGGTGTTGGCTTCATCCCTCTATCGCCTGATGGCACGCCGCATGCGCGGCTACGACGATGCCCAGGCACGTCAAATCTTCCGCGATCTCATCGACATGCCCGCAGACATCAAAATAACCGACAAGGAGATCACCGTCCGATTCCACCGCCGGGCGCATCTGCCCATCGTCCTCGCTTCCGGGCTCATCAATAAACCCGTCGTCGTACCATGGTGGAACGGCCGAGCCTTGCGAATAGTCCAGTAGCAGGAAAAATGTTAGGTCAATTCTTGGCCGTGGAAATCCAGGCTAGGCATTTTCGGCTCACTCACCAAGCACCAGGGCGTGTTTTGTGTTGTCTACCGACCACGATTTGAAACGACCGAGAAAACTCTGACCCAACAGCAGACTGCCCTTAACCGAAGCGACACTGCCATTCAGATTCTCAATGATTTTGTCGCCCACTTTTAGGGACCGAATCCGAAATGTCTTTGAAGAAATTTTTGAGCCATCGGCAAGTTCGTAAGTTTTCTCCCCAAGAAAGTCGGACTCCTTGAGAGTTCCTGTCCGCATTAAAGTTGTTACAACATCAGCGGGAATGGTCACATCAGCCGCCCCGCTATCAACGATAAAATTCAAAGTGATTGCGTTGTTTATGAGGACAGGGACAACATAAACACCCCCTTCTCTTTTCATCAGCACCGAAGATGTTGTCGAAGAGCGAGGCTGGATAAATGGACCGGGAGAAGGACTCGCTTCAGTCAATGTGGAGGGAGTTTGCGTTAAGGGTGGTGAGATCACAGCTACTTTAGGCGGCCGTTTTGACGTTGCCTCGGCGGAAACCCTCGGTGCTGGCATCGCCCGGTCGTAAGCAGAAGCGTCCCCCCACAGGCGAACCGTTCCATCCATACTCCCCGACAGTGCCTGCTTGCCATCCGGCGATAACGCGACGGATTGGACAGCACGTTCGAAGTTCGCCACCGGCCTCCCGATTGTAGGGGGAATCAGGGTCTTCACGATCTGCCCAGTGGTGACGTCCCACAATCGAATCGTCCCATCATAGTTTCCCAACAGCGCTTTGTCGCCGTCGAGCGAAAAGGCGACAGACCACGAAGTTTCGGAAGCTCGGATCATCAAGATTTGGTCCTTCGCGAGGTCCCATGCACGGATCGTCTTATCCAAACTCCCCGACAGCGCCCGCTTTCCATCCGGTGAAAACGCGACAGACCGTACTTCGTTCGTATGTCCCGTCAGGGTTTTCAGAGTCTGGCCGGTCGCGAGGTCCCACAGGCGAAGCGTCCAGTCATTGCTCCCCGACAGCGCTCGCGTTCCATCGGGCGAGAAAACAACCGAGTTGATGTCTCCGGTGTGCCCCTTCAGAGTCACTAACGTCTGGCCGGTCGCGAGGTCCCATAGGCGGAGCGTCTTGTCTTCGCTAACCGACAACGCCCGCGACCCTACGGGCGAAAAGGCGACGCTACGGACACCTCCGGTGTGCCCCTTCAGAGTCAATAACGTCTGACCGCTTGCGAGGTCCCATAGTCGAACAGTTCCGTCAAGGCTCCCCCACAGCGCCCGCTTTCCATC
>JAYVCW010000277.1:0-5933 GCA_043749775.1 Acidobacteriaceae bacterium | reverse complement strand
GGCGGCTGTCGCGGCGGGCGTTTCGCTCGCCTTGCCGACGAGGTGCCACTCACGCAAGCTGTTCCCCCCATTCGATCGTCCCATTTCCTCGAAGACGTTGCGGCCGAAACCCATGGAGCCGTCTTCCGTTCAAATGTGCTGCTAAATCGATACCCTGATAAGCGAGCGGTCTAAATTAAATTTCCTTTTACCTCCGGCTGGCTGAACATGTGTTGTCTGAAACTGAGAGTCGACGCCAATATCTCTCTTCAGCAGCAACCCCAAACGTCTTCTTCTTCTCCCGCAACGTTTATTCTATAAAGAGCAGCATTCCTCGGAGCGCACAAATGGTTACCTTCACCGCACAGTCCACACCCTTGTCGTCACTAGAGCTTCACCAAATGAATGCCTATTGGCGAGCCTGCAATTACCTCTCCGCGGGTATGATTTATCTGCGTGGCAACCCACTGCTGCGCGAGCCGCTCAAGCCCGAGCACATCAAGAATCGATTGCTCGGCCATTGGGGCTCGGATCCTGGGCAGTCGATGGTTTGGGTGCATCTGAACCGGCTGATCAAGAAATATGATTTGGATGTGATCTACATTTCCGGGCCTGGTCACGGGGCTCCAGCGACGCTCGCAAATTGCTATCTCGAAGGGCACTACTCGGAAATATATCCGGACAAGAGCTGCGACGAAGCAGGACTGCTCAAGTTCTTCCGTCAATTCTCTTTTCCAGGAGGAATCGGTTCGCACTGCACTCCCGAAACTCCAGGTTCGATTCACGAAGGCGGAGAACTTGGCTACTCCATTTCGCATGCCTACGGAGCGGCTTTTGACAATCCTAACCTGATCGTTGCCGTCATGGTCGGTGACGGCGAGGCTGAAACGGGTCCGCTGGCCGCTTCGTGGCATTCAAATAAATTCTTGAATCCGATTCGCGACGGAGCGGTGCTGCCGATATTGCACCTTAACGGATACAAGATCGCCAATCCCACAATTCTCGCGCGCATTCCGCATGAAGAACTTCAGGCGCTGATGGTCGGTTACGGCTACACTCCATATTTTGTTGAGGGCGACGAGCCCGAAGAGATGCATCAGAAACTCGCTTCCACGCTTGAGCAGTGCATCCTTGATATTCGCGCGTTTCAAGAACGGGCTCGATCCAGGAATGACGCAACTCGACCTTCATGGCCGATGATTGTGTTACGTTCGCCGAAGGGATGGACGGGGCCGAAAGAAGTGGACGGCCACAAAGTAGAAAATTTCTGGCGGTCGCATCAGGTCCCTGTAGCTGACCCGGCCACGAATCCCGCTAGCCTCACAATTCTCGAAAACTGGTTACGCAGCTACAAGACCGAAGAACTCTTCGACGCCAACGGAACGCTGCTGCAAGAACTCCGCGAGCTTGCTCCCGCTGGTGCGCGCCGCATCTCTGCTAATCCTCACGCCAACGGCGGCTTGCTGCGCAAAGATCTCGACCTCCCGGATTTTCGCGATTACGAGGTGAAGGTCAATAAGCCGGCGACGGTTTACGCTCCTCCGACCGACGTGCTCGCGCATTTCCTGGCCGAAGTCATGCGTCGAAACATGAGCACCTTTCGCGTCTTTGGACCGGATGAAACCGCCTCAAACAGACTGAACGCGATTTACAAAGCTTCCAGGAAAACCTGGCTCGCGGAATACAAGCCAGAAGATGCGGACGGGGGTGAGATCGATGTCTCGGGTCGTGTCATGGAAATTTTGTCCGAACACACGCTTGAGGGCTGGTTCGAGGGCTACGTGCTTACGGGACGGCACGGATTTTTCTCGACTTACGAGGCTTTCGTCCACGTCATCGATTCGATGTTCAACCAGCATGCCAAATGGCTGGAAAAGTCGAAGCACGATCTCGACTGGCGGGCACCGATATCTTCGATCAACATTCTCATTACATCGCTCGTATGGCGGCAGGATCACAATGGATTTACTCACCAGGATCCGGGGTTTCTCGACGTTGTCACAAACAAGAGTCCCGATGTCGTACGCATTTACCTGCCTCCAGACGCCAATTGCCTACTGAGCGTCGCCGATCATTGCCTGCGTTCCCGCGACTATTTCAATGTCATCGTCGCCGACAAGCAGGACCACCTGCAGTATCTGACCATGGAGGAAGCGGTTAACCACTGCACGAAAGGAATCGGCATTTGGGACTTTGCCTCGACCGACGACGGCGCGGAGCCCGACGTAGTCATGGCCTGCGCCGGAGACATCGCCACCATGGAATCGATCGCCGCCGTCGCAATTCTGAAAGAACATTTTCCAGATCTGAAAATTCGCTTCGTAAATGTGGTCGACCTTTTCCGCCTGATGCCCGCAAGTGAGCACCCACATGGACTCTCCGACCGTGATTTTGATTCCCTCTTCACTTTAGACAAGCCGGTCATTTTTAATTTCCACTCCTACGCGGCGCTCATCCACAAGCTCGCGTACCGCCGCAACAATCATGACAATATTCACGTTCGCGGATACAAAGAAAAAGGCAATATCAACACGCCGCTTGAACTCGCCATCCTCAATCAGGTCGATCGCTTCGACCTGGCCATCGATGTCATCGATCGCGTTCCGCGTTTGCGATCCATCGGGGCGCACGTCAAGGAATGGCTGAAGAATCAGATTATCGAGAGCATCGATTATGCCCACAAAGAAGGGATCGACAAGAAAGAGATTCGAAACTGGAAATGGCCGAGCTAAGTAATTTCGGGATTGCCAAACCATTTGGATTTCCCCAACACCATGTTTTGTCACAACGAGAGAAGAGGAACTCATCAAAGAAGAGAAACTCATACTCGCCATCAACAGCGGTTCGTCATCGATCAAATTCGGCGTCTTTAAAAACGAAGGAGGCGATGAAGCAGCTGTCTGTACGGCCAGCGCGGAAGGCATTGGCCGCGCCAATGGAAGCTTCGACATCCGTTCTGCGGACGGCCAATCGCTTACGCATCGTGAAGGCGCGAGTAAATCTCAGGGCGATGCCTTAACTCTGCTTGTGAAAGCCCTGAGCGAGCATGGCATCGCGGCACCGGCCGCCGTCGGGCACCGCATCGTTCACGGAGGGCCGAAACTTCGAACTCACCAGATCATCACCCCGCAGGTCTTGACTGACTTGAAGGACGCCACTCATTTCGCGCCGCTGCATATTCCGCAGTCGCTGGCCCTCATCGCCGCCGCGCAGAAAACCTTCCCATCGGCTGCTCACTACATGTGCCTGGACAACGCCTTTCACAACACGATTCCGGAGGTCGCATCGCACTTCCCTCTGCCGCAACGCTACTTTGACGCAGGCGTACGCCGCTACGGTTTTCACGGACTCTCCTACGAGTCGTTGGTCCATCACTTCGGGGCACAACTCCCCGGCCGCTGCATCTTCGCGCACCTGGGGAACGGCGCCAGCCTCTGTGCCCTGCGTAATGGCGTCTCGATCGACACAACCATGGGCCTCACTCCCGCGGGAGGCATCCTGATGGGCACGCGCTCCGGCGATCTGGACCCGGGCGTTTTCCTTTACTTGATGCGCCATGAAAATCTCAACGCCGACGCGCTCGAAGAACTTCTCAATCACGAGAGCGGATTATTCGCGTTGTCCTCGGGCGAAAGCGATGTGAAGGCGCTCCAGGAACGCGCGCGGAACAATGATTCTCGCGCAACGCTAGCGCTGGAAGCATTCGCGATTTCAGTGCGCAAGATGATTGGCGCTTACGTGGCGCTGCTTGGCGGCCTCGATCTCCTGGTTTTTACGGGAGGAATCGGAGAGCACAGCGAGTTTGTTCGTTCGCGCGCGTCATCTGGATTGGAAGCCATGGGAGTTACTGCGGAAAAAGTTCAAGTTGTACGGGCCGAGGAAGAAGAACAGATGGCACGACTTTGTAGAGCGCTGATGTCTTCCTGAGAGAAGCATGACTGTAAGAGCTGTGGGTTGTCAGAATCCTAGCCACCGTAGCTTGCTGATGTGGACGTATTCAGCCGTTGCATGGCAAGGGCCACAAGACCGAAACGAATTGGTTTCTCGATTTGCCGATGGTCTGTCTTAATGAGGACAGCGTAGAACCAGACCTGAGCCGAGCGAAAGACGCTGTTCGCGAGATCCAATCGGTGATGCTCAAACCGGAACGCGGAACAAGATGCTAAATAAACGAATCTAAAGTTTCGGCGGGAAGATTGGCTACCTTCCCGTCGTATAGCGCGAGCAAGTTTAAGGAGGCTGAGCGTAGCGCTTAGAACATTCACAAGGCGGCTGCGAGAGTTTTCTTAGGGTCTGGTCGCGCCCTCCCCCTGCTCTTGTACGCTGCCGAATGTTGCCACGCTCAGTTCGCTCGCGTTCGAATCTTTACAACGAACAGCGAATCGCGTTTCAAATAGCAAATCGAAGACTTAGACCACATTCTTCTATCTTTGAGCAAACCCATAAGCCCTGCGCGTAGTTCGCCGCGCGTCAGTTTTGCGCCTTTCAAGAGGCATTAACTGGTGTCGAAACGGTGTGCCGGGTACAATTTCTGAGATGAACGACGCATCCGAGAAGGGCAAGGACTGGGCAGAATTCCTCGCGACAAATCCGCCTGACGCCAAGTCAGAGATTAGGAATCTATGGCAGTTTAGTAACTCTAGGAGCTGTATCGTCATAACGCCTGACGTGTTTTTATACTGCGACTCTGAAACATGTAAGGGCGAACGTTTTTTTGGGCATGTCTCTGGAGACGTTTACTTTAATTTGGGGAATTGGGGTTTTGGCTTCCTTCACTACCGCTGCCGCAATTGCCAGAAGGAGAGGAAAACTTACGCTCTTGCAGTTTCTACAGACTCCCGCAACCCTCCAGCCGGACATGCCTTAAAGCTAGGAGAGATTCCGCCGTTCGGAACTCACACACCCTCGCGATTAGTCTCACATCGGACCTGATCGGGAACTATTTCTGAAAGGACGCCGCGCGGAAAACCGCGGCATGGGTATAGGGCCTTTCTCCTATTACCGGAGGGTCGTTGAGAATCAGAAAACCAGGATTATAGAGCAAATAGGCAAGGTGGCGGCAAAACTCGGGGCCAAACCGGAGGTGCTTAAGGAATTTGAGGCAGCTGCGAAAGAGACGCAATTCAGCACAGCAATCGACCGGATTAAGCACGGCATTCCCGACGTTCTTCTAATTGATGGTCAACACAACCCATTAAATCTCTTGCACAATGCGTTGAGCGAAGGTCTTCACGCAAATACAGATGAGCAGTGTCTCGAAGTTGCGCAAGAGGTCAGACTTGTGCTGTCGGAACTTGCGGATCGCATTTCCACCGCACTGAGGCAAGAGAGAGAATTGACGGAAGCAGTCTCCCGTCTTCTTAAGCGAACGTCAGCTGCTTCCAAGAAGATCGGCCGTTCAACTGATATTGACCCCGAAAAGTAAAACGACAAGTAAAACTCGATGTCCCACCGTGTTATCACTCCACCTAACCCCTTGAAGATGGTGGGCAGTGCAGGGCTCGAACCTGCGACCTCCTGCTTGTAAGCCGGAAACCATCGCATTGATGAAAATTTACCATCCTTTATAAGTGTTTACAAACAGGACACTTACTCCTATATTTGATCTCTAGCTGTTATATTCGGATTGATGGATTTTACGTCGGTTTTACGCTCACCGTAAAACAAACGTAAAACGAAAAGAGATCAAATATGCCCCAGGAGCCCGAGCAAAAACACCGGAAGGACCAGCTGAATTTCACGAAGCGATCACTGGAGGCGCTGCCCACACCAAAGAAGCAGCGCACCACATACCACGATACGCAGACGCCTGGACTCGGACTCTTGATACAGCCCACGGGTACTCGTTCGTTCTTTTGGTTCCGCAGAGTTAATGGAAATCCAGAGTGGAAAACGATTGGCGAGTTCCCTGCTCTCAGCGTCGAGAATGCTCGCGTCAAAGCTGGCGAGTTCAA
>JAYVCW010000276.1:0-9398 GCA_043749775.1 Acidobacteriaceae bacterium | reverse complement strand
CATGACATGCGGACCGTTACCCGACTCTCTGTTGTTACTTCACTAATCTTTCTTCTCCTGAGCTTGCAGGTCTTCGCGCAAACAACTACCGGAACGATTAGCGGCGATGTTACCGACAACTCCGGAGCGGTCGTCGAGGGTGCTTCCGTCTCGGTTTTGAGTCTTGCCACAAACGAAACCCGTACTACGGTCTCGAACAGCAGCGGAAATTTTCAGGTTCCCGATCTGGCGATCGGTAAGTACCGGGTGACGGTCACAGCCCAGGGTTTTAAGACGTCGATCGAGCCGGCAGAGGTTCTAACCGGAGCGGTGACCAGAAGCCTGTTCAAACTGCAGGTAGGCCAGCGCGCCGAGACCGTCGAAGTCGAAGGCAGCGCGCCTCTCATTGATCTCTCGCCCAACAACAACAATTACGTTGATAGCGAGAAGATCGAGAACGTGCCGATCAACGGACGCGACTTCAATTCGCTGCTCGCAATCACGCCAGGCGTGCAACGTGACCCCGGCGGCGGCTTTCTCGCCATCAGCATCAACGGATCGCGCACAACCTCCAACAACTATTTCATCGATGGCATGTATAACAACGATCGCTACTACGGCGATTCGGCCATCAACCAGACCGGAATTTTAGGCATTCCCGCGGTTACCTTCCCTCCGGAGGCAATCGAGGAACTAAGCGTGCAGGAGACACCGTCAGCGGAATTCGGTGTAAAAGGGGGAGCGCCAATTCTCCTGAGCATGAAGAGCGGCACCAACACCTGGCACGGCGGAGCAACCTGGGTGAACCACAGCGGCATTGGCGACGCCGACAATTATTTCGCAAACTCAAACGGAGACTGCAGCGGACCGGCAGATTGCAAGCCCACCGTTATCCATAACAATCAGTTCCACGTGAACACAGGTGGACCGATTATTAAAGACAAAGCCTTCTTTTTTCTGTTTTATGAAGGCCAGCGGAATATTACTGAATCCATCAAGACGAGAAACGTCCCGACGCAAAAAGCGGTAGATGCTGCGAAAGCTGACATAGCAGCAAACGGTCTGACGATTGACCCGGTTGGTCAAACGTTATTGAATTATTTTCCGATTGACACAAATCCTGCCGATCAGGCGCCTTGCGACCACGATGTGGTTACCTGTACCGATGTTGGCTCGATTACCCAACATACCCCCAGCACCGCGAGCAACAACGAATTCGGAGTTAAGTTCGATTACAAAGCGAACTCCAATAACTCGATTGCTGTGCGCTATATTTTTGGAGACAGCTTGCAGAATGGCCCGCCGTTCGCAGGTCTACCTCCAAATTCGAGTTTGCCCCAAAATCTCTTCAACTCATTCGCTCCATCTCGGGCGCAAATGGCAGGACTGAGCTGGACTTGGAATATAAGTAGTAACAAAATACTTGAGAGCCGATTCGGCTACACTCGTTTTTCGCAATTGATTGGAGTTAACAATAAGGTGGACCCGAAAAGCTTGGGGATTGATACCGGTCCGCTTTCTCCGACAGATTTTGGTGTGCCTTACGTCTACATGTACCACCTGGGTTACGGTGGTTACATCGGAGGCGTACAAGGTTATCCTCTGTCGACCAGGCCCGACGCCACTTACGATTGGTCGGAACACTTTTCTTGGGTAAAGGGAAATCACACAATCAAGATCGGCGGGAACTTTCAAAGAGCCACGACCAACAGCATTCGGAACGAAGCGAGAACAGGTCTTGCAGTCGGCTATTTTAGCTACTACGCTCCGCTTGTTGCAGGGGCCTACGGCTATCTGTCGGTGCAAAATGATATCGAGCAACTGCTACTCGGCAAGGGGGATGCCGCCAATCGAAGCTTTGGCGATACTCATCGGCACATCACGCAGAATAGTGTCGGCTTCTACGCGCAAGATGATTGGAAGATCAAGAAGCGCCTGACTTTGAGTTATGGTTTGCGGTATGAGGTAAACGGAACGGTGCGGGACACCAATAATAACGAAGCTATATTCGACCCTGTACGAGGTTTCCTGAAGGTTGGTAAGGACATTACTGGAATTCATCAAATTGACTATAAGGATTTTGGACCTCACGTCGGCATCGCCTGGGACCTGTACGGCAACGGCAAGACAGCGCTACGGGCGGGCTACGCCCTCACGCACGATATTGCGAATTTTGGAGCGCTCGCTTCTCCGTATTCATTTGCCCACGCTAGAACCGGGGTCTTCACTCAAGAAAGCCTCGGGTTCTTCAATGTATCTAATTTCTCGGATGTTGGTAGCGGCGGAGGTTCTTTTCTACCGCCGACCGATCCCGGCGCTTCTTGTTACGACCCGGTAGCCAGAGCCGGAGATTTTATTTGCTTTGATGCTGCTACCAACGGACCTTTATATAGCCCGACACCGATACCGCCATTTAACGCTTTTACCGTCGATCCACACCTAAAGACGCCCCGTTACCACAACTTCAACGTGAGCATTCAACAAGAGGTATTTAAGAATAACGTTTTCACAATTGGCTATTCAGGTCAACGCGGACAAGACTTGCTGATCTATTACGACATGAACGCTTCGCCTATTGGTAGTCCGTGCAATTCAGAATCGAGTTGTGATCCTTCCCGTCCGCTGTTCGCAAGTCACCCGGATATAAGACACGTAATCACAGCAACCAACGAGGGCACGTCCAAATACGACAGCATGCAGGTCTCCTACAATCAGCGGGGTTGGCATGGTATCGACACGCAATACAACCTCACGTGGAGTAAGTGCTTCGATCTGAATTCCTCAAACCGCGGAGGACAGGGAGATTACCCCCAACTCAATAACGACAATCCAGTGGGTAGCACAGCCTTGGCTCATCCGAACTTCCAAGATGGACACGGCCTATGCGACCACGATGTTCGCTTTAACTTTAACGTTGGCGGGGTGTATGAATTGCCATCCATTCGAAAGTTTGGGTCTTTTGTCGGTAAAGGCTGGCAGCTGAGCACCATTTACACAGCGCTCAGTGGCCATCCGTTCAGCGTCTTCAAAAATGGAAGCAGCGATCCATCAGGACAGGGGCTGAGTGGCGGCAGTATTCGAGGAAGTTACACCGGCGCACCAATCGTCATTCAGACCCGCAACACGAAAAATTATATTTCGGACAGTTTCGCGACACCCGATGTTGGCACCGTTGGTAACACTCCGCGTAACTTCCTTATCGGGCCTGGCCTGAAACAATGGGATGTGACATTGGCCAAAAATACGAAGATTGGAGAGAAATTAAACGTTCAGTTGCGCTGGGAGGTCTACAACGTTCTCAATCATGCCAACTTCTCCCGCTTCAGCCTGGACAACGGGATCAACAGCAGCACGTTCGGAAGTCTCTCTGAAACTCCTGACGTCGCTTCCGGAAATCCGGTGATCGCACAAGGTGGACCGCGCAACATGAACTTGGCCCTCAAGTTAACCTTCTAGAATCGAATAAACAAGCGGGAGTCTGGCTATGCTAGACTCCCTTTTTCTATGCAGTTCTCCCGGTTGCTGGCGGCAATATTGATTTTTGAGGTGTGCTTGGCCGCACAAGCGCCGCCTTCTGGCCATAAATCTGTTCCCCACAGATCTGGTGCTGCGGTTGATTCCACTCACCCCAACATCATCCTGATCACGCTCGATACGACCCGAGCCGATCGCATGGGCTTTCTCGGATCGAAACTTGGGTTGACGCCTAATCTCGATGAAGTTGCTAAGCACGGAGTCGCTTTCTCGCGCGCTTATGCGCACGTGCCGATCACCACCGCGTCTCACACGACGATTCTCACTGGAACTTATCCGCAATTTAATCGGGTCAATGATTTTGGTATTCCCTTGTCGCCGCGTCTGCCCTATCTGCCCGACCTGCTGCACGCGAAGGGATATCACACCGGCGCTTTTGTCGGCTCGCTGATCCTCGATCCCATGGATGGCACAGCGCCGGGCTTTGATCGCGGTTTTGACGTTTACGACGCGGGCTTCCATTTGCGGCGGCACGGCATGGATCGCTACAAGTCGGTCGAGCGCCGCGCCGACGAGGTCGTGAATCATGCACTTTCCTGGCTCAGCCAGTTACCGAACGGGCCCTTCTTTCTGTGGCTGCATCTCTACGACGCGCACGATCCCTACGAGCCTCCCGAACCTTATAAGACGCGTTATGCCTCGCAGCTCTATAACGGGGAAATCGCCTACGCTGACGCGGCCGTTGGCAAACTGATGAACGAAATTCGAAAGCACGGTTTGTATGACGAGACGATGATCGCGGTGATGGCCGACCATGGAGAGTCTCTCGGCGCGCACGGTGAAAATACCCACGGAATTTTTCTTTACGACGAAACCCTCCACGTGCCGCTGCTGATTAAACTGCCCGCATCTCGCTCCGCTGGCAAAAAAGTCGACGCGCGCGTGCGCCTGGTCGATGTGGCGCCGACGATTTTGCAGGAAGCAGGCCTGACTGTTCCGAAGGAAATGCAGGGGGAATCGCTCTCATCGATGATGCCCGCGGCTAATGCGCCCGCGCATTCAGGTGCATCCAAGCCCGAACCACAGGATGAAAGGCCGGCGTATGCTGAGACCGATTATCCTCACCGTGCGTTCGGCTGGAGTTCGCTGCGCGCCTTGCGAACCGGAAAATATCTCTACATTCGGGCGCCGGAGCGCGAGCTCTACAATCAGCCGGTTGATCCGGAAGCCCTCCACAATGAGGCAAACTCGGCGAAGGCAGTCGCGGATACAATCGGCGGCCAGCTCGATGCCTTTCGCTCGCACACCAGTCAGACACTGGTCGAACTAGCGAAACCGGACGCAGAGCAAGCGCAAAAGTTACAAGCGCTCGGTTACGTCGCCTCTAACGCATCCACTGCCAAGGACGACGAAAATCTGAACGGGGTTGATCCTAAGAAGAAGATTGAAATTTCCAACCTGCTTCATGATGGAATGTTCGATGTCGAAGACGCGCGCTATCAGGATGCGGTTCCGCTGCTGAAGCGAGTGCTGGCTGAGGAGCCGAATATGCCGATCGCCAACATGCAATACGGCATGGCACAAGCACGCCTCAAAAATTATGCGGAGGCAGTGCCTTTTTTGCAGAAAGCAACGCAGTTGCTTCCCGACAACGGCATGGGCCGTTACGAATTTGGGCTAGCGCTCTTCGAAACCGGGGACTGGAAAGGGGCTGCGCCGCAATTTGAAGCAGCCGTAGAAAAGGCTCCCAGGTGGGCTGACGCCCAGTTCTCCCTGGCATCGGTCGATGCCCGGATCGATCGCGTGCCTGAGGCGATGGAACATCTCGATAGTTGTCTGAGGCTCAGTCCTGATCACTATCGCGCAAATCTTTTACGCGGACGCTTGCTATCGTTGCTCGGTAAGCCGGACGAAGCTCTGGCGAATCTTCAGAAGGCGGCCACCGTCGAACCTGATTCCCGGGAAGCGTACCTGTTTCTGGCTGACGCCTATCAACAACTTGGACGGACGTCCGAAGAATCGATTGAGCGGACGCGTGCTGAGAAGGCGCAGCCGCCGGCGAAGTGAGCTAGAAGAGCAGCGGCAGAACATCGCCACGGCTCTGTCCCCGTCCAAGTCAGCTAGCGCTCAAATGATGGTTGAGTTCCGCGCCAGGATTTCTCTCGCAACGGAAAGGCGGCGGCCGCCAGGGCGATGATGGCTGGGTAACACTCCAGCGTATAGCGAGGTTCCGGATTTTCGAGAGTTCCGAGAAAGATAGATCGCAACGCGAGAAAGCAAATCAGCATCCCCACCCAGCGAATCATAGGACGTTTTCGAGCCAGCACTTGTCGAGCCAGCACTTTTGGAAGCAGTACCTTCCGAATCAGTACAAGAATCAGCACAAAGAGTGCCGCTGCAACATAAAGCAGGTTTAGGACACCAAATCCAACCGCCACTGTCGATCGCACAGCATCATCGTCAAATTCCCACCAGCGCACATCGGGCGGCAACATCTCGGTGCGCGGACGAAACCACATGTCAGCCACGCGCAGAAGAGGAAGCATCACGTAGTAGCGCATGCGATGGGCACGAATCCGGTGCTCCGCGAGTTGCTCGAAACGCGCGTCCAGTTCTGGAGTAATATCTTGCGACTCGTTATAGTCATCGATCAGAGAACTAGTCTCGTCCCGCTCGTCATCGTTATCCATCGATCGTGCGGGGAGCTTTTCTATGTCGATTTTTTGGCCGGGAACGTTCCAATAAATTTCTTCGACCGATGCATATTCCACCATCCAGGTTTTGACCCAGCGATTGAAGCCGCGCAGAACGAGTTCATCGGTGTCGTTGGCGTAACGCGGGGCGAGCGGTTGAAAGTGGTGCAGGGTGCGAAAGTTGCGGATAGTCCACGGGGCGAGCGGCAACAAGGCTAAGACCACGACCACGATCGCGGCGTAGGCAATTCGCGTGATGCTGCCGGTAGCGGCGCCATCGCGGCCGCCGGCCTGTGAGGCCATACTCTTGATCGCCAAAACTGCGAGAAATAGTAAAACTGCCGCCAGCAAGATGCCGCCATCCGGCCGCAGCAGGATACACAGGGCAATTGCAGTGCCGGTCGCGGCCCAGAATTTTAGGTGAGATCGGTTCTTTTCGCCGGAACCAGACTCACCAGCCATGCGATCGAGCGCAGCGGCCGCGCAATCAAGCGCCACGACCGTAAAGAAGATTTCCATGGTCTCGGTGAGCACCGCCGAAACATAGTTGGCGAGAAACGGGCACAACGCCGCCAGTACAAAAGCAGTGCTTGCAGCCCGATCAGATATCAGGCGGCGCGCGAGGTCGGCCACCAGCAGGCAACTTACCAGATCAAACAACATTTGAACCAGCATCACCGCCTTCATATTGCCGGCACCGAAGATGGCGAAAACGATGGCGAGGAAAGCTGGATACCCTGGCAGGCGGGCGTCGGTCGGCGTTATCTGCCTTTGCGCTGGCTCAACCTGGCTAGTGTCAGAGTGCCCGTAGATACCATGCTGCAGCCAATTTGTAGCCAGGCCTGCGTAAATGTGCGAGTCGTCCGTTACCGCGGGAAACAATACGACGAAGAGCAGGCGCAGGGCTAATCCTGCCAGTGCGATTGAGAGAAAGAAAGTTCTATGTAGACGAAGTAACGGGAGCACGTTTGAATATATCGTGAGTTCGCCAATTTTCCCATGCTCAGAATGGACTCGCTTCGCAGCTTGATCGGGCGTCGAAAAACAAGGTGCCAAGCCTGCCAGTCGAACGAAAAACAGGTACCCCTCGAAACAAAGTTTGACCCCCCGCCGCTTGCACCTTAGGATGGAGTCACACAAAAAAGAATGGCGAAACAGGTCTTTTACGATCCGAAACAGGCTCGCTGGCGGCACATTCGGCGCGTTTTCGACGCGGCGGCCTTGGCCTTTTCTTTTCTGCTGATTTTTTTTATCTACAGCGTTCTCCGCGGCGAGCCTCTGCCTGACCTTTCTTGGCTAACTGAAAAGAAGCCCTATCACGCTTTGCGCGAGAACGAAAAAGTTAAGGCCCGTGAAAAACGGCGCCTGGCTACGGTTGCCAGAGCGGGGCACCGCCGCCAGTCGCGAAAAACCTCATCTCAGGTTTCTCTCGATTCGGCGCAAGGCGTTCGCGCAGCGTTCTACGTTTCTTGGGACACGGCCAGTTATTCTTCTTTGCGTGAATACGCTCGCCAGATAGACCTTCTATTCCCAACCTGGTTGCAGGTATTGAGTGCGGATGGTCACTTGCAGGGCGTCGATCCGCAGACGAACTCGATGTTTGACGTCGTGGACGGGCAGAGAGTCCGTCCCGTCGACGATAAAGTTATGCAGTTCCTGAAGAATGAAGGCACAGGCATGGAAGTTTTTCCGGTGGTGCAAAACTTCGACGGCACCGATTTTGTCCCTGGCATCAGCGACTTTCTTAACAACCCGCAGGCTCGCGCCAGATTTCGCCACGAGATCGGTCTCTTTCTCGCGAGCGACCACTATCACGGGCTGATGATCGATTTCGAATCGTTCCCGAAGAAAGCGCAGCGGGGATACGTTGCCTTGCTCCGCGAACTTTCATCAGACCTGCACAGCAAGGGATTGAAGCTCTACGTCAGCGTGCAGGTGCGCAACGAAGATTACGATTACAAAGCGGTCGCTTCCGCCGTTGATGGCGTCGTAATCATGAACTACGACCAACACTATCCGGGAGGTAAGCCGGGTGCTGTAGCTTCGCAGGACTGGTTTCAGAACAATCTAGAGTCGGCAATCAAGGAAATTCCTAAGGCAAAACTCATTTGCGCCATCGGCAATTATGGGTATGACTGGGCGGAAAAGCCTAAGAAGGGTAAGACGACGGATGCAGTTCATGACAAAAGCGTGTCCGTGCAAGAGGCGTGGCTAGGCTCTCGCGACTCCGAAGAAGACATCGATTTTGACGGAGATGCTCTCAACCCGCACTTCAGCTATCTCGACGAAAGTAATCTCCGACACGATGTCTGGTTTCTAGATGCAGTGACTGCGCTCAACCAGATGCGCGCCGCCCAGTCGCTGGGCATTCAGACATTCGCGCTCTGGCGTCTCGGCTCAGAGGATCGCGCCCTCTGGCGCGTTTGGGATATGCCGGGAGAAGCGAATGCGTCCGATCGCTTGAAGGATGTTCCCCCAGGTCAGGATGTCGACATGGAGGGTGAAGGCGAGATACTCCACATCGAGGCTCGGCCAACCAGTGGTTGGCGCGATCTGACCATCGACAAGCAAACCGGTCTCGTCGGCGACGAGACATTTACTAGTCTGCCGGAACCGTATCGCGTGGCGCGTTATGGATCCAGCAAAAGCCAGCTGGCGCTCACCTTTGACGATGGTCCGGATCCGGAGTGGACGCCTCCCATTCTTGACGTGCTCAAGCGCGAGCAGGTTCCGGCAACATTCTTCATCATCGGAATTCAGGCTGAAAAGTTTCCCGGCTTGACCCAGCGAATTTTTCGAGAGAAGCACGAGATTGGGAACCACACCTTCACCCATCCCGATATCAGCACGATTGGCACCGGCTACATGCGCGTCGAACTGAACCTTACCGAACGACTCTTCGCCAGCCGGCTTAATATGCGCACGCTCCTCTTCCGTCCGCCGTATTCGGTGGATGCGGAGCCCGACACCGAAGATCAGGTTCGTCCGCTTGAACTCACGCAGAGCATGGGTTACATCACGGTTGGGAACAAGATTGACCCCAAGGACTGGAGCGATGAACCGGCACTCACTCCAAAACAGATTGCGGCCGGAGTACTAGACCATCTTCCGCCGTGCCGGCCCGGCGACCAGAAGTGCGGCAACATCATTTTGCTGCATGATGGAGGCGGAAACCGCTATCGAACGTTGCTGGCATTGCCCCTAATTATTAGTGGCGCTCGCGCTCGTGGATTCACTTTTGTTCCCGTCTAC
>JAYVCW010000275.1:0-9553 GCA_043749775.1 Acidobacteriaceae bacterium | reverse complement strand
GACTTCGTACTGACCTTCGCCAGCCCGAAATCCAAAATCTTCGCCTGGCTTCGATTTGTGACGAAAATGTTCGCGGGCTTGATGTCGCGGTGAACGATCCCCTTCGAATGGGCCGCGTCCAGTGCATAGGCGATCTGGATCCCAAGATCGAGCGCCGTCTCGATCTCCAGTGCCCGGCCAGCGATGCGGTGCCGGAGTGTCTGCCCCTCCAGCAATTCCATTGCGATGAAAGTTCGCCCGTCTCCTTCATCGATTTCGTAGATCGTGCAGATGTTCGGGTGGTTCAACGAGGACGCAGCTTTCGCTTCACGCTGGAAGCGGGTGAGCGCCTGTGCGTCGTGAGCGAGTTCCTCGGGAAGAAACTTCAGGGCGACGTGGCGACCAAGTTTGAGGTCTTCCGCCTCATGCACGACACCCATGCCGCCCCCGCCAATTTTGCCAAGGATGCGGTAGTGGGAAACCGTCTTGCCCGCGGGTTCATCGGGTGTGGACACTGGCTAGACATGTTAGGTGGGGACGCGGGGAAGGTCAACAAAGAGATGGAGTCGGTATTGTCGCCCAAACGTAGTCGTTAAAAAATCGTCAGTTCACTAACTACGGGCCGCATTCTCAGCCAGCGGTAGTCGCCGTTTTCCGCACTTATCCGCTAGCCTGTCCACTGCAGCCCGAGTTTCTTCAGGTGCGTTGGACCAGTGCTCAGTAAGTGACCCCGCCTGTTATCAGTTAATTCCGGTTTGCCCGTGATGGGAAGGAATCTTCCAGGAGCCACTCAACTCATCTTCGGACGATATCGCCGCATCAGTAGATCTGGTTGCATAGTAAGGATCGTCAAAACTCAAAGTCAACTGAGAACTGCAACTGCCTCGGGATGCCTGCTTTGTTAGCTGTGGCGAAAACTGGAATGGGAGCACTCTCTGGACCATAGAACTGGTTGAGAGCGATGACATTTGTATGGTTGAGCAGGTTAAACGACTCCACGACGAAATCCAGCTTTCCGCGCTCACCGACTTTGAAGAACTTCAGCACACGTAAATCCAATTGCACTTGACTGCTAGTAGTTAGGGAGTTCCGGCCAAACCCAAGGGGACGAGAAGACAGGGGAAATGCGCCGCTGCGGTTGGCATCGAAGCCAGTCAAAGGATTGATGGGCCTCCCGCTCCCGATTATCAGAATCGGAGCCGCTTCAATGTTGCCGAGCAGCTTGGGAATCACACGAGAGGACTTCCTACCCTCTTCCTCATCGGCAAACGGCAGGTCGAAAGTCCCGCTGAATACAAACCGATGGCGCTGATCGTTGGAAGACAAAGCCCGTTCGGCACGGAGCAAGTACGGATTTTCTGGCTGTTCGTTGAAGTCCGAAGCGTCGTCAATTGCTTTGGAAAACGTGTAGCTCCCGGAAAACGACATCTCGTTCGAGAGCCTCCGATTCAGGGACAACGACAATCCGCGGTAAACCGAACTGGCGTGGTTCTCCCACTGATAAATGTTGTCGAATTGAGATGAGAGTCGTGCAGGCGGAAACAAAAGCCTCCCAAGTTGCTGAGGAAACGGATTGGGAATCCCGAGGCTGGTAGCGTTGTCGAGAGTCAGAGCCACCGGCGGCAGAAGGTTCACGTTACGAGTCCGAGAAAGCCTCACGCCGCGTGCAAACAAGAACGTTGCGCTCGCGGTTAGATTATTAGTGATTAGACGCTCGACTCCTGCGCTGGCAATTTCACTGCGCGAGGTCTGCAAGTTTGGGTCGGCGGTAAAGATCGACGGATGAATAGCGGGGATGGGACTTTCGGCGCTTCCGCCTAGTTCCGACTGGAAGATTTGGGTCGCAGCTTGCCCATCTGCGACTTGCTCAAACGCTTGCAGGCCATTCTTTTCTAGTGCACTGTTTACCGCCGCCAAAAGGTAACGATCGAAGAAGACCCCGAACCCAGCCCTCAGCGCCCACTCCGGTGAAGGGCTGTAGGCCAGGCCAATCCTTGGAGCGAAATCGTTTGTGTCGTGCTTGAATTGATGTGGCAGATGCTCGAAGTCGTAGCGGATGCCCGCATCCATCGTAAGGTGCTTGGTGAGTGTCCAATGATCTTGGATAAAGCCCGAGTATTTCGGCGTTGCGAAATAAGTCCTGGGATTTCCGAATGCTTGTCGGTATTGGTCGGGCTGTCCGGTCAGGAATGCATTGAGTGTCGGGAAAATATATAGCGCGCCAAAACCGTCATAGGATAGCCATCTTGGCTCCGATCGTGTACGCAATCGAGCATAAGAAAATAAACCAATTTAGCCAGACAGGAAGAGGTCTGGAAAGTTATCTAAATCAATGCTTTTACAGATTCGATCCCTGCCGCCTGCAGCGATTGTGGACAGCCTTCGAAATGCGATTCGCGCTCGAATTTCTTGAGCTCCTTATCCTGTTGCTTATTCGGTTTGAAATGCTGTTGCTTATTCTGTTTAAGATTGTCGGCGAGCCTGCGCGACCCGCATTGCAGAAATGTTACGGTCCGTTATCCTGATGTGGTCCGTGACGCAAAAATGCCCCACATCGGTCTGGTGTGGGGCATTTCGCATTTGTGCGGTTTTACGGCAGAGTGATCTTTACGACCTGTCCGGCTCCTGGGGGGCCATCGCCGAAGTTGGAAACATACAACGCGCCATCTGAACCGAGAGTCATCCCAGTAGGGAGGGTGAGACCCTCGGCAATGGTTGTGAACGTGCCGCCGCGCAAGCGAACGACCGCGCCTTTACCGGGTGTTGGGAAACCCGGGGCAGCGCTCAACTCCAGGAAATATGTATCCTCGCCATCCACAACTATGCTTACCACTGTTGTCAAGCCAGGCTGGATCTTCGTCACGCCACCGAGATTGCTGACGGTATAGAGCGCCGAACTGCCGGGATTGATGGGAAACGTGCTAAGGTTCGCGACATAAAAACTGTTCTTTACGCGCGCGATAGAAGTGGGAACGATGTGGCCTTGCGTTTCGGAAAAATCGATCAACCGGGTGACGATGCCTTCCGGAGTAATCTCGTCAACTTCTCCGTGGTTCGGTTCCACCGCGTATAGATTCCCTTTCACCGCGATCATGTTGTACCAAGTTCCATCGGGCTCAAAGTCATCAGCATTGGGGTTCTTGACGGGGTGAAGCGCCACGTATGCGCTCAGATTCGCGAGTTGAGTCCAAGTTCCGCCACGGTTGACTTTCAGCACCGCATTCGGAAAGCCAGGATTGCCGTGAGAACAGCCACCGCCTGCGAGAAGAGCGTAGAGTTGACTGCCGATGAAAGCGACATCGGCGACACCAAGGGTGTCCCCAATCGGGGATAGGGCCGACGGAAGGCCTTGGACTAGAGTGGAGCGTGATCCGGCCGAAGTCACCTTGGAAATTCGAGCAGTTCGCCCTCCCGCCCACGGTCCCGGCCCGTCCGGTGGCGGCAGCACCTGCGTGCATTGTCCTACGGTCGAGTGGGTGCCACCGGTACCTGCCTCCGCTACATAGAGGTTGCCATCGGGTCCCCATTTTAGACCGCGAGGATTCGTTAACCCCGTCGCAAACACGGACACATTGGAAGAAGTTTGAGCATACGCTGCAAGCGTACTGAGAACCATGAAACTGAGAACTGCCCACCGAAATGTTTTCACCTGGAACTCTCCTTTTTTTGTTTGAAACACTAAAACCCGAGCCTTTGGGCTCGTGCAGAGCGGAGTCGATTAGCTGAAGCAAATCAACTGAACCGCGGTGGAAGTGCTGGATCGCTTCGAAATGACTTGCGTCTGGTTTTGGGCGCTGAAATTCTTTCCACGGCTCTCGACCTAGGGCGCTGTCGTTTTCTTGAAAACAGACGAGAAAGTGGCCGCGTATAAACTATTTGGCGAGCCGGGGGCCAACGCAAAACCAGACACGTCTAAGTTCGGCAGACCAGGATTGATCGCATACCACGTCTCACCGGCGTTGTTACTCCGAAATATGCCGGCGCCCTGCGTCCCGAAATAAATGACGTTAGAGTTTTCCGGATTAACTTGGATCGAACCGGTTCGAGAAGACGGAATTCCTGGTAGTCCAGTGTTTTTGGGGACGAACGATGCGCCTCCATCGACGCTCTTTAGGACGCCGGTCGAATCCGAAGTGCCTACGTAGACGATGTTCGAATCAGTGGGATCTACCGTAATGCTGATTGCACCGGTTGCATCGACTTTGTGCCAACTCGCTCCGGCGTCCTGGGAACGCCATGTGCCGCGATCGCGGTCGGCAAAATACACCGTGCCATGACGATGCGGGTCGGCCGTAATTCCGCGACCACCCAAATTCAAAAATCGATCCGGCGGAGCGTTGGGGGCACGGTCAATGCGGTGGAATGTTTCGCCAAAGTCTGTGCTCTTCCAGATGCCGTTTGTCGGGATCCCAAGATTGCCGATGGTAGCGACGTAGATCGAGTGGTCGAACGAGTCGACGGACACACCCGTTGAATAATTCGTGCTACTTCCAAATCGCCGGCGCTGCCAATGCCTGCCGTGGTCCTCCGATTTAAATAAGCCTCCCGCGTCTGATCCTGCATACACACGGCGCGAGTCTTGCGGATCGAAAGCCACTCCGCGGGGAGAACGTGCCACCAAGCCTCTGGTGCCACCGTCCGTCCACGTAGCGCCGCCATCTTCCGTGACCAGAATGCCGCCGTCGTTAGTTGTGAAAAACACATGATTGGGGTCGGCTGGGTCGACTGCGACCGCGTGGCCTTCTTGACAAGAGCACGTCTTCAGTTGCTCCCACGCAAGCCGGCGCCACTTTGCTTGCTTGTGCGCCGGGAGGACAAATGCTCCATGAAAATTCGTACCTGCGTAAACCGAGCCCTCGCTATCGACGCTGAGCATGAGAGCCATGCTCCTCGGCATGCCGGTATTGTTCCAAGTGATACCGCCGTCGTCGCTTACAGAAACGCCGCCGCCGGCGGTTCCGGCATAGAGCCGTTCGCCACTCTTTACGATCGACAAAACAACGCCGACCGCGGGTGAGCCGACGCGCGCGAAGGAATTGCCGCCATCGATGCTTTTGTACACGCCATCGCCGTTTGATCCCGCGTAGACAATATTGCCGTCGTCAGGATCGACCATGAGTCCATAGACCGTAGAGTCGATAGACACGCTGTGCCAACTTCTTCCGCCGTCGGTAGACTTGAAAGCTCCGTCGCCCGTGCTGCCCGCGAATATCACACTGGGGTTGAACGGGTTGATCGCGATGGAGAAGATCTGGGTCTGCCCCAAACCATGCGAGGCTGATCGCCAGGTGTCGCCGCCGTCGATTGTTTTGCTGATGCCGCCAAATAGTTCGGACGAATAGATAATGTTGGAGTTGGTGGGATCCATTACCATTGCCAGACCCCCACCATCGCTCTGCGCGACCCATGTCGCTCCGCCGTCGGTTGTCTTGAATCCGCCGGCATAAACAACATTCGGATTGCCGGGATCCATAACCAACGACGAGACGATAGGGGCAGGGAGACTGCTCAGCGTATTGAATGTTGCTCCGCCATTCGTACTCTTGAGGACGCCGCCGCCAATGCTACCGATGTAGATTGTGTGCGATGCCGAGTCTGACGCGATCGCCGCTGGAATTGCCGGTGGACTAGGTCCGACCGAAGTCCATCTGAAATTAGTTTGACCGCTATGTAGACTGTTGATTTTAGGAGAGGTCAAATCCTCTCCGAACACTGCCATTAAAGCTACCGCGAGAAACAGCGTGAAAATGGATAGCTTCCTACTTAAGGGTTTCATGTGAGGCTCCTATGTCGAGATAACTCTGGATGTAAGCGGAATAACTGCTGTCATTTGAAAAGTTCTGTGCTCGCAAGCGCGGGCGGTGGTCCGTAATATTTCGTAACTGATCCTGCGACAAGCGTTTTCCCGTTTGGAAGCAGCGTCGCTGTATGTTCGTGGCGTTCGGTTCCATGCCACCAGTCGTGCTGAACGAACGGCTAGCGGGTGCGTACAGTTCTGCAGTTGACGTACCGCCCCCGGCCATGAGCACAGTGCCGTCGGGCTGCAAGGTGGCTGTGTGCGAATACCGCCCTACTCCCATTGGAGCCGCGGGCAAGAAAGAGCCGGTCGCGGGCTCGTAGGTTTCTGCGGCAGAAGAGGCGGTATATTCACCATTGACCTGATACTCGATGCCTCCGGCAATGAGCACCTTTCCATCAACGAGCGAAGTAGCTGTCTGGCCCGAGTGCGCCGTGACCGTATGGCCTGCGGAAGAAAACGTACCGGTGGCAGGGTCATAAATTTCGGCTAGAGTGGCTGGCGTCGACGCGTAGATCACAGATCCGCCCACGATCAGCACCTTTCCATCGGCGAGCAGGGTCGCCGTGTGTCCAAACCGTCGCTCGGCCATGCTTCCTGTCGTAGTGAAAACGCCGGTTGCCGGGTCGAATAGTTCTGCAGTCGTCGAACCGCTACCATAGAAAGGGAAGTCGCCGCCGGCGTCATCGCCACCGCCGGTTATCAGCACCTTCCCGCTCGGCAGCAACGTTGCGGTGTGTCCTCCTCGCGCCGTGGCCATAGACCCCGTGAGCGTGAATAGGCCCATAGCGAGATCGAAAAGCTCGGCAGACTTCACCGCTGGCTCGTCGAGCTCGGGGCAGCCGTGGCCGAACCCTCCCGCAATTAACACCTGCTTGTTTGAAAATAGGGTCGCTGTATGTGCGTATCGTTTCTCCGCCATGCTGCCGGTCAGAACAAACAGTCCTGAAACCGGGTCATAGAGTTCCGCCGAGTCCATCCCGCCAAAACAGTAACTGTCCGGTGATACCCCGCCGGCCATGAGCACACTTTCATCCGCGAGCAATGTAGCCGTGTGAAGGCCGCGCGCGGTCTGCATGTCCCGGGCAGGTGTAAATGAGCTTGAAGAGGTGGTTAGGGCTATGGTAGCGGTGCCGCTGTAGTTGGAGGCCTTAGTGCTCGTGGCGACTACGTGATAGAAGCCTGCAACAAGAGGAGCGGTGTAAAAACCGTCATTGCTGATCGACCCTCCCCCGGTATCCTGAACGGACCAAGTGACACTGGTGTCGACAAGCCCTGAAACCGTCGCGCTAAAAGCTTTCGTTCCTTGCGGTGCCAACGTAACCGAGGCTGGAGAAATAGTGACTAGAATCGACGGTACGTTTACACTCGCGGTTCCGATGGCGAGGGGTGCGGCCTGGCTGACTGCCGAAACTTGAATGGGGCCGCCGTAGTCACTTGTCGGGGCGGTGTAGACGCCGGTGCTGTCGATTGTTCCGGCTTCAGGGCTGCCCGCCACGCTCCAAGTAACGGCTTGATTAGACTGACCCAACACTTGTGCTTGAAATTTCGTGGTCGCCCCTTGATCGACAGTGATGGCAGAAGGGGTAACAACGACGCTGGTGTTGATCTGCTGGGTTGGTACCCACCGATTACCCCCGCTGCAGCCGATCGTAGCCACAAGAGCGATCGCGAGAATGATTTGTTTAATACCCAACTTGAAGCCTCCTGCGACCGAAGCGGGGAAGGTCGATCGCGGGGCGACATTCGTCGAATTCGCACGTTTGGGCAATGCATCGTGTCTAAATTGGACTTCAACTCTTCTTCAACTTTTATTCATCAGCTAAGTCTCTAGAAATAGGATGGTTACAAGCGATCGCTGCACACATTAAAGTTTGACGCGCATCGTGCACCCTGCTAATCTCGACGCCGCTGGTTAAGTAGTGCGTAATGCCCACCTCTGTTTTTACGCGACGTCGCCTCCTGTTTGGCCCTTACGAAGCTGACCTGCATTCGGGCGAGTTGCGCAAAGGCGGAACTCGTGTCCGTTTACAGGCGCAACCGTTTCAGCTCCTCACGATGCTTCTGGAACGGCCCGGCGAACTCGTCACGCGTGAAGAAATTTGCCAGAAGTTGTGGTCGACGGACACCTTCGTAGACTTCGATCACAGCCTTGGAACTGCAATCAACAAAATTCGAGAGGTTCTGAATGATTCTGCTGGCGAACCACGTTATGTCGAAACCCTGCCGCGTCGGGGCTATCGTTTCGTTGGGCAGGTCACTTCGATCGATCCGGAACCAGAGCCGCCAAAATCTTCGGAACTAGCGCCGCCAGAACCTGCCGAACCGGTGATTACGTCGGCACCGAGAGCGCGTCTCTTTTACCCGGCGGTCGGCGTCTGTCTTGCCGTCGCTGTCCTTCTTGCATTCGCTGTGGCAAATTTTCGCGGTCGGCGGCAAAAGTTGTTCCCGGCGGAGAACGGGGAGACTCTCACAGTTAAATCGATCGCGGTTCTACCGCTGCTGAATCTTTCGAACGATTCGGAGCAACAGTACTTTGCGGATGGAATGACCGATGAACTCATCACGAGCCTCGCCCGGATAAGTTCACTGCGGGTGATCTCGCGAACCTCCGCTATGGCCTACCTTGGAACTCGCAAGCCAGCGGCACAGATCGCGCGAGAGTTAGGAGTTGACGCGCTCGTTGAGGGATCGGTAGTCCGAGCGGGCAGTAAAGTTCGCATCACTGCTCAACTCATCCACGCTGCTTCGGATCGGCACTTGTGGGCGCAAAGCTACGACCGGGAGATGAGCGACGTGCTGACCGTGCAGGGCGAGGTTGCCCGCGAGATCGCGGAGCGAATCTCCGCTCGCCTCACCCCGCAAGAGCAGGCCGATCTCGCTCGCCAGCATCCAATCGATCCCGAAGTCGCGGTCCTCTACTTCAAAGGATCTTATTTTCTGAGTCAGCTTGACCCTGCCCGCGCCCGAGACATGTTCAAGCAGGCAATTCAACTGGATCCAAAGAGTGCCGAGTCATGGGCGGGGCTTGCCGACGCGTTACACACGATCGCGGCCCTTGGCGACTACAAGGCTTTCCCAGCTGCCAAGGATGCGGCAAACAAGGCTCTTGAGATTGACGGCTCCCAGGCGCAGGCGCTTATGGTGCTCGGTATCGTCTCATTTCTTTACGACTGGAATCCGCCGCAGTCAGAAGCATACTTCCGGCGCTCAATCGAAGCACGTCCGGGCTATGGGCTGTCCCATGCGTTATTCGCCAGTACCCTAGCCCACCATGGCAAATTTGAAGAAGCTCTGCAACAAATTAAACTGGCAAACGCTTTGGACCCGATGTCGGTGCTGACTAACTCATTTACATGGCATGTCTATTTCTGTTCGCGCCGCTACGACGACGCCTTGCGAAGTATCCTCGGGGCGGTTGAGGTTGATCCCTCATTTGCTGCAGCCTCCTGGAAGATCACAACAAGTTATGAGCAAAAAGGCGAATACGAGAAGGCTATCGCCGCTGGTAATGAGCGAGCCCCCGAACTCGCGCGTGCCTTTGCTTCGGGCGGAGCGCGGGCTTACTGGCAGCGCAAACTAGAAATTTTGACGCGGGAAGACGAGGGTTCCTCCGATATTGCCCGTTGTTATATGCACTTGGGAATGCGGGAAGAAGCCCTAAAAGCATTGGAAAAGGGTTACCGAATGCGGGATCCGTATCTTATTTTCTGGCTCCCTATTTCCGAAGAATTTGACCCGTTGCGCTCCGAGCCTCGTTTTCAAAAAATGCTCCGC
>JAYVCW010000274.1:0-4347 GCA_043749775.1 Acidobacteriaceae bacterium | reverse complement strand
GTAGATGATGCCTCCACTTAATAAATCGGGCTGGTATGCCCGCCTCAGCGCCAGAAACCATCCATACAGAATGACAAATGTGGCGGCAAAAAATACCGCAAAAACACCCCATCGAAAGCTAATTGTCTTCCTGAAAACGTCTCCGTAGCCGAGTGATCCGAACCAGAGGGAATCCACGTAGTACGACACCGCGGTTCGGCTACCAAGAACAATGATGAATATGCCGGCAAGAATAAGGAAAAACCGCCGGCGGCGTGGCGGGCGTCCCGGCAACTCTATGAATTTGGGTATCTGTCTATTCAGTTTTCACCAGCGCTTTTTTCCTTTGAAAAACTTTGAATCTTCGCACCCTGACTCTGCGCGGCAACAGTCTTCTCAACCGCCGGAGGGAGGTCTGCTTGGTTCACTTTCTTTTTTTGAGCTGAAACTGGAAAAATGATCATCAGCCGACAAATATCAGGTCAATAACCCTGAAAGGCGCATACGTCATCTTACGCGAAAGGCCGAGCGGAATTTCAGAGGCACCCCACGTAGTTGATCTCAACAAATGGACGAGAAACCCGACTGCTCGGATGCCCTACGGGCGGAGATGAAGAACGCCGCACGGAACGAGGATGTGCGGCGGCGCTCGAAGTGGACCCCTCTGGACTGTTCGCAGTGCTTCCTGGAAACTGGCAGACGCACCTCGGTCACCGTGATCAAAACCCATATTAACTTTCCCGTTCCGCCTCCTCCTGACACTTAATACAGTGCAGCGTCCAAGGAATCGCTTCAAGTCGTTTTTGATTGATTTCTTGTCCACACGAAGCACACTGACCGAAGCTGCCATCGGCTATGCGCAACAATGTGTTCTCTACCGCTTGTAGCAAATTGCGTTCGTTGGTACTCAGGCGAAACAGGAAGTCTTTGACGTAACTGGTAGCGGCTCGATCTCCTTCATCTGCAGCACGAACATCTTCCAATGTGCGCCCATCCTCTTGGGCGCGAGTAACGCTCCTGTGCAGTTCCTGCTGGCGTGTTTCGAGCCGTTTCTTGAATTGCTTTAGTTGCTTCTTGTCCATTCAGGTTTTGGAAAGTCGTGATTATACCCCCGAAAAGGCGATCAAAGTTGCAGCCCCGAGGTCGCAGGCAACGCAACAAAACTGAAGTGGTTTAAGACAGCCGTCTGGCGTAGTCCATTTTATTTCGATCGTGCATAGCGGAGTACTCGCCGCGAAAAACGTTTTCGCCACCCAATGCTGCTCATGGCAGCCCTAATGTCAACACCAGTCGCCCCATTTCACAACAGATTCATACGCTCAAGGTGACGCTACTTTTAAAGATGTTGCTAGGTGATGTTAACGGTTTTGGCGAGTGGGGATTTTCACCGCTGATCGAAGCCTAGGGTCATCGCATTTTGTTGGACACCGGTGCTCACCCCGACACCCTAATGCAAAACGCAACGTTGTTGGTAGTGCTTTAGCATGAAGAGTGAGCAAAGCCTTGTCGGTTGTGTTCAAATATCTCGATCGAGCGGGGGAAAGCGGCATTGGCCGAAAATAAGATTTCCTGTTTTTTGAGCGAACCACACGTTGCCGGGGAGTACCGATCGGCTGTTTCACTTCACAGTCACACGAATCACTCCAAGGAAAGCCTCCGCTTCATTCTAAAGTTCGTCCAAGAAAGACCCCTGCTCCGCTGGGCGCTGGAACGCCAAAGCAACAAATCCACGATTCCGGTCGACTGGAATCGGGCTTACTGGACGCCACCGTTGATCCCTCGGTTGGCCTTCCAAGTGGAACGAGATCAGATCGAAAAGGTGCTTGCACTGGCAGCGTTGGTTTCGCTCACTGACCATGACAGCATCTCAGCGCCGACTTTTTTGCGAATAGTGGAGGAGACCAGTCAAATCCCGCTCGCACTGGAGTGGAGCGTTCCGTTCGAAGGTGCCGTATTTCATCTCGGAGTTCACAATCTGCCGAGCAGTCGAGCGCAAGCGATTGTGGCTGATCTCGGCATGTATACGCGCCAACAGCCCGCTGCTGGGCTCAGCGAAGTGCTTGCGATGTTGCACGAACTTCCAGAGGTGCTCCTGATCTTTAACCACCCCGGATGGGATCTGAGCGGCATCGGGCGGCAACGATACGCGCAAGTCCTGGCGCGATTCCTACGGGGTAACGTTAGATTTCTGCACGCCTTTGAACTCAACGCCATGCGTAGCAGGAGCGAAAACAAAGGCGTCATCGAATTGGCCGGGCTCTGGCGGCGGCTACTCATCTCTGGAGGAGACCGGCATGGATGCGAGCCCAGCGGCGCCCTGAACCTGACGCGTGCGGAGAGCTTCTCTGAGTTTGTTTACGAAATAAGGGTCGAACAACGCAGCAATGTGCTTTTTATGCCGCAGTATGCAGAGCCGCTTGGCATCCGCACCACCCAGGCCGTGCTCGACGTGATTCGCGACTATCCAGGATATTCGCCAGGCTGTCGCCGATGGGACGATCGGGTCTTCCACCCCGCCCAGTGCGCCGCTGGCGAACGGCCGATTTCCGCACTCTGGAAGGCTCCCCCAGCCTTTCTCGAACGCATTTTTTCCATCATGCGGGTTCTGGAAAATGCTACCGTGCGGCGGGCGTTGGGCCAGATTCTTCGAGATGAGATGAGGTTGGAAATCCAATCCGACGGTCTGTATGAGGCAACGTCGTGACAAATCGAGATCCACGGAGCCTGAGAGTCGCTTTCTTCCCTGATGCCTACCACGAAGTGGATGGCGTCGCGAATACCAGTCGACACTTTGAAGCATTTGCGCGAAACCGCGATCTTCCTTTCCTGATTATTCACGCCGGTCCCAGTGATCAGATTGTGACCGCGGGTTCTGTAACCAGGGTTCAGCTTCGGCGGGGTCCTTTGACGTTCCCGCTCGATCAGACTCACGAATACGACCTTGCTTTGTGGCGGCACTATCAAGAAGTGATGAAGTTGACACGAGACTTCGATCCTGATGTGGTCCAGATCACGGGTCCGAGCGATGTCGGAATGCTCGGTGTTCTCGTCGCCCACAAGCTTGGGATTCCGCTGGCCGCGAATTGGCAGACCAATTTGCATCAATACGCTCGATCTCGCCTCTCTCCCGTGCTGTCATTTCTGCCCAAGCCCGCTTCCGCCAGATTGCTGAGTGCTGTTGAACAGTGGAGCTTTCGCGCCGCAGCACGTTTTTACAGAATCCCGCAATTGCTGTTCGCGCCAAACCCGGAAATGGTGGTGGGGCTCGAGCGGGCGACCGGCAGGCCCTGTTTCTTGATGTCCCATGGCGTAGATGCTGAAGTATTCAGTCCCAGCTTCCGCGACCGCGACTGCGGTCCATTCACCATCGGCTACGTGGGACGGCTCACGGCTGAGAAAAACGTGCGCTGTCTTGCCCACCTTGAGCGGTCGCTCCGCGCCCGGGGCCATCGGGCTTTCAGGATGGTTGTGGTTGGTCAAGGTGCAGAGCTAACCTGGCTGCGACACAATATGCAGCACGCCGAATTTATGGGTGTGCTGACTGGGAGAAACCTTTCTCGCGCATTTGCCAATATGGATCTTTTTGTGTTTCCCTCGGAAACGGATACGTTTGGCCTTGCCGTGCTCGAGGCGCTCTCTTCAGGAGTACCCGCCGTCGTCACCGCAGTTGGTGGACCAAAATACACCGTTCAACAGGGGGAGACGGGATACGTCGCGAAAAACTTCGACGACTTCGTTAGTTTCACCGAGCTTATGCTAACCCAGCCCGAAATGCTCTTGCAGATGGGTTCGGCGGCTCGCAAACATGCTCTTTCGACCTCGTGGGATCGGATCTTCGCGGGTATGTACCAAACTTACGAGCGCTGCTTTTACGCCGCAGATAGTGTCTGCCCCGCAATTCTCAACGTCGCAAGGGTCTAGCTTAAAGGACTGCGCTGGGGGACTGTTTTGCGACTGAGAGAGCTTCGCCACTATAGTAATTTCAGGTTATTATTTCTGCGAGATTGAACCCGGGGCCACACATTGCGACCTCGGCAAAAGTGGCATATCTGGGGGGAAGATGGCGATCAATTTAGTGCGGACATTTACTGGAAGCGACGATTCCATCCGCTCTCAGGCAGTAGAGCGCCTAAAAGTGTATCTGTTAGGGGCAACTGTGTTATTCGCCTCTTTTGGGATGGGCGAGGCGGTCTATCGACTCTTGTTTTCAGAGTTTGATGGCGCAACAGATCGCATTCCGGTTGAGGCGTTGTTTGGCGTGGGTTTCGCGTGGCTCGCCACGAAGTTCGTCGGCGACAGTTACCGAAATCGTAAGGAGAGGAGCGCAAAGCTTAAATTCATTTGGGCACGGAATCATCAAATACGCGG
>JAYVCW010000273.1:0-15322 GCA_043749775.1 Acidobacteriaceae bacterium | reverse complement strand
GGCGAAACAATGTGCGGCGCAAACTACCGTGTCACCGCCGAAGCCTTCGGCCCGGCGACGGCATCTTTTATTCCGCGAGAAAAACTGATTAACCTCTTGAGGGAATACCCATTATTCAGCATGGAGATCGTTCGCCTGCTAAGCGAAGAGCTACATGGACTGTACAACAAGTTTCGTAATATCAGCGCCCACCCGGGCCGGCCGCGGCGTCGCGAACCAAACCTGCACCTCAATTGAAGCTTGAACGAATTGAACCTTGAGTGGGAAGAAATAGTGCTTGAATGGGGTCGAGTGGCGCAGGAGAGACGTTTGTCCCTCTGGCCGCCCCGATCGGCAATTGAGTTGGCTGGAAATTCAGGGACTGGAACGAGAAGTTCTCGACAAGACGCGAGAAGCGATGGCGAAAAGTAAGAATTGAAAGGGCTTGTTTCGAGCCTCTACCTAGTCGGCTTTAAAGTTAATCGTGATTTCGGTCTGAATTTCAACCGGCTGCCCATCGAGATAGTAGGGCTTATAGCGCCACTGACGAACGGCTTCCATCGCAGCGTGCGCAAGCACCGTGTCGCCGCGGATCACCTTGGGATTCACAACCACTCCCTCTTTATTGACCGTTGCCTCAATGCGGACTTCGCCTTGCGTATGGGTTGAGCGCGCCGCCGCCGGATATTGCGGAGTAACGCGTTTGATCAAGAGTCCTTGCGAAACGCCTTGAGACACTTTTAAGCTCGCCAGTGCAGGCCTGGGCAGGCTCGCGGGCGCCGAAACCATGAGACCACTCAACTTATTGTCATTTGTGGTTGCGAAAGAACTCGAGGGCGGAGGCGCGATATCTTCGGTTCGTTTGCTAGTGGCAACGTTTGACTTCACATGCACCGGCGCAGCGTTTGCAGTCTTCACGGCTGGATCAGAGTTTGCCGGCTGATCCGCTCCAGAGTCGGCAATTACCCTCACCGTGTTCTCTGCGACTGCAGTGGACGTCTTGGCGGGAGAAGTCTTGCCGCTAAGTGCAGTATGCGCGCCGTTGCCGGGCATAAAAGCAGGCGTCGGCACGGAGGTCGTTGTTACCGAGTTTGCTGGCACGGAGTTCGCTGGTTGCGGTGAAGCGGGCTGCTGGGCGGAAGGCTCCGCGACGTTCGCTTGAGACGCGGTCTGACGTTCCGCGGGCTGAGCGGTTAAGCGAACCGCCCCCGCTGTAGCTGAACCTGAGCCGCCGAACTTCTGGTAGGCGAAATAACCCAAAACTGTCAGCACCACCAGGCAGGCCGCGATCAGGAGTTTCTTGCTCCCGTGCGAACTCTCCGATTCAACTTGATCGAGCCCACCGAAAGTTGGAGCTGGGCTCGCCACTTGCTGGTTTGCGACTGCTGGATTGCCGGTATGAACTGACTCATATGCCTCGAATTCGGGTGCGCTATGCGCGGCATTTCGGAAAGACTGCGCTGCTCCAGTTTTTTCTTCGGCCTTTGGCGTATCAGGTTCCGGAGATGCAACTTTCGCGGGAGCAACCGCCGCGGCGGATGCAAGGGTTGAAGTTCTCACTTCAGCAGCGTGCGCAGCGACCGGAGCCGCCACCGGCTTTGGAGCTGAGATTTCAGGCGCATGTATTTTCTCGATGGGCGCCGCAGCGGCCGACATAGCCGCACTGGCAACGGTGGGGATCGAGGGGGCGACGGCTAATGGCGCCGTCTCGTAAGCGAGATTTTTTGACGCCTGCGGCGCGGTTTCCGCGAGCTTCGTTTCGACCGGCGTAGAGTCACGACGAGACGAAGCAGATGGTTCAGAAATTTTTGCGGCAGTAGCTGCCGGCGTTGCGCCCGTGGTAGCGGCAGCATCTTGATTCTTGCGCAGCAATCCTCGAGCTACTCGCAACGTGCCCTTCGCTTGTTCAACATTGATCGGCTTGGTGAGCACCAGGTTCGCGCCGATGCGATATGCTTTCGCCACTCCCGCCTGCCCCTCGACCACAGCAATCGCTAATGAGCTTTGATTCGAAGATGAGTTTCGCGCGCTCTTGAAGAGCAGCGAAGCGTTCTGCTCGTTCTCGCAATCGACGACGATGGCGTCGTAGCGCTGCGCCATCAATTTTTTCACGGCGGCAAAAGGCTCGTGAACCGGTTCGATGGAGAACTCCAGTTCAGCGAACACCTGGCTTACAACTCGCGCCAGTTTTTCGTCGGGGCAGAAGAGTAACGCTTGGTAACCCATAATGAAGTTATCGTAGGTAATGGCGTGGGTAGCAGCAAGTTACGGCGGTAATTGAAGTCCTGGTCATTGAAGCCCTAGTGTGTGAATCGATGGCACAAGGTTTTTCGGTTCATGGGGCAGTTCGGGGGCGGAGGACACGCCAGGTTGCACTCCTCGTGTTCGGCTCTAAACCTTTTAGGCTACTGTTTCGGAGCCTCGACGACCACGACGGTCTGGAACGGCTGAGCCATCCCTTGGCGTTGCAGAGGCCGATAACGCCACTGCTTTACTGCTTCGATTGCGGCTGGGGCGAATGCAGCGCTACCCTCGACGAGGTGCACGTCGGCGACATTACCATCACTCTTGACTAAGGTTTTGAGGACGATTGAGCCCTGGGTTCCACGCGCTCGCTCTTCAGCGGAGTACTTCGGTTGCACACTGTAGAGAAGGCGCTTCTGCGCACCCTGGGAAGAAAGAATTAGAGCATGGTTTGGTTTGGCGGACGCGCTGTCAGAATCACTTTTTTGCGTAACGGCCTCTCGCGTAGTGTCCGCCAGTTTCGAACTTTCGGATTTCGTCACACTGGCTTTAGCCAGCTTTGCCGAAGCTACCGCGGACGGCTTTATTTCCTGACTGGCCGCGGATTCGGGAAGACTGGAGTCAGCAAGTGCCGTAGCAGGCGCAGCGGAAGCCTCTGGTGATTCGGGACTTGCGGTTGAATCGGCTGTGAACTGAGTTGCCGAAGTCGGCGCTACTGCGTTCGGCTGCATCGCGAAACGATCAACCGGAATCGCCGCTGGGGCGTTCGCAATATTCGTTGATTTCGAAAAGTCGGATTGTGGCAAAGACACACCCACCTTGCCGAGTGCGCGATTGATTTCAGCCTGGGCCATCGCCTTAAACCCGGGCTGATAGTTCCACACCGCGTACACGCCTCCCCCGGCTAACGCGAGCATCAACGTGCCCACCAGCATAACGTTCCGACGCCTTTGGATGGGCTCGTGAGTCTCTGGCGAGTGACTTCGATCGCTATGGGCGTTTTCAACTTTTCTGGAGGTCGAGTGTTCCGCCGACAGTTTGCCGGACTTAGCTATCTCAATCTTTTTTTGCTCTGCTTCCTTCTCCGTCAATTCGAGTTCCGCCAGCACCGGATCATCGGAAGGTTTCATCACTAAAGCCGGCCTCGTGCTGCCCGTAGGGCCCTGAAGCGCCGACTTTGGCTCGGACAAGACAGGTGGCTTAGGCCGTGCCTCGATTTTTTCTGCCGCCTTCGCTTCTTTTATGTATTCGGTCGTCGAGCGCGAAACGGCTGCTGCGGCCGAGGACACCGCACTTGTCAATAAAGCAGACGACGCTAAAGCAGGCGACGCTATGACGCTCGCGGCCGGAGCAACGGTCGGCATCGGTTCGGCATAGCTTGTAAGTTGCGGAGCGGAAGTGTCGCCGACGGTTGCCGTCGAAAAGTCTAAAGGAATTCCCGTCATCGACGCGCCCACGGCCTCGCCCGTTGCCGCGCCCATTGCAGAAGAGTAATGATCATCGTTGCTCTCGCTAGTCTGAAGAGGGCCAACACTGCTGGCGGCGTGTTCGGCGGCGGAACTGTCTTTTCGCACCCGGTTTACGGCGGCGCGAATCGTGGTACGAGCCTGATCTTTAGCGACAGGCTTGGTTAAGATCAACTCTGCGCCCAATCGAAACGCGGTTGGTAGGCCTGCGCGGCCATCCACGATGGCAATCGGAACTGGATTGTTGCCCGCTTTGCCGCGCCTGCATACATCAAAGATCAGCTTTGCCGCCGGCAAATTTTCGCAATCGACTAGAACCAGATCGAAGCTTTGAGAATTAAGTTTTTGCGCGGCGGATACCCCATCCAGCGGGCGTTCGCAAGTTACCGACATTTCTTCTAAAACGCCAGTAATCGCACTGACCGCCTGGTCGTCCGGTGATAAGAGCAAAGCATGAGCCATGACTCCTCATGCTAGAAACCTGCGCCGGAAGCCGCAAGTTACGTGGGTAAGCAAGGACGCGTCCTAGAGTTTCTAAAGTCGTGTGAAAGCGACTACGGCGTCTTCTGGCTTTTGCTGGTCGCCGACTGAGGGTCGGGATAAGCGATCGCTCCGCGGAAGCTTGATTTGTCGGCCGCGGCATAGTCAGGAAACGGAAGATTTTGCGTATCCCTCCAATGTTGGACCTCTTGTTCCGCGGCAGAAGCACGCTCGGGATCGAGGCCACGGTCGCGCGATAGGTAGAGCGTTTGAGAAGGCAATGCGAAACCGCCGCCAGACTTCTCAACGATGTCCATGATGCGCAACAAGAGATCTTCGCGGACAGCGGCGAACTCGTTAGCGTCGCGCGTGAGCACAAAGCTTGTGATCTCGACTCGTAAAGCGCTGGCGTCGAAACCCGCGAAACGAATATTCGCGCTGTCGCTCCCTACCTTCGGGTGTTCATACAACATGCGGCGCACTTCAGCCAGCAGATAGCGCAATTGGTCCGCCGTCGTTTCCACTCTTATCGAGAGGACGGGATTAAAAAATATTTTGTCGCGGCGCGCGAAATTTTCGATGTTCATGGTCGCGAGCGCGCCATTCGGGATAGAGAGCTCAGTTCGCGCATCCGTGCGCACACGAGTGGATCGCAGGCTGATGTCTTCAACCGTGCCGGTGCGATCCCCAAAGCGGCAGTAATCGCCGACACGAATCACTTCGTCGGCCAATACGGAAATTCCGCCGAATAAATTCTCCAAAGTTTTCTGTGCCGCGAATGCGATGGCGATACCGCCGATGCCTAGGCCGGCGAGTACCGTGGTCAGGTTGAAACCTAAGACTCCGAGTATTGCGAGGATGGCGACAATTACGATGAACGCGGTGAGCAGGCGCTCCCCGAGCACCATGAGCGTGCCGGTGCCGATTCGCCCAGAACGGATCGCGCGCGAGCGCAAGCGTTGCATGGTGACGCTCGTCGAGCGGAGCAGGAACCAGAAGAAACCGAAGCTGAAAATGACGCCGATGATGCGGTAGTAATAAAGGCGGCTTAGCAGCGGTAAGCCGAGATAGCTGGCCAACGCGCGATGCGCGATCACACTGAAACAAATCAGCAATGGAGTTGACGCCGCTGTGCGATAAGACTGCAGTTCCGGACGTTTCTTGTATTTGAGCCAAAGCCGATGCGGAATCGCCAATAGCAAAACGCAAGCCCAACCAATTGCGATTGCTAAAGGGATCGAGAGAAGCAGCGCCAGCCATTGCCAGAGTGGCATCCCCAGCAAGGAATCGCGCACCAGCACCTGCGGCAGTCTGTTTTCGACCTGATGAGCCTGGACGTTGTCGTATAAATCTGGAACTCTGCTTAAAGTCTCAGATGAGAATAGCCAGACTTTACCGGAGTTCGGATAAACCGCCTGCACCAAAATCACAGGCACGTCGGTATCGCCTACAGAGAAAGTTCCGATCGTTTGACGATCCGACGTACCGTACTCGGCGCTGCCCTCGCGGTTCGTGCTCAATCGGCGCAGGCTTCCTACAAAAGCGCGGTCGAGCAACACTTTCAATTTTTCGGCGAGGTTGACGCCCTGCGATTGCCGGCGCGTGCCGCTGACCTGCAGGTACTCGGAGGCGGTTTTGTAATCTCCATCTTGCGCAGCCTGCAGGAATCGCAGCACGGTTTCAGAAGGAGTGTCTCGCCCCAGCGGATCGCTGCCAGACGGTGTCTCTTGCTTCGCTCCAGACTTCAGCAATCCGGCAGCGGATTGAGCCGCGAACGAGGCGCAAGCCAAACTAAGGACGAGAAATAAAAGTACGAACTTTTTCATGCAATGAACTTTTTCATGATCCGATAGTGGCGCCGGCACTTTCCCTGTCATTCATGGCCCTCCACCGGGTTGCTGCGGCGGGCGAGAAGGCGGGCTGCTAGCGCTTGGGACGGTAAATGTCGGTGGCTTGACCGTAGAAAACTTCTGCCCCTTCCATCATCGTCTCGGAAAGCGTTGGGTGTGGGTGGATCGTCATACCGACATCGGCCGCGAGCGCACACATTTCGATAGCGAGAACACCTTCGGCGATCAGCTCGCCAGCGCCCGCTCCGACGATGCCGACACCGAGAACCCGTTCTGTTTTCGGATCGATCAGCAATTTGGTGAGACCCTCTGGCCGGTCTATTGTGATCGCGCGGCCTGATGCTGCCCAAGGAAATTTTGCGACAGTAATTTCGCGGCCTTGTTCTTTGGCCTGCGTCTCGGTGAGTCCAGCCCATGCGATTTCAGGATCGGTAAAGACGACGGCCGGTATAGCATTCGGTTCGAACGCGACTTTGTGTCCGGCAATCGCCTCGACCGCGGTGCGACCTTCGTGCATCGCTTTGTGTGCTAGCATCGGCTCGCCAGCGACATCGCCGATGGCGTAAACGGTCGGTTCCGCAGTCTGGCGTTGAGCGTTGATTTCGATAAAACCTTTTTGATTGACTTTAACTTTTGTTTTGTCGAGCCCGGCGATTTCGGAGTTCGGACGGCGCCCCACCGACATCAGCACGCGATCGAAAACCTGCTCTTTTTCTTTAACGTTCGGCCCCTCGAGGGTCACACGGATTCCGTTCTTTTCTTCTTTCAGCGATTTGACGGTGGTGTTGAGAAGAATCGCGGAGAAAAGTTTTTCCAGGCGCTTGTGCAGGGGCAAAACCAAGTCGCGATCGGCGCCTGGCAAGAGGCCGGACAGCATTTCAACGCACGTCACCTTGGTGCCGAGTGTGGCATAGACCGAGCCAAGTTCCAGTCCGATGTAGCCGCCGCCGATGACGAGTAAAGTTTTCGGAATTTCAGGAAGGTCAAGGGCACCGGAAGAATCCATGAGGCGCGGGCTGTCGATCTTCAGGCTCGGAACCATGGTTGGCCGCGAGCCGGTGGCGATGATGATGCGATCAAAGCTTAAGTTTTCGTCGCCGCCCGCGGTTTTCGTAACTCTTAGCGTCGTGCCATTGACGAACGCCGCTTTGCCTTGCACGAATTCGACCTTGCGTTGTTTGGATAGTTGTCCAAGGCCGCCGGTCAGTTTCTTGACGACGCTCTCTTTCCATCCGCGCAGCTTGTTCAGGTCGACTTTCGGCTCGGAGAACTCGATGCCCCAGTTCTTCGCCTGTTCGGCTTCTTCAAGAAGCTTTGCGACATGCAGCAAAGCTTTCGAGGGAATGCAGCCGCGGTAAAGGCAGACGCCGCCGGGATTGACCTCGGGGTCAATCATGGTAACTTTCATGCCGAGGTCGGCGGCGAGAAATGCAGCGGCATATCCGCCGGGACCGCCGCCGATTACAGCCACCTGAAGATTCGATGTTTCAGCCATTGTTTAATTGATCCTTAATGAAAATGAATCAGATTTGTTTTCCCTGTGGAGCGGACACTCCGCTCCGCTGCTCTTATTTCCGCTGCTCTTTACAGACCGGCTCCGAAGCTGCTTCGCATTGCATTCGTTGTCGTTTTTCAACGTCGAGTTCAAATTTAAAAGCAGGCGGACAAGAGTGTCCGGTCTACCCAATCACCCCTGCACCGAAAGCAAGAACGGCTGCTCAAAGGCCTCTGCAATCCAGCGCAGGAATCGCGCGGCATCGGCGCCATCGATCAACCGGTGATCGTACGAGAGCGAGAGCGGAAGAATCAAGCGCGGCTCAAATTTGTTATTCACCCACTCCGGCTCCATACGGGAGCGCGAGAGGCCAAGAATCGCGACCTCGGGATGATTCACGATCGGAGAAAATCCGGTGCCCCCGATGCCCCCGAGATTCGTGATGGTGAAGGTCCCGCCTTCCATTTCATCGATAGTGATCTTCTTGTCACGCGCTTTCTTCGAAAGCTGCGTCATCTCGACCGCTAATTCGACAATATTTTTCTTGTCGACGTCGCGGATCACGGGCACCAGCAGGCCGCGGTCGGTATCAACCGCAACTCCGATATTGATGTACTGCTTGTAGATGATTTCTTCTTTCCCCGTATCGATCGAGGCGTTGAACTGCGGGAATACTTTCAGCGCAGAGGCGCAAACTTTGAGCGCGATGGCCGTCACCGTCATCTTGCCACCCGCCTCTTCAGCGCGCGGCGAAAACTTTGAACGGAGATGCTCAAGCTCAGTAATGTCGGCGCGGTCTTGCTGCGTGACGTGTGGAATCGTATTCCATGCCTGGCGAAGATGTTCGGCGGTTTTACGTCGAACACCGCGCATCGAAACGTGCTCGACCTTGCCCCACTTGCCGAAGTCGGGCAATTCAGGATCGACGAAGCCTCCGCGCGGAGATTGCGCCGCGGCGGCAGCCTCCATCAAAGCATGCTTCGCGGCACGCTTGACGTCGTCTTCGCTGATACGTCCGCCGGGGCCAGAGCCTTGAATGCTGTGAATGTCGACTCCGATTTCGCGGGCCAACCGGCGCACATGTGGAGCAGCTGGCACGGGGTCGCGATGCTCGGTGCCTGCAACTTTGCCAAGTTGAACCGGCATGCTGAAAGTTTCTTTTTCGGCGACCAAGTGATCGGGAGGCAGCGCCTCCTGTTCGGTCTTACCCTCGGCCCGAATCGCCAATTGGAACGACAGGCGGGCGGTCTGCTGGTCGGAGGTGTGCTCGACAGGCTCGTGCTTGCGAGGTGGCTTGGTCGCTTGACCTCCGCCTTCAAGCGTGAAGATGACGTCGCCCACTTTCACCTTCTGCCCCTCTTTAACTTTTACCTCACGCACTTTGCCACTCACTGAAGAAGGAACTTCGACCACAGCTTTGTCAGTTTCGAGTTCCATGACGGGCTGGCCTTCGGCAACCATTGCACCGGCCTTTATCATGAGGCGTACAAGGTCGCCCGACTCAACGTTCTCGCCGAGTTCAGGCAGCCTGAATTCACTCGGGGTCGCGGCGGCCGCTGGTTTTCGACGTTCGACGTGCGGGGCGGATGACTCCTGTTGCGTAACCGCAGGCTGGGCATCGGCTTTCGTAGCTGACTTTGGAGCATCGGGTTTCGCGCCGACGTCCTTGTCACTACCAGAGTTACTACCAGATTTCCCTGGCGCTGAACCGGCGGGAGTTGGCTCTTGTTGATCCGTCTCTGAGATTGCGGGCGCGGAGGAAGCTGCTGCCTGAGATTTGGTTTTAGTTTTTGCTTCCGCTCCAGCACCGTTCTCGATCGTAAAGATGACTTGTCCAACTCGTAGCTTGTCGCCTTCTTTGACCCGAACTTCTCCGATTTTGCCGGTCACCGACGAGGGCACCTCGACGACTGCCTTATCGGTCTCGAGTTCCATCACGGCCTGACCTTCGGCAATGTCAGCGCCGGGCTTAATCATCAGGCGGACAAGATCTCCTGTTTCGATATTTTCGCCCAGCTCGGGCAGCTTAAATTCTGTCGGCATTATTCCTTTTCTTTCTCTTCATGCTTGGGTCGCCGCCATGTCAGCCTGACACCTCATCATTTTCGTTTTGAGGAAGGATCTGGTATGTGCCGATAGCGGCAAGTTGCACAGATTCTTCCCTTCGCTCAGGAGACAGTAAATCAATAAGATTGGCGGAGAACTAACTGATTGCCGGATTGCTCTTCTCCGCATTGATACCCAGGTCGCGGATTGCCTTCTCCAGCAACTTCCCGTCGATTACTTCCCCTGCTTCTTTCTTATCTTCTTTCTTGTCTTCTTTCTTATCTCGCTTGCCCGGCAACTTATCCGAAGCAAGTGCATGCAGCGTCGCAAGCACGATGTGCTTTGCATCCACCTCAAAGAAATCGCGCAGCGACTCGCGGTTCTCGCTGCGGCCGAAGCCATCAGTGCCGAGCGCGACCAACTTGCCCGGAATCCACTGTGCCAAGCTCTCCGGCAGCACCTTCATATAATCCGATGCTGCGATGAAGGGACCCGATGCGTCATTCAAGGTATGCGTGATGTACGGGACTTTTGCCGGCTTCGTCGGATGCAGCATGTTCCAGCGCGCGCAGTCATTTGCATCGCGGTAAAGTTGCTTGTAACTGGTCACACTCCAGACATCGACTGCAACGCCATAGTCTTTTTCAAGAATCGTTTGCGCCTTGAGAACTTCGAACATGATGGCGCCACTGCCAAGTAATTGCGCGCGCAACTTCGCATCTTTATTTTCAGAAGTACGATAGCGATACAGGCCTTTGAGTATCCCCTCGCGAATGCCCGGCTGGCTGGGCATTTCAGGCATCGGCAGCGGTTCGTTGCCAACCGTCAGGTAATAGAAGATAGACTCGCCGTCACCATACATGCGCTTGATGCCATCCTGAATAATGATGGCAATCTCGTAAGCGAATGCCGGATCATAGGCCATGAGATTCGGGACCGGCAGTGCCAGCACGTGGCTATGTCCATCCTGATGCTGCAACCCTTCGCCGGCCAGAGTCGTCCTTCCCGCCGTACCCCCGATTAGAAAACCACGGCAGCGCATATCGGCCGCCGCCCAAATCAGATCTCCTATACGCTGCAGGCCGAACATCGAGTAATAAATAAAGAAGGGGATGGTGTTGATGCCGTGATTCGCGTAGGCGGTGCCGGCGGCGATGAAGGAGCACATCGAACCGGCCTCGGTAATTCCTTCTTCTAAGATCTGCCCGTTTTGTGCCTCCTTATAATAAAGGAGCGTCGACATATCGACCGGCTCGTAGAGTTGGCCCACGCTTGAGTAGATGCCGACCTGGCGAAAGAGCGCCTCCATTCCAAACGTCCGCGCTTCGTCGGGAACAACGGGAACGATAAGTGGGCCGACTTCCGGGTCGCGCAGAAGCTTCGAGAGCATGCGGACGAAGACCATGGTGGTCGATGCTTCGCGCCCTTCAGTGCCTTTGTAGAACTCTTCGAAGATGGCTTCCGACACGGGTTTGAGCGGGGTAGCACGAACTTTTCGCACCGGCATGTAGCCGCCAAGTTCCTTGCGGCGCTTCTGCATGTACTTGATTTCGGCGCTGTCGTCATCAGGCCGATAGAAGGGAGCGAGGTGCAATTCCGCGTCCGGAATAGGGATACCGAAACGCGAGCGAAAGATTTCAAGCTCATCGTCATTCAGCTTTTTCTGCTGGTGAGTAATGTTCTTTCCTTCGCCGGCCTCGCCGAGTCCGTATCCTTTAATAGTCTTGGCAAGAATGATGGTTGGGGCACCGGTGTGATCGACAGCGGCTCGATACGCCGCATGCACTTTGATCGGGTCGTGGCCACCGAGACGCATGCGCGCCAATTGCTCGTCGGAAAGATGCTCGACCATTTTCAGCAGTCGCGGATCGGTGCCAAAGAAGTTCTGACGGAAGTAAGCGCCGCTCTCGACGAAATATTTCTGATATTGCCCGTCGGTAATTTCACCCATCCGCCGAATGAGCAAGCCGTCGCGATCATTCTCAATGAGCTGATCCCAATCGCCGCCCCAGATCACCTTGATCACGTTCCAACCAGCGCCGCGGAAGATCGCTTCAAGCTCTTGAATAATTTTGCCATTGCCACGAACCGGACCATCGAGGCGCTGCAGGTTGCAGTTGACGACGAAGATCAGGTTATCGAGACGCTCACGCGAGGCTAGAGTGATAGAGCCGAGCGACTCGGGCTCATCCATTTCGCCGTCGCCGAGGAATGCCCAGACTTTTCCGCCAGTCGAAGTTTTCAGGCCGCGATTTTCAAGGTACTTGATGAAGCGCGCGTGGTAAATCGCCTGAATCGGCCCGAGGCCCATCGAGACAGTTGGAAATTCCCAGAAATCGGGCATCAACCAGGGATGTGGGTAGGATGACAATCCGCCACCAGCTTTTAACTCGCGGCGAAAATTCTCTAGTTTTTCTTTAGGAATGCGGCCTTCGAGATAAGCGCGAGAGTAAATTCCCGGCGCGGCGTGTCCCTGGAAGTAAACAATGTCGCGGTCTCCGGATTCGGTCGATGCCCGGAAAAAATGATTGAACGCGACTTCGTAAAGCGTAGCCGCCGATGCGAAGGTCGAAATGTGGCCGCCAATTCCCTCCTGCAGCTTATTGGCGCGCACGACCATGGCGAGCGCATTCCAGCGCACCAGGCTCTTGATGCGTCGCTCCATTTCCTGACTGCCTGGGAATGGTGGCTGAGCATTGGTAAAAATTGTGTTCTGGTAAGGCGTAGTCGCGGTGAAAGGAAGATTGACGCCACCGCTTCGGCGAGCGTGCAAGGCGAGTTGTTGCAGCAGGCGGCCGGCGCGTTCGGCGCCACCTTCGGAAAGTACGTAATCAAGCGAGTCCAACCACTCCCGCGTTTCCAGAACTTCGATTCCGTTGCTCTTGTGCGTCTCGACCACTATGACTCCATCGGTGAAAAAATGATGTTCCCATCATAAGCAATCGTGCAGAATTTTGCTGGGACCATGTTTAGTCGCCGGGGCTGGAAGCTTAAAGTCCGCTTCTGGCCAAAGCAACGAGCAGCAAGACAAGCGGCCCCGCCTGCTATTCCCCGGTTACGGCCTTCACCAAATTGCGCGGGCGATCGACATCCAGGCCACGCTTCGCGGCAACGTAGTAAGCGAAGAGTTGAAGAGGTACGATCTCCAGAATAGGAGACAACAATTCCGGAGACTTCGGAATGAAGAAGGTATGGTTTGCGATCTTCGGGATCTCGTCGTCGCCCTCGGTTGCGAGCGCGATCACAGTGGCGCCTTGTTTCTTGAAGCCTTCCATGTTGCTGACATTTTTTTCGTAACGCTTGACCGAGCCCGCATCATTCCTATCGCAAGTCGCAATCATCACCAGCGGGAGGCGGAAATCGATCAAGGCATTCGGGCCGTGTTTCGCTTCGCCCGTGGGATAACCCTCCGCGTGAATGTAAGACACTTCTTTCAGCTTTAAGGCTCCATCCATGGCGATGGGATAGTGAATCGCACGCCCGAGAAACATGAAGTCATCGACGCGGTAGTAGAGCTCGGCCAATTTTTCGACTTGATCGGCGGCTGCGAGGATGGCCTCTGTTTTTTGCGGAAGGTCTCGCAGCTCTTCTATATATCGCTTCGCCGATTCGGACGAAGTCGTCTTCTTGATTTCGCCAAGATAGAGGGCAAACAGAAACAGACAAGCCATCTGCGCGGTAAAAGCTTTTGTAGAGGCGATGCTCACTTCAGGGCCGGCGTGTGTGTAAATGAAGCCGTCAGCTTCGCGGGCAATCGTCGAGCCTTCGACATTTGATATCGCGATAGTACGCGAACCCTTATTGCGGGCCTCGCGCTGGGCTGCCGTCGTGTCGGCAGTTTCCCCGGACTGAGTAATAAAGATACTCAGCTCGCCACGTCCGATCATGGGATTGCGATATTCGAACTCGCTCGCGTAATCAATCTCGACCGGAACGGCAGCCAACTCCTGCATCATGAACTGCCCGGTCATTCCAGCGTGGCGACTCGTTCCTGAAGCAACAATATTAATTCGCCTGAGCGCACGCAATTCTTCCGGTGCAATCCGAACCTCATCCAGCCGAACCAGGCCATCCGACGGGGAAATCCGCGGTTCGATCGTCCGTCGCAGCGCATCGGGCTGTTCAAAGATCTCTCGAATCAGATGATGCGGGAATTTACGGGGCTCAGCCATCATTACTCTTTCCCAAACTATTTTCCAAAATATGTCTTCTCAGTTTACCCTGCCGACTCAACGCCGCCGATAAAGGTTCGCAGCACTTTCCCCTCCTTGCTTAACACCACGAAATCGGCGTCCGCTCCAGCGACGAGCTTTCCCTTGTTCTTGAGCTTCGCCGTCTCGGCCGGATTGCGGCTGGCCGCCATCACCGCGGCTGCGAGATCCCACTTTGCAAATTCTGCCAGATTCCGCACGGCACGATCCATGGTCAGTACGCTCCCCGCAAGTTTGCCGCCGGTCGTGCACCTGTCGCCGCTCACATCAACGTCGAACGTTCCCAAGCGATAGCGGCCATCGGGCTTTCCCGTAGCCGAAATCGCGTCGGTGATCAGGACGGTGTTGTTTGGCCCTTTTGCCTCCGCAAAAAGCTTGACGATGCTGGGATCAAGATGCACGCCGTCAGCGATAATATCCGCACTCAGGCGAGAATCCGTGAGCACAGCACCCAGAATTCCGGGGGCGCGATGATCGAGCGGACGCATCGCGTTAAAAGTATGAGTGGCGTGGCGTGCTCCCGCCTCGATGCCGCACACGGTCGCTGCAAAATCGGCGTCTGAGTGGCCGAGGCTGACGCAGACACCGCGCCCTGTGGCTTCCGCAATCACCGGGAGCGCGCCTTCAAGTTCGGGAGCAACGGTCATCATGCGAATGCGACCGCGCGCGGCCTGCCAGAACTTTTCAAACGTTGCGAGAGTTGGCGGAAGAAGATTTTCCGGCGGATGCACTCCGCGGCGAAGGTGACTGATGAATGGACCTTCGAGGTGAATTCCAATCGGGGCGGCGACGACTCGATCATTTTGGCTACGATCACCCCGTCGGGCGAGCGCATTGCCATCCACGTTTTGCTTGTCGGCTTTTTCAATCGCGGACGCCAGCCGTTCGAGCGCGTGAAGGGTACGGTCGAGGGCAGCCGTAACCGTGGTTGGAAAATAGCTCGTCACCCCATGACGAGCGAGCATAAGTCCGATTGCAGGCAGCGCTGCAGCGCTGTCATCCATTACGTCATAGCCGGAACTGCCATGGATGTGCAGATCGATATAGCCCGGAGCAATGATCGCGTCTCCAAAATCAACGACAGAACTTGCGCTGGGTGCCGGCCGTCCATCGCGCGACGAAACCTCTACGATGCGACCCTGCTCGACTAAGAGCAAAGGTTTCGAGATGATTTCAGGAGCCGAAAATAACTTCGCGGCGGAGAATGCGAGCATAAAAGTTTGATAAGAGTTCGCGACAAAAAACAGCAACAGCCGCAAGGATTGTAGCAGTCCACCGCGACAGGGCTGCGGGGTGAACAAGCCCGATCAAAGCCGGCGGATGTCTGCGCGGAAGAGTTTTAAAACTGCTATCAAGGCAGCGAGATGCTAACGCATTCGACAAAACGCAATCAAAATAGTCGCCAGAACAGAATGCTATACTGTTCGAGTTCGAGCCGATGCGGTGGTCGCACGGCCCGCAAATCATCATCAGTCGGGGAGTGGCTCAGCCTGGTAGAGCACCTGGTTCGGGACCAGGGGGTCGGAGGTTCAAATCCTCTCTCCCCGACCA
>JAYVCW010000272.1:0-6622 GCA_043749775.1 Acidobacteriaceae bacterium | reverse complement strand
TGAGTGTAGTCGCCTGCTAACGAGAGTTGGCAGCCAAGGCGCATAATGCCGATAAGGCGGATTATGCTCGTGGAACTCACAAAAAACGACCTGGACATCATTAAAAACGTCCTCACTGAGGTATTCAAGGGCATTCATCTTGAGGCCGAGTTTGACTCGCGAATGAGCTGCACCATCGAGGATACGCGGGAGCTTCTAGCAAAGATTTAAGCCCTTGCGGCAGGTCGATGAATGCTGTGGCCTGATTGCAATAAGTACGCTCTAAATGTGCACAATGCGCGAGAGATGTCTGATTTGGTGTATTCCATTGGTCAAGGTTTTTTACCACCTAAATGGTGGTGAGTTCTGTTGTTCACTTTACGGCTAACTGTTGAACTGTCGCGAGGTGCCGGGCAAAAAGAAGCCACGAACTTGACATCTTGCCACCTCCGCGTCAGAGTCATTAAAGTGTCCAGCCCTTCTCCCTTAAACTCCTTGCTCCGTCCGGTCATGCCCGAACTGGATGTGCTGCGAGGGGTTGCCATCCTCGGTGTCGTTCTTTACCACAACTTTTCTATGGCGTATGAAGGGACGCTGCATTTCTCCCGCCCAGCCGAAGTTTTTGTTCGTTGGACAGCTTCGGGCTGGCTGGGGGTAAATCTATTCTTTGTCCTGTCGGGGTTCCTGATAACAGGGATTTTGATCGAGTCGAACAAAGACCGGACCTACTACCGACGCTTTTACTTGCGCCGAGCGTTGCGTATTCTCCCGATTTACTATTCGTTGCTGGTAATACTGGTGGCTTTCGGATGGAGCACGAAGCCGTATTTTGCGTTGAATCTCATTTTTTTATCAAATGTCACAGCCTTGCTTGGAGTTAAGCAAACCTGTGGCTGGCTCTGGTCGTTGGCCGTCGAGGAACACTACTATTCCGTTTGGCCGATGATTGTCCGGCGCCTCAATCAGAGGCGGCTGGCCCAATTTGCTCTAATGATTTGCATTGTCGTTCCTTTGCTCCGAGGTGGCTGGTTTGCTCTCGGCCACAACGGGTTGGGCCTCAGATCGTGGACTTGGTTTGTCGCAGATAACCTTGCGGCGGGAAGTCTGCTGGCGATTGTTGTACGCTCGCTAACCCGCAAGCAAATTCTTTACTTGTGCCTTGCACTGTTGACTACCGGCTTGGGGCTAGCCGGATGGGCTGGTGGTTCCTACGGATTGCTGCGCCACGGCCTGATCCATGACTATGTCGAAGCTATCCTTCAACTTACCTTTGCGGGCATTTTCTTTGGCGGGCTTCTTCTACTCGTTCTACTGTTGGGAACGAGTTCCTGGCGATGGCTGACGGAGTCGCCCTTCCTGAGCTTACTGGGCTATATCAGCTACGGGCTTTACTTGTTCCACCCGTTTGTCTTTTTATCCTATGACGTGTTTGCGAGAAAGTGGCTCCCGGGTCTGCAACCCCGCGACTATCGGTTCGACCTTGTGGTGTTGCGATTTGTAGTGGCCGGTGGCGTCTCGGTAGCTCTTACTTATCTGTCGAGGAGATACTTTGAGGAAAGATTTCTGCGTATGAAGAAGCCACTGGAAGCCGAGTGGTTTAGAGTGAACCAACCTGTGCCCTCATAACCTCAATCATTAGCGCACGGGTTTTTTCACAAGAAACCGCGAAGGGTTCGTTGATGCATGCAGACCACAGCGTCCCGTTTCGAGTTGCCAAGAGCCATTGCGGCTTTAGGCCATCTTGATGATCGGCGTGCCGTCCCGGTGATTGCGCGGTTTCGTTCGCATTCAAATGTCGAAACCCGATTCGCCGACGCATGGTGCGGTCGGTTCGTTCGCGAGCGAACCTCTAAGTGTAGAAATACTCCTGACTCTCACGACAGACACCGATGACGAAGTGGCACGGCACGGACTTTGTTGATCTTCCGGATGAGTCTCTCGCTGGCGAGCGCGCTTCCTTCTAACGCCTCTCGCGTCGCTTTGTACTCGTACTCAATTGGATCAAATCTCGTCGACAGAGATCGTCTCCTTCTCTCAACGACGGTCACTTTGCGCGCACAATCCCGGCAGATGGTGCATTTCAGCGGGGCTTGACGATCAGCCGTCCCTCGACAAATGCTTTGCCAAGTGAAAAGAAACAGGGTACGCTCCGGAAGTTCTCCCGAACTGCTTTGATCGCCGGAGGTTCTATGTCATCCAACCTGTGGTTTAAAACCGCTATCGCTGCGGCCCTTGCCTTCAACCTGACTGCCTACCCTGAAATTTTGAGCGCTCAACAAGCGGCCGTTGGGGAGCCTACCCTCACCATCCGTACAAATACCGGGTTGGTCACCGTCGATGTTGTCGTGACCGATAAAAAGGGGCAGCCGGTAGCCGGGCTGAAGGCGGAAGACTTCAGTGTCGAGGAAAATGGAAAGAAACAAAAACTGTCGCTGTTTACCGCCCCCGGTTCAAACGATGTAGCCAAGCCTGTGCCGGCCCCTGAAGGGGTGCTGTCGAACCGGCCTGAAAACGTCGCTCCGGCTGGCGTGACAACGGTATTACTGCTCGACGCGGCAAACTCGCAGTTCAAGGATCAGGCTTACGCTCGCTCGCAAATGTTGAAATACGTAGTAGAGCAAGGAAAGGCTGGGCACCCCATGGCGGTGCTGACCTTGACCGATAGGCTCGGAGTGCTGCAACAGTTCACGAGCGATCCTCAAGTCTTGATGACGGCCATTAAGAATTTGAGGCCTCAAGAACCAATTCTGCAGTCATCTGGGCCTGCTCCAGAATCGCACGGGATCGCAACTGGTGGTCTTGATCGGGGCGGATCAGGGGGTGGTGGTTTTTCAGTCGCATCGGCGCAGGCGGCAGCACAACAATTCGCCGACCTTCAATTGGGATATAGCCTGGAGCGCCGCACCACAATCACGATCGAAGCGATGCGAGCATTGGCGAGAATTTTAGGTGGGCTGCCCGGCCGCAAAAACGTGGTCTGGCTTACTGCTTCATTGCCGTTTGACCTGGTTCCAGAAGACCGTAATATGACCGACGCCGAGTTGCTGGCCGATCTGCCTGGTCAGGGCCGGCAGCGGTCAGTCTCAGTGAACGCGGCTGGTGCTTATGCCGCTGAAGCGAGGCAATTGCATGGGCAAGAAATCAAAGCAGCCGAGGCCGGGTTGGCCAACAGCAACATTGCGATTTATCCAGTCGATCTCACGGGCTTGATGAGCGGGATGGAGAGTTCGGCGACGCGATCTGGATCCGCTTACTCTGACACCGCAGTGACAGATCGAGTGATCGCCGGCCTATCGGCCCAGCAGTCGGCACAGGGCACCATGAGAGAGGTGGCCGCAGAGACCGGAGGAAAAGCGTACGTTAACCAGAACGAAATCAAGGATGGAATTTCGTTGGCTATCTCAGACGAAAAAGCCTCTTACACACTTGGCTATTATCCCGAGAATAAAAAATGGGATGGAAAATTTCGCAACTTCAAGATCAAGCTCGACAAAAACGACGCCCAGCTTCGATACCGCAAAGGCTACTTCGCCCTTGAGCCGGCTTCTGAAGAAAGGTAACTTCGAACAGAACGTAGTCTCCGCACTAGAAGTCGGCGCTCCGGCAACACAGGTGGCATTCATGGCGCAAGCGAAACCGACCGAGGCCGGCAAGATAAGAGTGATATTTCTGGTGGATGCTCACACCTTGTCCGCCGAAGATGCCGGGGGCGGCAAAAAAATGAACGTGAACCTTTATGCCAGCCTTTACAACGCAGCTGGCAAGAACATGGGAACTAGAACTATAAAAGTGGATCGTACCTTCGATGCCGCGACTTATCAGCAACTGCTTGATAAAGGCATGATGGTTCCGATCGACATGGACAAGCCCGCGGGTGGCCAATCCCTCAGATTAGCTGTCCTCGACAACAAGACCGGATTTATCGGCACGGCTAGCGGTGAGGTGCATTAGAAACCCAGACTGAAGTTCGTAGGAAACTAAAAAGGCGTCCTGAAGTGGACGCCTTTTTTATGTTTAAGTTTGATCTGCAGCGAGCTTACTTTTCTTTATCGTTATCGGTGTTGTTGCGCTCGGTCTTGCCTTCCGACTCATTCGCAGCCATATCTTTCTGTGCTTGAGCTTCGGCTTCGGCGTGTTCCATGGCTTTGCGGTTCTCTTCAGCGCGTTTGGCGCGGATTTCTGCGCGCTTCTGGCGCTTTTCATCCAGAACCTGCTCGCTGCCTAGAAGTTCGATGAATGCTTTTTCTGCGCCATCGCCCTTTCTCCATGCGGTGCGGACGATACGGGTGTAACCCCCCTTGCGATCGCCAAAGCGGGGAGCGACACTGTCGAAAAGTTTGGTAACTGCTTCGCCAGTCATCAAATAAGCCGCAGCCTGACGGCGAGCTGCCAAGTCGCCCTTCTTGCCGAGAGTGATCATCTTCTCGACCGACGGACGAACCGCCTTCGCCTTGATCACCGTGGTCTCGATGCGCTCTTCCATGATGATCGAGGTAACCATATTGCGCAGCATCGCGCGCCTGTGAGAAGTAGTACGACCTAATTTGTAACCCGCAACTCTGTGACGCATGGATCCCTCTTCATTTGAATGGGTGACAGGCGCTTTCGCCTGTCAAACACATTCCTGATTTTGTCATCCCGAGCGAAGCGAACGATTCAGGCAATCTGCCGCTTCAGCAAACACAGAGGTCTTTCGCTTCGCTCGGTATGAGCATTACTTCTGCCGTTCCAGTTTTACAGGTCGTTATTTACAGATCGCTTACAAATCGTTATCGCCGTAAGCCGATGCCGGCAGCACCTGGTTCGAAGTCGGTCCGGGAACGGCATTGCCGTGCTCGTCGATCTTCATACCCAGGCTCAAGCCCATGGACGAGAGAATTTCTTTGATCTCGTTGAGTGACTTGCGACCGAAGTTTTTCGTTTTCAGCATCTCGGCTTCCGTCTTCTGCACCAACTCGCCGATCGACTGAATATTTGCGTTCTTCAAGCAGTTGTAGCTGCGAACCGAAAGCTCGAGCTCCTCGACCGAACGGTTGAGGTTCTCGTTCTTGATCTCCGGACGCCGCTCTTCGCTGGCCGATGCGGTTTCGATTTCTTCTTCAAAGTTGATAAAGATGTTCATGTGATCTTTAATCAACTTTGCCGACAGCCCGAGAGCATCGCCCGGGGTGATCGACCCATTGGTCCAAACCTCGACCGTGAGCTTGTCATAGTCGGTGATTTGTCCTAGTCGCGCCGCTTCGACGGTGTAATTGCACTTACGCACCGGGGTATGCACGGAGTCGATCGGAATAAATCCGATGCCCAGATCTTCTTCGAAATTCTTGTCGGCTGAAATGTAACCGCGCCCACGCTTCAGGCGCATTTCCATGTCGAGCTTTCCGCCTTCGCTAACGGTCGCGATGTAAATATCTTTGTCGAGCACTTCGACATCGCCATCGGCTTCAATCGAAGCGCTGGTCACAACGCCCGGTTGATCGGCGCGCAGATAAATCGCCTTCGGGCCATCGCCCGCAAGCTTGAACGGAATCTGCTTCATGTTCAGGATGATGTCGGTGGCATCCTCGACTACGCCAGGAATCGACTGAAACTCATGCAGCACGCCTTCAATTTTGACGGCGGTAACCGCAGCGCCTTCAATCGAACTCAACATGACGCGGCGAAGTGCGTTGCCAATCGTCGTGCCGAAGCCTCGTTCGAACGGCTGCGCCCAGAACATTCCGTATTTGTCAGTCAGCGAACTGGTATCGCTCGCCAAACGTTTCGGTTTTTGAAAACCTCTCCAAAGCATGTGTTCTCCTCTCGGCCATGCGGCTCCGCAGTGACTCTCCGAAGCGGCCCGGCTTCGGATCAAGTGTCGCCGCAGGCTGATCTGGCACGAATAGTAGGCCAAAAAAGTCTATGGTCGGTTTGAGTGGGGAGCGGGCGAAATCGCTCGTCCCCACGCCAACAATTTATTTCGAGTACAGTTCGACAATCAGCTGCTCGTTTACCGGCAACTGGATGTCTTCGCGCTTCGGCAACGCGCTAACGCGGCCTTTATAGTTCTCGCGGTCAATCTCTAACCACGCGGGCGCCGGCTGATGGCTGGCGAATTCCCTGGCCATTTCGAGAATTGGAATCTTGCGGCTGCTCTCGCGAATCTGCACTTCTTCGCCGATGCTGACCTCGTAAGAAGGAATGTTGACCTTCTTGCCGTTCACCTGCACGTGGCCATGACGCACCAACTGGCGCGCCTGGCGGCGTGAGATACCGAAACCAAGACGGTAGACGACGTTGTCAAGACGGCGCTCGAGCGATTCCAGCAACTTCGCGCCCGTCACACCCTTCGACTTGACCGCGTTCTCGAAGTAATTCCGGAACTGGCCTTCTTGAGTGAAATAGATGCGCTTTGCTTTTTGCTTTTCGCGCAACTGGAGACCGTAGCCTACGACCTTGGTCTTCCTATCCTTCCCGTGCTGGCCGGGAGCGAAGTTACGCTTTTCGATTGGACATTTGTCGCTAAAGCACTTCGTGCCTTTGAGGAAGAGCTTGATGCCTTCCCGGCGACATAGACGACACACTGCATCCGTATAACGAGCCAAGTTGTTCTCCTTAGTTAGATGACCGGTTTACAGGTTTGGCTTCACCCTTCATCCCGGAC
>JAYVCW010000271.1:0-7374 GCA_043749775.1 Acidobacteriaceae bacterium | reverse complement strand
AAGGACCCGCTGCCCAAGGCGGACCTCATCACCATGGGCATGATTCTTCATGACTGGAATCTGGAGAAGAAGATGCACCTCATTCGCGCGGCCTACGATGCCCTGCCCCCGAACGGCGCGTTGGTGGCCATTGAAGCCCTCATTGACGACGCCCGCCGCGAGAACGTCTTCGGTTTGCTCATGTCGTTGAATATGATCATCGAATTCGGCGATGCGTTCGACTATTCCGCGGCGGATTTCCGCAAGTGGTGTGGGGAAGTTGGCTTCAAGCGCTTTGACGTCATCCATCTCGCAGGCGCCTCCGGCGCAGCAATTGCCTACAAATAGTCATCGTCGAGCGGAAGAACCGTCAGCACTTTGTACAAGAACGTTTGCCTGCGGAGATAAGGGGCTTCGCCGTCGATCGGTGCCAGCGGATGCGACGGCTGTGGAGGTAGGGTCGGGTGACAGGAAGCTAACAAATTGGCGGATGGCGCTGGGCGTTGCTCAACAAGAACCTGTGAGCACTTAAGGGGCTCGCTCGCGAAAATCTAACCCGCATCGAACCGTACAGCCCTTCGATACCCTTTGCACTCTCCGCTTCGCCACAGTTAGTACGTTGTCGCAGCGGATGGAACCCGACCAGCCCCCGCGCTGTCAATAGATCTAAGGATGACCTGCGCGTCTTTGGGATCGTTGTTGTCGCAAGAGTTGTGCATAGCTTCGCGGGGGCAAGACTATGAGCGTGGTTAAGTTTAAAGCGTGGCGCTTGTGCACGGTTGGATTCTATTCGGTGACTCTGACCCTACGGCCGCGACATCACTTGATCAACATTGCAATCCCGGACTGGACGCTGGGTTTGGAGCAATATGTCTGTGATGAGATTTTCCGTTTCCCGTAATCTATGGGACCGGTGGCGCAGACCTGGATTCAATTTGCGATGCACAGCGCCATATGGGTTGAAATGTGTCCGAAATCATACTTAACTTCGCGCGCTTTGTCGGGGGGCACGTCACCTGCACCTCCATTCATATCGAACCTGCCCCTCGGTAGGCGAGGCAGATCAAGAGGGTCGCACTCACTCAGTGCGGACTGTTCAGCGAGTCCTGAATTTTCTTTACCATTGACTGTGTTCCTTCGGCCATCGGTCCCGTCGGATCTATCCTGAGATACTCTTGAAATTCCTTGAGAGCTCCTGGAGCGTCACGCTTGCGCAACGCGATGTTGCCTAGAAGAACGTGCGCTGGAGCAATGGGTGTGTTTGCGGCTGCGGCTTTAAGTGCGCGGGGTTCCGATTCCTGCCATCGGCCTACGGCCCAATACGTCTTAGCCAATTCGTAGTTTCCTTGTGGCGATCCGTCCTCTAGTTTCAGACCCTCGATCAGGCTTTTTTCTGCTCCGGTGTAATCCTTTTCGCGGTTTTGCAACATGCCGAGAGTAAACCATGCGTCCGAAAATTTAGGATCAATCGCAATCGCGCGGTCGAGCGCAGTTCTCGCTTCGGCTGCCTTGTTCTGCTGAATGTCGACTGTTGCGCGGAGTACGTACGCGTCCGAGAAACGCGGGTACTCCTTGATGGCTTTGTTGAGGTGCTCAAGACAGGCTTGACTATCGGCGCCCTTCTGCCAGAGATCGCGCGCGGCTGCAAACTCTTTCCGGGCCTTTTCCGGCACTGCAGCCATGCGAGGATCCAAGCCAGCGCCGGGGCCCTCCGGAGCTACAGCCGGCGGCGTGTTACCCGGCTTCGGATTGAGTTCGAAGCTCAGATAAGTATTGGGTGTCTCTGTCAGGTTTGCTCCCTGAGACATTTCGTAGTATCCGGGGAACCTGACTCTGACCACATAGGAAGCGGCGGGAAGCCCCTGTAGTTCGAACTTTCCCGAGGTGTCGGTTTGGGCCTGGCCTGCATAACCGGAGTCCGAAGCATCTACTGTCACGACGACGCGCTCCAAGATTCTGTGGGTTACCGAATCCCGAACTGACCCGCGGATCGTGGTACGCACGGCAATACCCGACGGTCGTTGCGCGTTCAGCGAGTACGAGGCGAAAAAGAGCGACACCACAAGAAGCAAATAGCGCCAGGCGGGAGGTCGCATAAATACTCCGGTTTACTACGATGAGCGTCAGTTTACAAAAAATAAAGGGAGGGCGTAAGCGCCCTCCCTGATCCAAGCAGCGAAGCCTCTAGAAGATCCACTTCACGAATAGCCGCGCGTTGAACGGACGCTGGTAAGCAGGTGGAACGCCGAGATTGCCAGAACCCACTGGGCGCTTGAAATCAAAGTTTGGATTATTCAATGACGCGTCTTGGAACTGATCGACACGCAATTGCGTTTTCTGATTCGCGATGTTGAATAGATCCGATCCGAAATGCACCGCTTGAGTCTCGCCGAGCTTCCAGGTGTACTCAGCGTGCAGGTCGCCTTCTCCGGTAGCCGGCGTTCGACCAAGTGCTCCGCGTCCACCGAATGGAATTTCGCCACCATTTTGATAGACCGGGTGCGCTCTGAGGTCGTTGAGCGGAACTCCGGTTTCAATGCGAACCGAGGTTCCCAGGGTCAGGTTCTTGAGAGGTCCATTGGAGAAAGCGTAGCTGATGAAGTTGTTCAAGATGTGGCGGCGGTCCGTGTTCAGGAAACCGATGGCAAACTGATTGCCGAGCAGGCCCAGGCTTCCGGTGGTGAAATCGAACAGCGAACTAATACCCGGGTCGCTTTGGCCATTATCATTGCGAAAAGCACCTTCGTAGTTGCCGGCCAACGTCGACCAGCGATAATTCGTACGTAATTGCCAGCCCTTGCTGAAGGTCTTGCTGAGTTCGATTTCGACAGCCTTATAGGTGCGAACCGGTTTGGCAAAGCCATCCCGCACGCCGTCACCTACGGGATTTCCGGCGGTCGCGGGGTTGTTTATGCAAACGTCTGCCTGGCTGCCGTTGAACGGGTTGGTATTCGTCCCGAATGTTCCGCTCGGACAATTTGTGTTGTTAGCCGTACCTGCCGGAAGGATCGTTTCGTTAGTGTTTGTGAAGATGTCTAATGAGGGTGACGGGTTTCCGATCTCAAATTGCTGGACTACACCCAGAAGCGCGGCCTCAGGGGAGACGCCGGACATATCTTCCACAATCCTTTGCAGGCGTCGCTGCTGGTAGCGAATGCTGGCCACGATCCCATGATGGAATTCGTGCTCTACCCCCCCAACATATTCCTGGAGGTACATCATCTTGGTGCCCCGGGCGATCGCCTCACCAGGTTGCGTGGAGAGGTAGTAATAAGGTGAAAGAGCATTAGCATCGCTAACCACCGGGGTAATCGTCCCATCTGGGTTAACCGCCAGTTGGCACTGGTTGGTATCGCTACACGGTGTTCCCGGATTGGGGTTGGTGTACGGCGGTTGCAGGAAGAGAAATGAAGCATCCTCTTCGTTGCCCAGCGATCGGATCGCCGCATCCAGAGGGAGCGCATAGCTGGTGAGAGCGAAATTTCCGTAAATCTTTGTCTTGCGATCACCAAACGGATCGATGGCCAAACCGAATCGTGGAGACCAGTTATCGGTGAACGTATAATGCACTTGTTTTGAAATACCGGTCAGCGGGTCAGTGTATTTAAGCCCTCGAAGCTGCTGTTGCTCCCAGCGATATCCGGCATTCACCGTGATGTGTCGATTGATTGCCCAAGAATCACCGGCATAGGCAGAGTGATACGTCCCATGAGAATCAAAGGCAGGAGTGCTGAAAAAGCCCCGGTTCTGTACCAGCACGACCTCAGTTGGGCCATTGCCAGGCACGTTGTCAAAAACTCCGACACCACCCGTGAATCCCCAATTCGCTGCCGGATCCAATTCGAAGGTGTTGGCGTAGTCCGTGAGGTTGGGACACGTCGGGTTACACAGGCCTGACGCCGCTAAAATCCCCGGAGGAACCGGGTAGCCTCCGCCGCTGGCCTGCCGGTTGCCGTAGTAGCGGTTCCGCTCGTAACGATAACCGATCCCAAAACTGTGCTGGCCCAGAACATTCACAACCTTCTGCGTGTCAAAGCTCACAGCCCAATTATCGCCCTGAGTATTTTCGTAGTAACCAAGTCCCTGGCGGTTGTAGATTCCGGTAAGTGGCGTGTCCAGAGTTCCCAACGTGCTTGTGCCATCACCAGCTCCGGTATTGTCGGTAACTTGGAACACGTTCGGGGCGCTCGGAGTTTCATCGAGATAATTATGTCCCCAGGACATAGACGCGCTTACCAGCCAGGTGGGCGAAAGCGTACCGTTGTACCGAAGCACCCAATTTCGCGTTCCGTTCGATATCTTGCTGAAGTTTGTATTGTTTGGAGTAGTCAGGCCGCTGTTCGGTGCACCGCTGGTTTCGCGCGTAGGGTCGCCGAAAACCGAGGTTTCAATTGCATGCTTATCGTTCAGTTTGAAAGTCAACTTGGCAGCGTAGTCGTAGCTGATCTGCGGGATCAGGGTGTTTCTAGGGACCGGGTACCCGCTAACGTCGTGTAGCGGTGCAAACTGGTCGTATATGCGGTTCCAGGAGGGGTTGAAGGAACCGAAGAAGAAAAGATGGTTTTTCAGTATAGGGCCGCCGAGTTCTCCGGCAACGTCCCATTCGCCCTGATGGTAGGCAACGCCGGAGAAAAACGTGGAAATGCTCGGACGAACCGGGATCAGAAGGGCGCTTTCAACAGAACCAGTTCGGGGACCGGCAGGTCTGCTGCTTGGCTAGAGTTCTCTACGGGACGATTTCCGCTTTCTGTAGAAGCTTCTTCTTCACATTCGACGTGAATGACAGATTTCGCTGGGGGCGGACGGACACAAAGACCCAATGCCGAGAGTTCGCGCCTCCGCCGCCTTAGACGACATCCTGTCAAGGCTTCCCGCCGACCACTTGCCCATGACCTAGGGCAGCAACCAGGGACACTCCGCCAATAATGTTGCCAACTAGGGTCGGGATAAAAAACTGGATGAGGTAATTCCCCCAGGAAATAGACTTTGTGAGAACCAGAAACAGCGCCGTCGTCGATCCAGCGACAATGTGATTGAAATCGCCTATTCCCACAAGGTAGGTAAGGATAATGATGATGCTTACTTTCGCGGATTCGGCGGCCGGAAGCAACCATACCATCAGTGCAATCAACCATCCCGCGAAAATGGCCCTCACAAGGACGGTGCCGAAGGTAGCTCCCATGTGCGCTCGTGCAGTTTCCACCAAGGACTCTTGCGTATGCGCCTCGAAGAGTGCAATCCGAGCGACGCAGAGAGCAAACAGGAAAGTTCCCGCCAGATTCGCGCTTAATACGACTGCCCACAACCGAAGAACCCGCAGGAATGTGGCCACATCCTTGCGCGCCAGCAATGGCAAAATTACAGTGAGAGTATTTTCTGTAAAGAGCTGCTGTCGCCCAAGAATCACAATAAGGAAACCGATGCAATAACCGGCGCGCGAAACTAGGGGCCGCCAGGGACTACCGGGCAAATGCGCCATCAGCAATGCTTCGGCTATGAACGAAAATCCCATGGAGAGGCCTGCTGCCAGAGCCGACCATGCCAACGCCGCTGCCGGCCGATGCAGTTCATCTTCGCCCTCTCGCCGGATGGTCTCATAAACTACGTTGGCCCCGATGGCCTGCCGTTCCTCGACTTGCTTCTGTTCCGTGCGGGTTGAGATCGTGCCCTCTCGCGAGGTTTCTTCTTCCTTCAGCGGCTTCGTTTTCATCGTTTACCTGCGGAACGTGAGGGCACTCCACCCCGATCAATCAATTATCGCGGTTATCTCGTAATTCCGTAATACTATTTGTCGGTCAAGTTGTTAGCTCGTGAGATCACATGTCGAGCGAATCTTGTGACCGTGGTGCTTCAGCACGAAGCCCACTTCATCGTGATCGTACCCCAAGTTGTAATGGTCCAACACCTTTTGGTCTTGTTTATCGCAATCACCCTGTATTGATTTTGGACTTCTATATCGTGCTTACCAATGTGTCTGGAGACCCTCAGGCTGTGGTAATCGTAAAATAGTTGGGGCTACCGTAACGATTTCGTTCGAATTGACGATAGATAGCGGAGAGAAGTTTGCTCTTTCGAGGGCAACAGAAGTGTTCACGAAAAATAACCCCACCACGCACACGTCACAAAAGTCCGTCGAGTTCGGTGAGATGTGAAAAACCCAGAAAAGGTCCACGACTTCTTGAAGAAGAATCCACATAAGTGGTTCTGTGATGATTGGGTGGAAAAGAGCACAGGCGTTGACCGCCCCGAGGTAACCCCGATAGCGGCAACCCTCGCCCTGTTCCCGGATGAATTCAGTGGGGCATCAGCTGCCTGCGTCAACAAATGCAGCGACCGGGACAAGCGCTCGACTCAGGCACTCTAAAATTCAAACTGAGACACTACTGTAGTGCACCCCGCTAGAACTGGACAGAGAAGTTAGTTAGGCTTGGGGCCTCCGCCAGGAGGCGAGAATGTCGAGAAAGCCGAGAGTGCAGAGAACCCCGGAAGAGAAGTGGCAGATTGTTTTGGAAGGCTTGAAGGGGGGCAACGTGGCAGAGACTTGCCGCAAGTACGAGATCGCTCCCAATCTCTATTATCGTTGGAAAGACGAAGTGGAAGCGGGAGCCAAGGCGGCGCTTGGGGGGAGAAGCGCCGCCGCGCGTCCCGACGCCGAGCAGGAGAAACGGATCAAGCAACTGGAGCGGGCGCTGGGCCGATCCCACTTGCAGATCGAGATCTTAAAAAACGTGCTGGGCGAGTGAGCTGCGGGCCAGCGCATTCGTCGGCACGGGAATTAGTGGCCCAAGGGAACGAAGCGAAGCTGGTAGCCGAGACGCTCCAGATCAGCCGGTCGAGCCTCTACTATCGGCGGCAGTCGCGCGCCAGCCGTGCGGATCGCTCGTGCGATCTGGAGATCATCACGGCCTGCGGCGAGAAGCCGGCCTACGGCTATCGTCGCGTGGTCTGGTGGCTGGGGCGGCATCACGGACTGGTGGTCAATGGCAAACGGGCGCTGCGCGTGATGCGGGAACGCGGGCTCTTGGTTCGTCAGCGTCGCTTTCAAGTTTCGCGGCGAAAGGACTGGGGCAAGGTGGAAGCACTGCATCCGAATCACGTCTGGCAGTCGGACATGACCAAGATCTGGGCCGGACCGAGTGTGGGCTGGGCGTATCTGGTCGCGGTGATCGACTGCTGCACGCGCGAAATCGTCGGCTGGGACCTGAGCCTGCGCTGCCGTACGGAAGAAGCCTTGGCGGCGCTCGACCATGCCGTGCTGGAGGTTTTGCCTTTCGGTTCTCGTGGAACGGGTTTGACTTTGACGACCGACAACGGCACACAGTTTACTTCGGCGCGCTATGTCGAAACTCTGAACCAGTTGGGCATCACGCACCGGCGCACGGCTTACAACCATCC
>JAYVCW010000270.1:0-5637 GCA_043749775.1 Acidobacteriaceae bacterium | reverse complement strand
TGAACTCGATCCGGCAAAAACTTGGATTGCCATCATGCCGGGCAGCCGCCGCAAAGAAGTGCGCATGAACCTGCCGACTATGCTGGAGGCCGCCGAGCGTTTATTGGACGACGCTCTTCAGCAAGGCAAGCCGGCGGCGGGATACGAGTTTCTTCTGCCGGTGGCTCGCACGCTGGATGCGGCATTTTTGAATCAGTTGATCGCGCGGTGGCGAGAGGGACGGCCCGCCGCATCTCGACAGCTGAATGTTCATTTGGTGGCTGACTCGCTGCCGGCGCTGGCTCTGGCTCGCGCGGGCATTGTCGCTAGCGGAACCGCAACGATTGAGGCGGCGCTCATGGGAACTCCATTTGTGATGGTGTATCGCGTCTCGCCGTTGACTTATGCGTTGGGCAAGCCTCGAGTAAAGGTTAAATATTTTGCGATGGTCAATCTCATCGCGGGCGAAGAGGTCGTCCCCGAACTTGTGCAGCACAAGTTCACTGCCGCTAACGTCGCCTCTGAGCTGACGAAGATCATTCCGGAGGGCGGGGCGCGCGTTCGGATGATACAGCGACTGTCTGAGGTCAGAGCGCGGCTGCAGCACGCGGCGGACGGGGGTCATCTTCGTGCCGATCTTCGTGCTGCAGAGGCGGCTGCTCGTGCTCATCTTCATCCAGCAGACGCGGCTGCGGAGATCATCTTAAATTTGGTGCGGTCTAAGGGCGGCGTGGTTACTGAGTTGGATACGCGCCTCCCTGGCAAAGTTCAGGCGGGCAGCCCGCGGGTGGAGTAGTGCGCATGCTGCGGATACCGTTCTTGATGTGGATCGCCGTCATAGCGGACGGGTATGCGAACCAGATTTTTTGAATGAAACGGTCTCCGGGTAGCCAGGAATGCGGCTTCTTAAGTTCGTAGGCGACGAGTAACTCGGCGAGATAGATTGCACCGTATTCCGCGACCATCTTGCGGTTGTCAGGAACGCTCGTGACCCAGGGCGCGCCGGCGGCAAATTCGTTGTCTAAAACTAATTTATGGGTCGCGAGACGCAGGGCTTCCGCTCCGCCGAGAGATGCCATGACGAACATAAACTTTTTATCGACGACCCGGGGGTGAGCGGGCTGCGGAGCAGGCTTCTCTGGCAGAACCAGGGGCAGGACGGCGGGCTTATAGGTGATCATCGAGTCGACGGTCGTTAGCTCCATCGAGTGATGACTTGCCTCGCTGACCTCGTTCGTCACTACGTCCGGCGCTTCGTTCGAGAATCCAGCCGACACTTCTTTGAGCATACTATTCGAACGTTCATTCTGTGCCCACGCGGTTGTGACCATAAAAACCAAAACCAGGCTCGAGAAAAACCTCTGTGTAGTTGTCAGATAAATCTCCTGTTCTTTTGTCGCTTGCTCAGTTGGCCGAAGGCGGAAGCCGCACATCGCCTGCTGGACGGGCGATCCGCGACGTTCGCTATTGAGGTGTGCAGGAGTGGCTCCAACTACTTTTCAATTTTGGGAAGGTTGTTTTGAACGAGCTAGTCGGCGGCGTTCCACATTGGGAGGAGCTGAAGCAAGGGGATGCGCAGAAACTTATCCACTTGGGCTTCGCTTTTTCCGTTGGAGTGGTTAGCGGGGCGGTGATCGGTTGATTCCGAGACTTGGTGAGACTATTCTCCGGCGAGTTTTGCGACGACCCAGCTACTCGACGACTTTACTACTGTTAGTGCCACATAAGTGTTGCGAAACCCACCGCCGAGCCTAGACAAACGACCATTGCGTAAGTGGCGGCGGCGGTTTTCCAGGAAATGGTTTTGCCCATGACGGACAGGGAATACACGCTGATGATTCCGAGCGTGCATAGGATCGCGGCTACATATGGGAGCGGCGTGCCGTGCGCCATGAGGATATAGGCGATCGCCACATCGAAGGCCATGGGCACGGGCAGGAACGCGGAAATCGCGGCCACGGCCAGGATGCCGAGAGTGGTGGCGTGCCCGGTGAGCGCGACTGGAGGGATAAGCTCGACCGCAAACGCGCCTAGAATTGCGGCGAGAATCATCAGGGGAAAGGCTACGCGGAAGACGATCCAAAAGCTCATCAGATAAGAACGTACGACGGTGGTTGCGGCCTCGCGCCAGTTTTCAGACGGCGAAAAAGCGGTGGCAAAATTCACTACGGGTTGTGGCTCCGCTTGACCGGCGGAGATCGCCGGAACGAAAACCAGAATCAGGAAGAGAACGCTGCCCAGCTCATGAGGGCGAGGGAAAGTGGGAACAACGAGAACGACATGGCGAGCACGACGACATTCAGCGCCGGCGAAGCGAACATTGCCGCCGAGCACAGATTCGGTGCTCGTGCCTGAAACGAAGAGTCCGCGGGCGATGGGCGCGATGCAGTTGCTGCACACTCCTACGGGGACGGCGGCCGCGGCGCCGAGCAGAGTATTTAAATAGCGACTGCGCGTGCGGCGAGTGCGCAGGGTGGAGAAGAACGCGAGCACTGCCGGGCCGAAGAGAAAAGAAAAAGTCATGCCGGCGCGATTTGCGTCGAGCCAGTTCACGGTGGTGCGTCCGACGCGCTGCAGGTAAGGCATGGAGCGGTCCACTTGATAGACGGCGCCGAAGGTGAGTGCTCCAGAGGCTTTGATCTGCGTGCCCGCGTGATAGCGCTTCATCAGCGCCGGATAACGCGAATCAACCCAGAAATACATGGCGATGGCAGTCATCAGAACCAGAAGGATGGAGCGGCTGCGCCAGGTAGCCGATACCGGCGAAACAGCGCAACCCATGTTTAATGCGGATGCTTGTACGGCCACTAGCGCCCTCCGGAGAATGCGGATCGAAAATCCCTATGGAATCTACAGAGAGCCGGTCGGAGAGGAAATAGTAGGAAACGACTACCGGTTGGAGAATTTGTTGCTGGGGGGCCGAGCTTAGAGCTGGATGCGGCGAGGGACAGCGCCGCGATTGCGTTTTTTGCGGGGCTGATATTTGTTGTTAGCATAACGTTGCATCGTCAGGACGCGACTCTCTACTCCGCGTGCGGGTTTGAATATGAAGAAGCATGGTTATGAAGCACGAATATGAAGAGGCATCCCCGAAAAGGCGGTCGCAGTTCGGGAAAGAAAGGGGCGCGACATCCCCGCGTCTCTGGGGAACTGGTCGTGCTTTACGAAGACGATGCGGTGCTGGCGCTCAATAAACCGCCGAAGCTGTTGGCGGTGCCTACGGATCATTCCGATGCTCCCTCTGCCCTTTCGCTTCTTACTGAGGAGCTGAAGTTGAAGCGGCAGCGGGCGTTTGTTGTACATCGCATCGATCGTTACACGTCGGGAATTCTGCTCTTTGCCAAGACGCGCGAGGACCGGGATGCGCTGGTTGAACAGTTTCGCGCGCACACTCCGGAGCGGCAGTATCTTGCGGTTGTGCGCGGGCATCTCAGCGCCGAGGAAGGCACGCTCGTCCACTACTTTCGGCAAGAAGGAATGTTTCAAAAATTGAGCACGAGGGGGGACTCCAGATCTGCTCGCGCTGAACTTCGCTATCGCGTCGAGCGGCGGCTTCGGGCGGCTTCGCTCGTCCGAGTGACGCTGGTGACGGGTTTGCAGAATCAGATTCGGGTGCAATTTTCAGCGCTTGGCCATCCCGTTATCGGCGACAGAAAATATAATCCTGCCGAGGCATCGGAGCGGCGTATTACCCGCGTGGCGCTCCACGCAGCGCATCTCCAGTTCCTGCATCCGCGGACGGGCGAGAGCGTATCGGTTGACTGCGAGCCTCCACCGGACTTTCAGGCGCTGCTTCAGGCTTTGGGGTTACCGAGGCGCCGGCGTTGATGGCGGAATCCTGCTTTACCATTGCCGCTCACATCGTCGGTCAAGTCGCTCAGGATCGTCGCTATAAATCGTCGCTTGGCCGCATTTTGTAACAAAATCCGCTAACCCTTGTCGGTACAGCATCTTTTGCTTGAAAATTAACATCTTAGAATTGGTAGCGCTCTCCAGGAGAATCAATTGAAAGTCTGTAGCTCTCGACCGGCGCGCCGGGCACTCCGCAATGCGGTCGGCACATTTCTTATGTTTGCGAGTCTTTTGCTCGCGATCTCGGCGGCGAACGAGCCCGCCTTCGCGGTTGAGAAGACCCGTTTCAGGGCCGACGATTATAAGATCGACGTCGAACTGCTGCCGCAGACGCACAAGCTCACTGGGAGAGTCACGGTCAAGGTCACTGCCATTGAAGACGTGAACGCGCTGACGTTTCAATTGAACAACGAATTGCGAATTACGAAGCTCACGGATTCCAATAACAAATCGCTGACGCCGGAGCGGAATACGCAGGATTCCACCGTTCGTTTTCAGCTCAATAGCGATCTCGCGAAAGATGCGTCTGCAACTTTTAACTTCGAATATGAAGGCACGCTCGAAAGCGCCGACCAGAGCCCGGTGCAGGGGTTGAAGCTTGCCTATGTCGGCCCTGATACGAGCTACCTGCTTTATTCGGGCCTGTGGTTTCCGATCGCAGGTTACGGCGTCAATCGTTTCACCTCGACCATCAATGTGACGGTTCCATCGCACATGATCGCCATTGGCAGCGGCAAGTCGGAGGCAGGGGCTGCTCCGGTTGCGAGGAAGGGTGCGACCGCATCCGCCAATTCCGCGACTTTCAGTTTCGTATCCAGCAAGCCAAGTTTTCCGGGCACCATCATCGCCGGGACTTTCAAGGAGTTTAAGAGCGATGACGCGGGCATCGACATGCACGTGTTTTTTACGCCGAATCATCAGGAGTTGGGTACGGAGTACGCGTCGACGGCAGTGAAGGCTTTCACATTTTTCGTTACACAATATGGCAATGCCAGATCGACGAAGCTGAATATTGTCGAACTCCCTGACGATACCGTGCCAACCGCGTGGGCGCCTGAAATTGCGGCGCTATCGAGCCGTGCCATCACGCAGAAGACCAACTATCGGCTGCTTGCGAACACGATCGCGCACCAATGGTGGGGCGCATCGGTGAGCCCGGCGTCGAAAGACGACTGGTGGATTAGCGATGGCTTCTCGCGCTACTCCGAGGCTCGTTATGTTGAGAGCGCGGCGGGGCAGGCGGGTCTGGAGGAAATGGTAAAAGACATGTCGGTCGGCGCGCTCGCCTACGACAGCGTTCCGCTTTCAAGCGCGGCGAAGCTTGATTATTTTTCGCCCGAGTTCCAGTCGCTGGTCACCGATAAGGGCGCGATGATTCTTCATATGCTGCGGTCGGTGGAGGGCGAGAACAACTTCTTAAAGCTGATGCGAAACTTCGCCACGAAATACGCGGGCAAGTCGGCGACCACCGACGATTTCAAGGAACTGAGCGAAGAAGTCTACGGACAGAAGCTGACATGGTTTTACTCGCAGTGGATGGACTCGACCAGCGCCCCGGAATTTAAGGCGAAGTACACGGTGTATCGTCTGGGAAATAACAAAGGCTTCCGCATCGTGGGGGCGATTACACAGGATCTCGATCTTTTCCGCATGCCGGTCGATTTGAAAATCGACACCGACGGTAGAACGGAAGAAAAGCGGATTGATGTGGTCGGTACCGACTCACCCTTCTCAGTAGAAACTTTTGGGCGGCCGCGCCGCATCGCTATCGATCCTGATAATCGCGTGCTCACGAACTCGAAAGAC
>JAYVCW010000269.1:0-4204 GCA_043749775.1 Acidobacteriaceae bacterium | reverse complement strand
GACCATCACCCTTAGCCAAGGCAGCATCATCCTGGCTGATGGCCGCGAAACAACCGCACCGTTTTCCTGTACGCCAACCTGCGCTCCGATCACCATCTCTGACGGTAACCCAGAGACTGTGACCCCAACCGCCTCGGCCGCTTGTTACATGAAGAGCCACCAGGTCGCGCCGGCGGCAACCTGCACGCTGACCGCAACCTTCGCTAACTCGCATGGTTACGGAGCAATGATTTCGTCTGGCGATTCTGGGTTCCAGGAAGCAGTCAACGATGCAGCAGCTTCAGGCGGGGGCATTGTCTCCTGGTCGGTGGATTGCGGCAACGTCACTCTGAATACGGGCGGCGTGACCACAACCACAACCTGCCTTGTTCCGAAGCGTTTTACGAATGGCGGCGGATCGTCACTGGTTAAAACAACCGTCACCACCTCGGCCAACTACAGCCTTGGCATTGCTTCTGCCACGACTGCGTTTGTCACCTCCTGCACCGCTTTGACGGCGGGAACAGATTGCGCCCAGTTTCAGACCGCTCCTGGCGTTGTTTCCCAGGGCGCTGGAACCGGAGCATTGCTTGTAACCGCGAACCTTGCGTCTGGCGCTGGCGTCATCCACCCCAGAGTTTGGGGCAATACTTACGTGCAGTCCCTGTTCTAACTCGCTTTTACCCGCTCGGGATTCTCCGGGCGGGGTTTTCTCCCTTTGATTTCCACACTAAAACTTTTGCCTTTTCTCTGCCTGGCTACTCTCGGGTCGGCAAGCTCTGTCATCTTGAGCTGGCAGCCACCCGTTGCACAGCCGGGGGTAACCGTGACCGCCTACACCATCTGGCGTGGCGGCAGCCCGACGCTGCCAAGTCCAAAGAAGATAGGAACCATCTCGGCATCGCAGACCAGCTTTACCGACACCGCGCCGCTCGTCGGCACGCACTATTACGAAGTACGAGCGAGCGATGTAGTCAACGGAACGCCGGAATCCTCCGGGCCAAGCAACATCGTGAAAGTGGTTTTCTAATTGTCCGATCTATCCCCAAATCTCAGCGATCTTCTGCCTCCCGACGGTCAAGAGGATTCCATGCCCATGCAAGACTACGGGCCGAAATTCCTCGATCTTCCGGAAGATAAGGTCGATCAGCTGCAAAGCCTGATTACCAAGCTCAACCTGCGCGATACCTGGGCACGGCAAATCGAAATTATCCGCTGCACGACTAAACGCTACTTCTGGCTTGGGATGCAACACGTCTGGTGGAATAACGATGCTTCCATGTTCCAGGTTGGCGCGAAAGGCGGCGCCGTCGTTGCCGAGAACATGAACCAGGAGAACACGGCCGCGCAGGATTTCAATATCTACAAGCCAAACGGCAAGATTTTTACCGCCGTATTCGCCCAGAATCCCGCAACCATACGCAGCGAGCCGGACCAGCCGCAAGCTCCCGAAAGCATTCGAGCCGCAAAAGAAGCGGAGAAATACATTCGCGTCTACGACAAATACAACCCCGCTCAGGATGCCCAAATCACCATCGGGCGATTGCTTTGGAATGACGGGCGCGTAATCTCCGTTACCGAACCAAGCGATGAAGGCGACTGGGAATGCACCGAATACCGAGGCGTACTAGAGACGAAAGTCCCTATTTACGAGACGGACAAGAAGTTCTGGCCTTACTGCAAGGTTTCGCTCGAGCACGACGTCCTGACGATGAAAGAAAAGCACCCCGACGTTGCCGACAAGATTCAGGCTGGGGGAAAGTCGGCCTCGCCGAACGACGAAATGTCGCGCATGGCCCGCATTTCAACCGCCGAAAGCATTACCCAGCTTTCGCACGACACCCTGCAATATCTGGTTACCGAGGATCGCTGGTGGCTTAGACCTTCCGCCTTTATGGACATGGAGAAGCCTGACCGCGATTTCTGGATGCAGCTATTCCCCGAAGGCTGCAAGCTGACCTTCTGCGGCCCCGTCTTTTGCGGAGCCGAAGCAGTTTCGCTTGATGACGCGATTGACGTTATGCACGCCGAGCCCGGCGAAGGACAAGCTCGTAACTCGTTAGGCGATCCGCACATTCCAGTCCAAATGGAATTTAACGATGCCATGAATTTGACGAGCGAACTTTTGAAATACGCTGTGCCTTCGCTCTGGGCAGACATTGACGAAACGGAGTTTGCGGCGATTAAAGAGCAGTTAGCGCAGTACGGGCAGATTCGCCCCAAGAAACGGAAAACTGGGGAGCCAATGGAAGCGGATTTCTACCCCGAGCCGCAAGTATCCGCGCCTGACATTCTTCCGATCTGGATTGAGAACCTGCAAGGGGCATTGACGCAACTCGTTACGCTTAACCAGCCCGCCATGTTTGGCGCAAACATGGATGACCAGAAAACCGCGAAAGCCTACCAGCAAGCCTTACAGCAGTCTTTAGGCGTATTGACGATTATCTGGGTGCCGTTCAAGAAGTTTGTGGCGAATATCCACGAGCAGGCTTGCCGCATCGCCTCAAAACGCGAGCAGCCTTTCTCGGCAATGGTGGACGGGAAGAATAACAAGCAGGAAACACTCTCGATTGACCCCAAAGTCTTGCAGGGCGGCTTTACCTTTTCCGCCGTCCCTGACCAGAGCTTCCCGGAATCGCCTGACCAGAAATCGCAGACCATCATGGGCCTAATGGCCGCCGCGCCGACGAATCCCATTCTCGCCGCAACCTTGCAATTACCCGACAACCTCGTATTGCAGCGGGATGCCATCGGACTCACCGATTTCGTGATTGAAGGCGCGGACGCACGAGACAAGCAGTTAGAAGAGTGGTTGCTGATGCAAAAAGGCGAAGGGCCAGAGCCGGACATGCAAGCGACCCAGCAGCGCAATATGCAGGCGCAGCAAGCGGTTACGACCTTGACCGGTGGCAACCCCGCGGCGGCGCCGCCGTTACCCGCTTTGCCGCCCATTATGAAATCCAGTGTCGAAGTTGACCCGGATACGGACGATCACGTGAACGAAGCACTTGAGTGTTTCCGCTTATTGAACTCACCCGAAGGCTTAAAGATCAAAGCCGCGCAGGATTTAGGCGATGGACGCCCAGGACTTGCCATCTGGACTGACTTGAAAATGCACTTCTTAGCTCATATGGCAGCGGGACAGGGTAAAGGCTTGATCTTCCCGCCGCCGCTCGCTGGTCCGCCACCTATGCCTATGCCAGGCGCACCACCCGCAGGGCCGAAACCGCCCGGCGCGAAACCCGAAGCACCGCCCACAGGAGGGCCGCCGAATGCTCCACCGACTGCTTAATTTATTCCTTCATCATTTACTTTTTGCTGGCACAATGTTCTTTGCCGCCGGAGCGCCAGCGATTGGAGCCATGGGCTCAGAGTCGAGCGGCGATTCCGGGTCCTCCACAACAGATAGTAGCACCAGTGGCGTAACCGACGATTCAGGCACAACCGATAGTGGTCTCAGCCATGGCGAAACTGGCGAAAGGTCCTCCGACGAGCAAGCATCCGACCCCAACGCCCTCGTTGATTCCGGCGACGGACGAAAAATCCCCCACAAGTACGCCGAACTCTTCAAAACGGACAAAAGCCTCCGAGAGATGTTCTTCTCCCAAGCCTCGCTCAAAAAAGAGTTCCCCGGCGGCGTCCGCGAAGCGCTCGCGCTCAAAAGGCAAGTCGCAGAAGTAGGCGGACTAGAAGCGGTAGCCGAACTGCAAAACGAAATTACCGGACTCAAGTCCAACTCCGAACTCTTTGCCAAAGATCAACAGAAGTGGGTGGAAACGAGCTTTGCCGAAAACTCCGATGCCAGCATCAAGGCAGTCGGACTCGCACTCGACTTCACTGCCGAGCATCACCCCGAGCAATATAACCACATCATGAGCAAGGTGCTTTTAAACACCTTGGATCAGTACTCCCCGGTCGGAGAAATATGGTCGCTTCTCTCAGGGCTGAAAGACAATCCCGGCGCACAGCAAGCGGCCCAGCAGCTAGCCAAGTGGTACAACGGCATCAAGAATACCGCCTCGAAGATTCCCGAAAAACGGGTGGACGCCGAAGCGCAAAAACTCGAAACCGAACGGCAAAAACTTACCGAAGAAAAACAGCAGATCAGGAACCAGAAGATCAACTCGGAAGCTGTCCCGTACATGCAGAAATCGGCCGAATCTCAGATTGAGACGAAGGCCAAGACCTCGGGCATCGACATTCAGGCGATCAAGCGCGATACCCC
>JAYVCW010000268.1:0-11317 GCA_043749775.1 Acidobacteriaceae bacterium | reverse complement strand
CTCCTCTCTCTTTATTGGAAAAGCTTCATTTATCTGTGACAGCCGTTTGCTGCGTTTTGTTCTACCTGCGATTTCGGTCTGCCCATTTACGGCAGGCAGCACCACAGTAAGCTGCGTCTTTCCGCTTTGCTTCAAACAGCCCATCACAGGCTTTACACCGAATCTCCCGCATCACCGATTCTTCTTTCTTGAACCTTGAGGCCGGATAGATCACCCTGTTATGCGGTGCGGTCTCCTGCCAGTCGCTCTCATTCCGCTGCCCACGGTTGACGTAGCCTTGCCTGTCCATAAAGCGCCCTTGTTTGTTCCGCGCCGCTCCGTGCCCTTGCCGGTGGCGAGCCCGTTCCATGCAAGCGAGGGGCTGAACTAATTTTTTGTACCGTCCAATCAGTTCGGAATAAGGTGGAGTTACTTTCTCGATCGGTGAGGAAAGAGCTCGCATCATCCCGCCCCGCACAATAGCAACTACGCTTTCCCGGAGGTTAGACATGGCCGCCTCCCTGTAGCTTCAGGATCCAAGCCTCAAGAGCCGGGCGCGTGAAAGCTACACGTCGACCGATACGAAAAAACGGAATGGGATGAGCCATGCGCGCGGATGCGCGACGGCGTGTGAGCTCATACAGTCGCATAGGCGGCATGTTGAGCAGTTCAGCTGCTTGGGGTAAGTACAGAACTAATGGCTGTTGGGTTGACACACGTCCTCCTAGGTGTCCTAGGAGGAATCTGCTGTGACTCGGCGTGCACCGAGCTGCCACCCGCCTTACTATAGCGGGGCCGGACCTTTGCGGTCGGTTCTGACATTATACGATCGCTCGCGCCCCGCGACCGCATTTCCGGCTAAGCCGGAACACAGCAACTACTGGTACCGTGGCAGCATACCAGCTTAATCGATTCCCTTAATCTGGCCGACTAGAGAACCATTCATTGCGCTCTCCGACTGTTAGCCCACCAGTTAGGTTCATTGCCAGATTATGTCGAATAGGGAAACGACACAATGGCACCGAGGTTTAGTTACTAAGTGGAGTTACTAATCACCGCGCGGGTTATTTGCAGCACAATTTTACTGCAAAATCTACTGCAACAAGTTCGCCGAATATGCCCGAAAAGCACCAAAAATGGCAACTTCCCCCGATCTAAGACCATGATAACCAAAGCTGGACGCGGCTTCTGGCGGCTTTGAAGACCGGGACGATAACCGGACCGCATGCGCTTCCGTAAGGCAGCATACTATCCCACTTAACCATGCCTTCTGGTCCCGCCCAGCTTTTGGCGATGTTGCAGAGTTTTGCGACGATGCACTTACGAGTTTTTTCTAAAGGGTTTTTAGGTTGCCGTCTACAGTCCTTCTGGTATCCTCCTCTCAATTCAGATCAAACACTGCAACATTTAAAACTTGCATTTCCTGTGTCTCCCCGGAACCGCAAGTTGTTGACAGATTGATCGTTTAGCACTCGGAGCACGCCGCTTCTTCTGACCTCTTCGACGCGTCCACGCCACGGCGCTCAGAGAGAGAGTTAATCCGGACTTCGGTTCGAAAGCTAAAACTTAATTGGAGAACCCGTATGCGTAAGCCTTTATTTCTGTCTTTATTTTTGATTTTTTTGTGCGCCAGTTCTTTCGGGGGCGTCTGGATTACTTCGCCGGCGAACGGAGCTACTATTAACGGGCCAGTGAACTTTATCGCGAATTCCAACACTTCCTGCGGTGGCGGCATTGGCTCCATGGGAATATATCCGGCGCCCTATCAGCTGAGCTTCATCGGCGGCGGTTCGAACCTCAACCACTCTCTTCAGCTGAATAGCGGAAAATACAACGTAGTGATCGTGGCCTGGGATCGTTGCGGCGGCGCTTCGACCGCAGGAGTGAGCATCAATGTCACCAACAATGGGGGAGGCGGTGGCAACTCCTTCACCAATGTGCAGAACAGCGGCGGATGGGCCGCTGCAGGACAGGGCCCGCCGAACTTCGTCGACTGCTCTCCGTGCTCGAAGGTTGGGTGGTCCTGGCAGGAAGGCATCAATTCGCCGTCCCTGTCAGGCCATGCCGCGAAATACAACATCTGGGGCAGCGGACCTTACTGGGACGTGCTGTTCAACAATCATCTGATCGGCGACGGCTCCTCGCAAAACATGCTCGATCACTACCACACGATTGTTCCGACGCTTCATGATTTCACTTATGACGTCTACTTTTTTGGAAGCAACCTGGGTGCGTCGCAGGCTCTTGAGTTCGATCTCAACCAGTTCTTCAACGGCATGGGCTTCATCTGGGGCCACGAGTGCAGAATCGCGGGCGGCCATGAGTGGGATGTCTGGGACAACATCAATCAGCGTTGGGTTCCGACCGGAGTTAAATGCTATCCCAACAACAACGCATGGAATCACCTCACCATCCATATGCAGCGAACTTCCGATAATCACCTGCTCTACCAGAGCATTACGCTCAACGGGCAAACCGCGAACTTGAATCGCTATTACAGCCCTAAGCCAACTTCAGGTTGGTACGGCATGACGATTAACTACCAGATGGACGGCGACGACACGCAGACGCCTTACACGATTTACCTCGATCAACTCACCGTTTCGTACCACTAGCGAAAAAGAAGACCCAACTGTTGTCGGGTCTTTTGAAGGGGTAGAGCTACGGCTCTACCCCTTTATTTTTGTCTTTCTCATTCGTCCACCCAAAACCTATCTAGATGGCGGCGGGGTCGTACCGGCGGGGCAGGGCTGTGAGCCGCCAGCCGAAGCCGATGTTCCTGTGGTTGCGGATGCTGCGCCTGAAGAGGTTCCGGTGGTTGCTCCGGTTCCGGTAGAAGTAGAAGGCGACGGAGTTCCGGGGCTCGTCTGCGACGTGCTGTTGCTTCCTGCTCTTCCAGTCGTGCCTGAGGTACCTGTCGTTCCGGAATTCATTCCGGTCGTCGTCCCGGACGCCGTGGTTCCGGACGTCGTGGTTCCGGACGTCGTGGTCCCGGAGCTTGTAACGCAAGGTCCACTTTGCGTTGTTCCCATGCCGTTCGGATTCGTGGTCGAGGGCTGCGAAGTAGTGCCCGACGTCGGTGTCTTTGGGGGCGTTGAGCCTGGGACGCTCTGGTTGGTCATGCTTCCAGGAGGGGTCGCCGTGCTGCCTTGCGGCGTTGCGGTGCTGCCCTGCGGGGTCGCGGTGCTACCGGATGGCGAAGCGGTCTGACCTGTCCCCGCACCCGCGGCAGCTTGCGCCGACATGAACGAGGCACACGCTAGAACTACTGAGAGAACTATTAACGTTTTTGCGGACATTTTTATGAAGCCTCCTGCTAATTTTTAAACACAATCGTTTGGCGTTTTGCTCACGCCACATTTCATGCAGCTTGAGGAACCGCTCCAATTCCAAGTATCGATGAGGTGGTCCGCAGAGCCCATCCGTGGGATGCCGTAGGGAACGCATCGCCGACAGGGTATCGGTCGAGAGCGGGCGAAAGAGGCGTAAAACCCGGCGGGAATGCCCATCTGCGCCGCTTGGCCGTTCTGCAGCGAACAAACGACGGTAACTTGGTCGTTAGCCCTTTGAATAGCACAATATAGCTGACCGGCAAGCGCCAGTCTCCCGTGTGGGTGTCGTCCGCGCGGACGGTCAGATTCTTATGGACGATCGCAGACAGCGGTTCGGGCGATACGAGATCCTCAGCGAACTCGGGCGCGGCGCAATGGGCGTCGTCTACAAGGCCCGCGATCCACGGATCAATCGCGTGGTCGCAGTAAAAACCATTTCGCTTATCGGTCAGTCCCCAGAGGATGAACTGGACTACCGCGAACGCTTTTTTCGCGAAGCTGAAGCCGCGGGACGTCTATCACACCCCGGAATTGTCACCGTATTCGACGTTGGAGAAGAACCGGAAACGCGCGCCCCGTACATCGTCATGGAGTACGTAGGTGGGGAATCGCTCGAGCGCAGGCTCGCGCGCAAAGAGCGCAAGTTTGCAGTCGAGACTGCGTTGCGGTTGACGATGGAAATCGCGGAGGCATTGGACGCGGCGCATTGCATGAACGTGGTGCACCGTGATCTGAAGCCAGCCAACATCTTGCTCACTGAAGATGGCCACGCAAAAATCGCCGACTTCGGTGTAGCGAAACTCAATCTGGCAAATCAAACATCTGCTGGGCGTGCCTGGGGCACCCCCGCCTACATGTCGCCTGAACAGGTCAATGGCGAGGCCGTGGATGGGCGCTCCGATTTATTTTCGCTTGGCGTGATGCTTTATACGTGTCTGACCGGGCACCGGCCGTTCCAAGGCAATAGCGCCGTCACCATTTCTTACAAGGTTGTAAATCGCGATCCGATTCCCGCCACTCTGCTCGATACCGAACTTCCTCCCGGCCTCGATTACATCATTACCAGGGCGATGGCCAAAGACGCGCGCGACCGCTACCAGCGAGGCATGGAGTTAGTGCTCGACATCCAATCCCTACAGCAAGGTAAAGAGCCCTGGAGCAAGACGCAGCAGGCCGAATCTTCCGACGCGGCCATCGCGGAACAGATCGCAAAGGCTAAAGTTCGTCCGAGTTCCCTGAACCACAAGACGCTTACCTATCAAGCCACGAAGACGCAATCGCAGCAGCTCAGGCTAAATGCATCATCGGACTTGAAGAAGGCTGTCATTCAGAAAATGTTGATCGGCGCGTGGGTCACGGCGGGCATGTTAGTTCTGGGGTTAGGATCGATCGCTTTAAATCGTCGCCTGACGCCAACGAGTCCGGTGGCATCCTTGCCGCAAGCAGAGCCCGTCTTATGGCTGGATACAACTCCGCCCGTAGCGGCTCGCTCGTCTTCCGTGCCGATGCTCCCGCCGCTTGATAAGAGCCGGCCGGGCGCTTCACCAGCGCGTGTCGTTCCCATAAAAACTGTTTCTCTCACGCCCGTCAAGACGGCGCGAAACGCCAAGACTGATGAAAATCAACCGACGTCAAACATCTCAGTTACTTCGCCGGCCACATTGGCTGTGTCTTTGCCGGGTCCCGCGCCGGCTGTTTCTCTCACGACGCTGGGAATTGAAGTAGAACATCGATTCCCGTCAGCTTATCTCACTCTCTGGGTCGACGGCCAGATGACCTATACTCACATGTTGTTCGGGAACGACAAGAAAACTCTAGGAGTATTCCATCACGTCGCAAGCCATGAATTCCATGCGACGCAGATTTCGTCTGGGCACCACCATCTCCGCGTGCAAATCACCGCTAATGCTGGAACTGGATCCGCCGCATATGACGGCTCCGCTAGCATCGAAGGTGAACTCGCCAACGCACGCGAAAACGCTCTGCACGTTACATTCGCTAAGAATGGCGACATGATGCTTTCCTTGAAATAGTTTTGTCCTGGCACTCATCCCTTACATTCCTATCGCAATTCGACATATATTCTGCGGCGTTAGTTTCTGTTACTGCAGTCACGCAAAGTCGGATCTGACTGCTGCCTACTCGTGGGTGTGCTGGACGCCGTCTTCTGTCAGGGCCTCGCGACACAAACATCCACGGCACAACCCCCCATTGAAGTTTGCGCTCTAAGGGGTTGGAGGATAGATTATGGCTGCTAAGAAGAAATCATCGAACCGCAAATACGGCGAAGCCGCAGGCAAGTCGGTGAAGAGTGCAATGCATCGCGAGAAAGCGGGAACGCTGAAGTCAGGCAAGGGAGGAAAGGGTGGCACAGTGAAGAGCCGTAAGCAGGCGATCGCCATCGGCCTCTCCGAAGCGCGTAAGAAGGGCGCCAAGGTTCCGAAGAAAAAGACATCATGAGTAGTGAACATGTGGGGAAGTTTCAGCAAGGTGAGTTGAGTCACTTCTAAAGTAGAATCACATCGAGAGGGCGGGCGGCATGCCCGCTCTGGACTGCAGTTACCCACCAGATCATCACATCCGCAGGGGCAAACTTGTCATGAAACGCAAATCCGCGAAATCGAAGTCTGCGAGATCGAAGTCTTCCTTGGCGAACAACAGAAAAATTCGATTCGCGGTTGTGGGGCTGGGTCATCTCGCACAAGTCGCAGTGCTTCCAGCTTTCGCCAATACGCGCAATGCCGAGCTCACCGCGATCGTCTCAGGTGATGAAACGAAGTTGAAGAAGCTTGGCAAGAAATATCAGCTCGAGCACACCTATAGCTACGACGACTATGACCGCGCCCTTGAAGCGGTTGATGCGGTTTACATTGTTCTTCCCAATCATCTCCATCATGAATACACGGTGCGAGCGGCCGCTGCGGGAGTGCACGTGATTTGCGAAAAACCGATGGCCGACAATGAGAAGGAATGCGAGGAGATGATCCAGGCGGCCGACAAGAATAGCGTCAAACTGATGATCGCTTACCGGTTGCATTTTGAAGAGTCGAATCTTGAGGCAATCCAACTGGCGCAAAGCGGGAAATTGGGCGAGCTTCGATTTTTCGAAGGTACCTTCTCCGAGCAAGCAGCAGCGGGTAACGTCCGGCTGACCGAGTCGATCGCGCGAGGCGGCGGCCCCGTCTTCGACTTGGGGGTATATTGCATCAACGCGGCGCGTTACCTGTTTCGTGCGGAACCAACATCTGTCTCCGCTTTTAGCGCTAGTGGCAGCGACAAGCGCTTTAACAAAGTCGACGAGATGACTTCCGCGATCATGCGTTTTCCGCGCGAGAGGCTAGCCAACATCACTTGTAGCTTTGGAGCGACCGACGTCAGCCGCTACTCGATCGTTGGAACCAAAGGGACACTGACGGCTGAGCCTGCCTACAACTTCGGATTTCCGCTGAAGCAAAAGATCACAATCGGAGAAAAGACGCGCAGCAAAATTTTTCGTAGGACAGATCAGTTTGCCGCGCAGATCTCGTATTTTTCCGATTGCGTGCAGCACAACCGAGATCCCGAACCTTCAGGATGGGAGGGGCTCGCCGACGTGCGGGTTGTGACCGCAATTTACGAATCGGCTCGGACCGGGAAGAAGGTGGAACTGGGCAGTTTCCCTGAGCGTCCCAGACCCGGCATAAAACAGAAAGTCAGCCGGCCGGCGCACGGCAAGCCGTCAGTTGTAAAGGCCGAGGCGCCAACCGAGTAGCCTTCGTTACAATGCTGCCGCTTCGGGCACGCCCGGCAAAACTCTGCGTGCCGAACAGATGCTTTGCGCATACTTTGCGAACGCGGCAGAAACGCGACTATTCTTCCCTAACTCTTTCCATGTGTAACGTCCTATGTCTAACGCCTTATGTCTGCCGCCTTCACCTGTATATACAGAATTCCTTGTAGCCCGTGTTGTTCAATCTTCGTTGATATAGGAAACTTTGTTTTTCTCAATACAGTCTCGAATGGATACAGCAAACGGGCGGCGTCCCCTACTATGGCTTCTGGTTCCAGGGGTGTTTTTCAAATAAACACATTCAACCATCATGGAGGCGTTAAATGCTTCACTGGGCGCTGATGTTTCTGTTGGTAGCGATTGTGGCAGCAGTCTTCGGTTTCGGTGGAGTCGCCGTAGCGGCAGCCGGGATTGCCAAACTTATTTTTGTAATTTTCCTGGTGTTGTTCGTGGTCTCACTGATTACTCACCTAGGACGAGGACGTAGAAGCGTGTAGCGCATTCCCCCGAGTTTGAGGTTGTGGGCTTTATGCTTACAGGTAGAAAACAAGGAGATGACCCTAATGAGAATAACTAAACTGATAGGCGTTTCGACGCTGTCCTTGTTCCTCGGGACCAGCGCATTGATGTATGCGCAGGAAGAAAAGCCGAGCGAATCGCGTCCGGCAGAGACTCAAAAAGACAAATCTGCTCCTGCTCCCAATCGGCAGAGTGACATGGCAAAGCCGCAGGAAAATCGCGAGCAAACGGGCAAGATGCCGGAACAGTCCGAAGATAAGAATGTGCGTGGCGAAGATCGGTCTCACCAGGACGCCCGGCAAGACCAAAAGCAAACAGAGCGGACCGAACACAACGCGCAGATGAATGATTCACGTCAAGATCACGCTCAACGCGCGCAAGCGGGCGGAAATCGCGGCGGCGGCCACATTCCTGATGAAAAATTCCGCTCCTCATTCGGACGTCAACACACGTTCGTAGTCAACCGCCCGGCCTCAGGCGGGCAGCCGCAATTTCAATATGGCGGCTATACCTTCAATATCATCGACGCTTGGCCCGCTGACTGGTCTTATAGCGACCAGGTTTACGTTGATTATGTCGATGGACAGTATTTCCTATATGACTTAGCTCACCCTGGGGTTTCAGTCGCGATTGTTGTAGTGATGTAGGTAGGCGACTCGATCGTCAATCCAGAGCAGTCGGCCTCTCGCACACGGAACAAGATTTCGCGTGCGAGAGGCCTCTCTGTTTTGAAGGCCGTCGATCCGAATCGCTGCTCGCCTAATGCCAACCTCAAAAACCTGGCTGGCAACTAACAAGTAGTGATTCAATACACTTCGAGGCATGGCTAACATGCCTTGTCACGGAGGATTTTTCTATGGCAAACGATATGGACAAGAAAAATCAACAGTTCGGTGAGCAATCTGGGCAAACAGGTCAGCAAGGCGGCCGCGGAAACCAGCGTAGTGAATCCGAACAGGTGAACCAACCTGGCCAGGGACGATCAGGGCAGGAAAAAAAAGGTGGACAGTTTGGGAACGAGGAAGACGACCAGAACCGCGATCGTGAACGCCGCGCGTCCTAGTTGCTTTTCAATATTCTTTTGGACTGACAAAGGTCTCGGTTTCGGCTGGGACCGTTGTGTCTTCATTGTTCGAACTTCAGTGTCCGAACTTCATTGAATGACTAGTTACCGTTCTGTAGGATTGAAGAGCGGCTCGCCATGTCGGTGAAGGCTTACGGCATCTAAAATATAGTGGCGCTGTTAGATGTAGTTTAAAGGAATGAAATTGCTATGCGTTCTGAGATTTTGAAATTTGGCTGGCTGGCATCGTCCGGACGCTCACGGCCCGGACGCTCACGGCCCGGACGCTCATGGCCCGGACGGTCATGGGTGGCTGCGTTAACGCTGTCGCTCGCGTTGCCGCTGAGTTTGGCGGCGCAAGGGTCTCCAGCGGCTGCTATTGCTCCATCTCAGGCGCCGCCGCCCCCATCCGGCCAATCGGCTCCCGCACCGGGCCAACAATCGGCTCCGGCACCGGGCCAGCAATCGGCACCAGCAGGAGACGATTCCCAGGCTCCGATTCCGGCCGACCAGGCGGGTCCAGATTCGACGACGCCTGACGACCAGAGCTCCATGTTCGTTTTTAAAAAGGAAGTGCAGGAAGTGATGTTGCATGCTACGGTCACGGACGGGCAACGAAATCCGGTGCCGAATCTGGACAAGAACGTTTTTACCATTCTTGAAAATGGCTCGCCCCAGCCGATCACATCGTTCCGACGGCAGGACGTTCCAGTGGCCATGGGTATTGTCGTCGATAATTCTGGATCAATGCGCGATAAGCGGGACGAGGTCAATCGCGCGGTTTTAAGTCTGATACGGGCGAGCAACCCGGCGGACGAAATCTTCGTGGTGAATTTTAGTCAAACTTATTACCTCGATCAGGATTACACCTCCGATGTCAGGCTTCTCGAGACCGCATTGCATCAGGTGTCGTCGTCAGGAAGCACCGCGCTTTACGACGCGATTGTCGCATCTTCATTACATCTGCGAAACAACCCGCGTCTCGATAAAAAGGTTCTGCTTGTAATCACCGACGGTGAAGACAACATGAGCCAGGAGACACTAGAAGAGGCCCTTTCGAAACTGCAACTCAAAAACGGGCCAACCATCTACGCAATCGGGCTTTTGGGAAGTGGTATGAGGCGTAGTGGAAAAGATGCCTTGCAGCGTTTGGCCGAAGATACGGGAGGCGTGGCTTATTTCCCGTCGAGCCTCGATCAGGTTTCGGATATCACCAGCCAGGTGGCGCATGACATCCGCACGCAATACCTTATCGCCTACCGTCCGAAGAACCAGAGTGCCAAGCCACAGAGCGGGTCGATAAAAGTAGAGGCTCATGCTCCGGGCTATGCCAAGCTGAATGTGGAGACACGGAGCGGGTTTGCTTATGCCGGCCAAGCTCAGCCCCACTGATCGTCGACATCACCCGGCTGACTTAATCGCTAAAATGGTAAAACGCCACGCGGCGAGCCGCTACACGAGAGTTGTCTGAGGCGCTCCATTAGGAGTTTGCGTGCTAGGTTGTAACGGCATCTGAATCTGAATGATGTTGTTCTTGATGGCATAGACAACCAGGTCGCGAATGGAATGCAAGCTCAACTTTCGCATGATGTTGCTGCGATGAGTTTCTACAGTCTTCGTGCTCAGGTTGAGCAGAGTAGCAACTTCTTTCGAGCTCTTACCTTCAGCCAGCAATTGGGTCACCTCGCGCTCGCGCGCGGTAAGAATCGGGAGGTTGGGGGCGACGTTACGCGAGACTGCGTGTCCTTTATCCAGGAAGCCCTGCAGAACAAGATCGTTTACGCGCGGAGTGAAGAACATGCGCTTGCTCTGAATCGCTTCGACCGCTGAAACAAGATCGCGGGCGGCGTCCGACTTCAGAACAAAACCGCGTGCTCCGGCGTCGAGCGCTTCGCGAATCACTTGATCAGAATCGGTAATAGTAAGAACTATAACTTTAAACGAAGGGTCGAGCTCGATCAGTTGCCGTGTGGTATCAAGGCCATTGAGAAACGGCATTCCTATATCAACGATGACGACGTCAGGCTTGAGCTGCTTGGCCATCTCGATCGCCTCTCGCCCATCGGAGGCTTCGCCGCAGATCTCCCACCCTTCTCGTTTCTGAAGAAGGGCGCATAATCCTTTACGTACAATTTCATGATCGTCGGCTAACAGAATACGCAGCTTCATAATTGTCTCCCGCCACAGTTTCAACTGGTAAATGACATCCCGGCGTTTAATTCGCCGTGTTTGGATTGTGCGCCAGGGCCGTAAAAACACGGTGCTGACTCACTTCTTCGATTGCTTCCAGCAGATCCCTCGCCAGATTTGACTTCACGACGTAGCCTCTCGCTCCCGCCGCCAAGGCCTCCCTCATCATTTGCGGAGAATCATGTTGCGTGACGAATAAGACTTCGACCCCCGGCTTTTTCTGCTTGATAGCCCGGCAGGCCTCAATGCCATTCATGCGCGGCATTGTGATATCGAGCACGACGACATCGGGTTGCAAAGCGTTGACTTTTTCTACTGCCTCTAAGCCATCGGAGGCTTCGCCTGCCACTTCCCATTCCGTTCTGCCTTCGAGAAGTGTTCTGAGCCCCTGCCTGACAACCGGATGATCATCAACCAGTAAAATCCGGACCGCCATAGATGCCTTCTCCGACCCTTGGCTGTAGC
>JAYVCW010000267.1:0-11165 GCA_043749775.1 Acidobacteriaceae bacterium | reverse complement strand
ACGCAAAACGTATCTGGTCCGGCTGCGTGAAATTGTCGATCTGGAAGTCATCAAGAAGTCAGGCATCAAGATCGCATTCGATCCCATGTGGGGGGCCGCGCGGGGATATTCGGACGGATTGCTGCGCGATGCCGGCATCACGGTGGTAGCGGTTCACGATTATCGCGACGTACTTTTCGGCGGTCACGCTCCCGAACCAGACGATGAATTGCTTGAGGACCTTCGCCACAAGATGCGTGAAATGGGAGCCGGTATTGGCATTGCGACCGACGGTGACGCCGACCGCTTTGGAATCGTTGACGAGGACGGAACGTTTATTCAGCCGAACTACGTCATCGCATTGCTCTTTGATTATCTGGTCGAGACGCGTGGCTGGAAAAATGGCGTTGGCAAGTCCGTGGCCACGACCAACCTTGTCAACGCTCTCGCCGCGAAGCATAAAATCGAAGTGCACGAAACTCCGGTTGGATTTAAGTACATTGGCGAACTGATTAAGCAGGACAAAATTCTCATCGGGGGAGAAGAAAGTGCCGGTCTTTCCATACGCCAGCATGTTCCCGAAAAAGATGGAGTGCTCGCCGGGCTACTCTGCTGCGAGATGGTGGCGCGCCGAGGACAGTCGCTAGGTAAACAAATTCAAGCTTTATTTGCTAATGTTGGTTCCTTCTACCCCACCCGTGAGAACTTCCGCTTGACGCCGGAAGTAAAAGCGAAGTTTACTGAGAAGTTACGTCGTGATCCCACTGAGTTCAATGGCTCCAAAGTTGCTTCCGCAGTGAGAACCGACGGCCTCAAGCTATTGTTCGACGACGGATCATGGGTTTGCTATCGCCTTTCCGGGACCGAACCAGTAGTCCGCGTCTACAGCGAGGCGCGCAGCGAGCGCGAACTGCGGAAGTTGAGTACGGCAGCAAAGGCTTGGATATTCGATTAAAACGCGTTTCAGTCAGGCATCGGCAGGAAGTATTTAGCATGGATCTTCGATTAGGGCCGACTTCAAGAGTCAGCATCTTTCCCGGGCCGCAAGCGGGGCTGCGAGCGGCAATCGACTGCGCCCGCGAGCAGGCAAGAGATCACGGCCCAAGGGCGGAGGCCGCCGCGGCGCGTCTCGTCGAGCGCACTCGTCCTGTGTGGTCCTGGCTGGCGACGGAATGGCGCCGCGTCGGAACGGTTGCTGCGGCATTGGTCATCGTCGCGATCGTTATGCATGCCATGTTTGGCGCCAACGGCATGGTCGCATATCGCCAGAAAAACAACGAGATGCAAGTCCTGCAAACCGAAGTGGATCGTCTGCAAAAAGAGAATACGCGCCACCAAAATCAGATCAACTCGCTCAAATCCGATCCGGCCGCTATCGAGAAAGAAGCGCGAGAACAATTGCATTACACCCGGCGCGGAGAAATCGTTTACGTCTCTCCCGATCCTCCTGCCAAGCCTCCAGTTGGGCGCGCAAAAAACGGTCGGTAACACCTTCAGTAAGATCTGTTGATCGAGACCGCCGACCGCCCCTACCCTGAAACCGATCGGCAAGCGACAAATTTGTTACATATGACTCTGCGGTTTAAATAGGTGGTTTGTGTTAGAGTTCACGCTGCATAATGTTGTGTAAGATTGCCAGGAGGATCCATGAGAAAACTATTCTTGTTGTTAGTTGCCGGCGCAATGGTAGTGTCCATTGCTTCGGCGTCATTTGCGGCTGATTCTGAAACCGTAAAGGGCGTAGTTAGCAACTCAAAGTGCGGTGCTAAAGATGCCAGCGCTGACGGAGCAGCCTGCACGAAGAAGTGCATTAAGGCTGGCGCCACTGCGGTCATCGTAACTGACACCGATCAGAAGGTTGTCATGGTCGACAATCCCGATTCGCTCAAAGATCATTACGGGCATCACGTTGCCGTGACCGGAAAAATGGACGGCGACAAGATGCACGTCGACACTGTTGCGATGGCGAAGTAACAAGGGGCTTGAGTTAACAAAGGGGCGGCCTGTCTTTATGGGCTGCCTTTTTTTTTCGACCATCGATTTCTATCGGACGACCCCTTCCAGGGGGGAACTGGCCGTAGCGTAGAGCTTTCTTGGCATGCGCCCCGCGAGGTGCGCCTGACGGCCAGCCAGAACGGCATGCTTCATCGCCTCCGCCATGAGCACCGGTTCTTGCGCTCCGGCGATTCCCGTATTCATTAAAACTGCGTCGTAACCAAGCTCCATGGCGATGGCGGCGTCGGATGCGGTACCGACTCCTGCGTCCACGATGAGCGGAACGCCCGTAATCAACTCACGCAATATACGCAGGTTCGCGGTGTTCTGAATGCCGAGGCCACTTCCGATTGGCGCCCCCAGCGGCATAACCGCCGCCGCCCCCGCGTCGACCAAGCGCTTCGCAATGACAATATCGTCGGAGGTGTAAGCAAGCACTGTGAATCCTTCTTTCGCCAGCACGGCGGTAGCTTCGAGCGTTGCTTGTACGTCTGGATAGAGCGTTGCCTGATCACCGATTACTTCCAGCTTGACCCAGTCCGAAAGCCCTACCTCGCGAGCCAGGCGCGCCGTACGGATCGTGTCGTCGGCCGTATAACATCCGGCTGTGTTGGGGAGAAGGAAATATTTTTTAGGGTCAATGTAGTCAAGCAGCGACTCTTTACTGCGATCAAGATTCACGCGCCGCACTGCCACCGTGACCATCTCCGCACCGCTCGCTTCAAGAGCGCGCGCGGTTTCTTGAAATGACTTGTATTTCCCCGTCCCGACAATGAGGCGAGACCGAAATTCCTTGCCAGCGATGAATAGCGAATCTGTCATGACTCTATTATTGTACGGCGAGTATTGTATGGCGAGTATTTTAAGGCGAGACAGGAGTCCATCGGGGATCCGGGAGCCAGATTGGAGTCTCGCTCCAGCATCGGCCATCGTAGAGAGCGAGAAGCCGACCGGGAAATTTGCTGCTGGGCTAGCGCTTCGGTCGACTAATGCTGAAGTGAAGACTCGTGCGGCCTGGCCTCGTTTTCAGCTTTCGCATACATCTCGTCGATCAGAGTTCGATAACGATCTTCGATTCCGCGCCGGCGTACTTTAAAAGTGTGAGTGAGAGTGCCGTCAGCTGCTGAAAACTCTTCGGGAAGAAGCAAAACGCGCTTCAGTTTTTCGAAGCGCGCCAACTTGCCGTTCAGTTCCTCAATGATTCCATTGTAAAGAGCTTGTACTTTCGCATCCGCGACCAAAAGCTTACGAGAAGAACAATCGACCTGATTGGCGCGCGCCCAATCTTCCAGTACCGCGAAGTGGGGCGCGATCAACACCGCTGGAAATTTCCTTCGATCCCCGATAACGACTGCGGTCCCGATCAGCGGATTTAGTTTCAGGGAATTCTCGATGGGCTGCGGAGCAATAAATTTCCCGCCGGACGTTTTTATCAAATCCTTTTTGCGATCGGTGATCGAGAGAAATCCGTCGCTGTCGAGATTACCGATGTCCCCGGTCTTGAACCATCCATCTTCGAACGCCGCTCGTGTTTCCTCGAGACGATTCCAGTATCCAAAAAATATTGATGGACCACGCGCCAGCACTTCTCCATCGTCGGCTATCTTCACCTCGACGTTTGGGAGTGGTTTGCCGACAGTTCCAATTTTGTGATCTTTGGGAGTGTTGACCGCGATTACGGGCGAGGTTTCCGTCAAGCCGTAACCCTCGTGAATCGGGATTCCAATATCGGCAAACCACTCCGCGAGTTCGCGGCCAAGTGGCGCGCCGCCAGAGATAAATTCCTCCGCATTTCCGCCCATACCGGCGCGCACTTTTGAAAAGACGAGACGGTCGGCCAGTCTCCACGAAGCGGATGTCGGCTTCTTGCCAGCCAATACTTCGTCGCGATGTGCCCGTCCCACGGCGAGCGCCCAACCATAAATCTCGGCTTTCGGAAAGCCGGCAGTTTTCAGAATCACCTGCTGTCGAATTTTTTCGTACACCCGCGGCACTGCAATGAAGAGGTTCGGCCGAACTTCAGAGAGCGCGACTGCTAATTGCGAAATGTCTGGGCAATACGCCAGCACCACGCCTCGATAGAGAAGCGCGAAGTCAACGTGACGAGCGGTGACGTGCGACAACGGCAAAAAAGATACGCTGAGTTCTTCCTTGTTGCCGAAACCAAATGCCTCCATCGAGCAGGCAATATTGGACGCCATATTGCCGTGTGTGAGCATCACTCCTTTAGCCGCACCGGTTGTACCCGAGGTATAGATGATGGTTGCCAAATCGTCTGGAATTACAGACCGCGATTGCGATTCGAATTCGGCGAGAAACTCTTTCGGGTCGTCACGCAGCAGCGTTTGCATCAGGACCGCGTCGCTGCCGTCGACCGTGTCCATAACAAGAACCCGTTCGAGCGGAGTAACTTTTTTAACACTTAGCACTTTCTCTAACTGGCTCTTGGTGGAGACAGCAATAATTCGCGCGCCTGAGTCATTGAGAACGAATGCCGTCTGGTCGGCGGTCTGCGTCGAGTAAATGGGGACTGTGACGGCGCCCAAGGCCAGCGCTGCAAAGTCGGTGATGGTCCACTCCGGACGATTCTCGCTGAGGATTGCAACCCGGTCGCCTTTTCGAATTCCCCAGGCCGCGAAAGCCCGCGATACGGCGAGGACCCGCCGATACAGTTCGGCTGCGGAGATTGCTTTCCAGCCGGATCCGTCTTTTTGCATCATGACGCGGCTGCGACCGCTCTGCCTGACGCTCAGCAGAATATCGTTTAGCGTTCGAATGCTCATCCGCCTCGATCGTGGGCCGCTGTGCTTGTCAATATTGTACGCACAGGCCAGCCTCCCAAAGCGCATAAACGCAGCCTGGAATGCAGGTAGTCATTACTTCAGAGATGGTACCTTTGACCGATCAAGCGGTCCCAAGGTAGGCTTAGAGAGCTTTTGCGGAGGAAATCTCATGAAGCTGGTGAAACGAAGCAGCCTCTCGGCGAGCATTCTGTTTTTGGCGTATTTGTCGATCGCTGTAGTGGTTTCTCCGCAACTGCAGGCGGAGAACAAAAAACCGGAGCCGCAACCCATGAAATTAAAAGTAGGCGATACCGCACCCGATTTTAAATTGAAATATTTTGATGGCACCGACCTGAAAGAAGTTTCGCTCAGCCAATATCGCGGCAAAAGCAATGTCGTGCTCGGCTTTTATATCTTTGCGTTCACCGGTGGTTGAACCGCGCAAATGAAGGCCTTCCAGCAAAATTTGAAAAAGCTGGAAGCAGCCGACACCCAGGTTCTGGGTGTGAGCATGGATAGCCCCTTCGCCAACAAAGCCTTCGCCGATTCCATCGGTGTCACCTTCCCGCTACTGAGTGACTGGGGCGGAGATGTCACCCGTGAATATGGCCTCTACGTCGACCAATACAAAGCTCCCCGTCGCGTGAATTATTTGATCGGCAAAGATGGAAAAATTATCGAAGAGCAGATCGATAAAGACGCCATTGATCCGACCAAGATCGTCGACGTATGCGAGCGCAAAAAAGTGAGCCGCTAAACACCTTTTGGAATTCGATGCGCGACCCTTCGCCTGGTGGATGTGCACCTGGATACATTATGGATTCATGGGCGCTCAAAAATAGCGCCTCGCTTGTTCAAACAAATAGGCCGGGTGCTAAGCATTGCGTAAGCGATGACGAGCCATGAAACTTCCGGCCGGGTTAAGGTCAGTCTCACAAGCGCTGCTGACGTCAGTTCACAAAAATATGCTCCGCCCACTGTGTTATTCTTTTCATGCGGGGTGGAGCAGTCTGGTAGCTCGTTGGGCTCATAACCCAAAGGTCGCTGGTTCAAATCCAGCCCCCGCAACCATCTTTTCAAGTAGTTGCAGTTTTCCATCCTCGGATTTGACACCAATTGACACCAAAACCCTAAGAGTTTCCCGCTGTCATCATCGTTGCCGGTGCTGTTAGCAGTTCTCCAAAGCGAGCTGCGATTTTGCGCCCATCCTCGGAAACGACATGTGTGTATTTCATCGTCGTTCGTGCGTCAGAGTGTCCCAATCTATTCTGCCGTGTCGCCATCGGAACGCTTTCACCATCCATCACAGTTTCGTTGCCGTGCCGGAAAGCATGAAAGCCGCAACGCTCAATCTTCAACCTTTCGAGCAGAGGATAAAGTTTGCGTTTTCTGACTAGATCAGCGTCCCAAGGGGTTTCGTTTTTCGAGGCGAAGAGCAATCCGAGCCGGTTGGGTTTCCAAGTTTGCAGATATCCGCGAAGATGCTCCGCCAGTTGCGCAGAGATTTCGCAAATTCTGTTTCCTTTTTTCGATTTCACCGTCTCAATTTTGCCATGCCATACCTTCTGATCAACCTTGAGTGCTCCCAAGTCAAGCAGTAGGTTTCTGACCGAAAGGCCGCAAGCTTCTCCGCATCGGATGCCAGTTTCCGCCAGAATCCAGAAGTAGGTACGGAAAGGCTCAGGTGCATTGTCGATTACGGCTTTCATTTCAGCCAGGGTTAGGCATCGCTCATTCAGCAACTCGGGTGTAGGCAGGCGTAAAGCTTTGAACGGATCAACTTCGGAATAACCATCCGCTCTTGCCTGCGTCCACATCTCTCCGAGCAGAGCAACTAAGTTATGCACCGATTTCGACGAAAGGCTAATCGCCTTGCGTGCGACGAAGTTTTGCAAAACTTCTCGGTTAATGTCTTTCATGTACCAGTCACCTAGATCGGGAATGAGATGTTTTCGCAGTCGTGATTTGTCCGCTGCCTGCGTAGAGCGCTTGTGTTGACTGAGCACATCCCGCTGCCATTTCTCCGCAAATTCGCGGAAATTAGCAGTAGGACGTGGTTTGTAATGCAGTGAGTTAACACCGGAGAGCCGCTGTTCGAGAGCCCGTTCTGCAAGGCGTTTGGTTTTATATTCGGCAAAAGTGCCAAGTACTTCCGCCTTTCGGATACGTTCGGTCGAACCATTGGGCAAGAGAACATCCTCCCGCCAACTTGCGACCCATACTTTTTTCTTCTTCCCACGCAGCCGCAAATTGCCACGCTGGTAACGCCGTCGCGCCATCGAATCCCTCCTGGATGGCTCGCCGGGGGTTGCCTCGACGCGGAGCATATCACGGGGCACCAGCGCTTCCGGCATCGTGTTGTGAATATCAGGTGTCATCTACGGTTCAAACGGTTGCGGGTGTTTTCCAAAGCTTCAACTGCACCTCGACGTTCCTCTTGTTCTTGCGCGCCTTTGCTTGACTCGCAGGCTTCGGTTTTGCGAACGGTGTTTTGAATCGTTCGCAGGTACAAAAATCTTTGTCATCCGCCGTAGCAGAGCAGCTCGTGGAATCGCACTGACAGGCAGAGTTCTCGGGGTCAAAGTGTTTGCAGCCGTAGGCTGTTCCGTCAGGTCGCGAAACAATGCGGTAAGCCAATTCGTGGGCTTCTATTCGCTGCGCCTTCCCTGGTTTTTGCTTGATGCAATGGTCGATCTTCCAGTGGCCACAAGCGGGATCGGCGCAGGGCGTGTAGTCATGAGCCTTATGGCGCTTTATTTTCGGAATCTGATTGTGCGAAGTTCGGAAAGCCTCGCACTCGCACGCGACCGCCCCGCCAGCAAGGCAATGCTCAGTGATGCACCAAAAAAAGGGTTTGCCCTCGGGCGTATGCCAACGTGGATTACCGAGGCAATGGACGCTGCGCCAATGTCCACAGTCGCAAACCGTTTTCCCAGAGACTTTCGTTTTCGCTGTGACGCCATCGTCATCACTTTCAATTTCTGTCTCGACCGCTGGAATGACCGGCTTTGTTTCTATCGGTAAAGGCGATTCGAGAGTCTGATCGGTTCGCGCGCGCCATTGCGTTTTTGTTCGTGCGGTGTACTTGAAACTGGTCGCCTCTTTGGCTGCGATTCGTTCGCATGCTTTCAACAATTCACTTTGTGCGATCAGACTCATTGGTAATTCTCCATCTCGCCGCCGTCATTGGCGCTACGGTCGGACGGCGTAAACTCATCAGTGCTGTTTCGGAGGCGTATCCCTCGATACACTCGCTCGCGACTCGTGCGGGAATTGGTGATCCCATTCCGCGCCCCGAGTTGCTGCGCGAAAGCTTTTTTACTTCCAGTGAACTCGCCTACGCTTTCCGTCCACGCCGACCAACTTGCGAACAAAGCAGTGCTTGAGGTGGTCTCAGACGGGTCCAGAATGCAGCGTTCGGCAATCCAGCGACCCAGCGCATCTTCATCGCCAAAATAATTGTTGGTTTCATCGCGAACGATGGCCGGTGGATTCAGTCCATCGCGTTGCCACGCCAGGCAGCCCTCGATCGCCCATGCCAAAATGCCCGAATACTCCGCCTTGAGTTTCTCGACTAGATCAGGATCACGCTCCGACGGTGGTATCGTGACGGAGAATGGCACCAGGTAGAACCGCCGGCGAATAGCCTCGTCGACTGACCGCAAGCTGGGGCGGTGATTGCCCACAACAAAAAGTTTGAACTGCGGGACATACTCAAAGAAATTGCCATGCATGAACCGTGCGGTAATCGTGTCGCCACCGGTCAGTGCCTTCAACTTGCTTTCAGCCCAGCGCCCGCCACGTTCAACTTCGTTCGCAGCGACCAACCTTGCGCCCGCGAGAGCAGCCATATCGCAGGGGTGGCGTTCGCTGGCGTTGCGCGTTGCCATGAGCATCTCGACCGGAGTGGTTCTGGCGTAGGGGCCGAGCACATTCATGACAGCGGACATGAATACGGTCTTTCCATTCGTGCCAGTACCATAGAGGAAAAACAGGGCATGTTCGCGTGTCGAGCCAGTTAGGGAGTAGCCCACACTACGCTGGAGGAACAATTCCAACTGCCGGTCGCGGCCCGTAATACGTGCGAGAAATTCCAACCATAGGGGGCAATCGCCGCCAGGGCAGACGGGCGCGATCTTAGTTATGTAGTCTTTGCGGTTATGCTCACGGCTGATGCCGGTGCGTAAATCGACGGTTCCAGTCGGTGTGTTGAGTGCCCAAGGATCAGAGTCCCACTGCTCTGCTTTGACAGCATGGCGCGGATCAAAGCGGGCAAGCTTCTCCACGGCGGAAACGGTCGCAGAACTTGCCAGCCGCCGAGCCTTACTGGGGTCGGCAACAAAAGCATTATTCGCCACTGCGCGGCAAGCATTGCGTGCTTCCGTAAATACACGAAGCATTTCATCGTTTCGGTAATGTGTTCCCGTCCAGCAAAACCAACGACTCATTGATGCCGCGTATTTCAGATTGTCGCCGTGGCTTTTCGTGAATTCCAGAGCGACAGCGTCATCCGAATATGGAGGTGCTATGGGGCGGGGCTCGAAAATATCACGCAGTTTTCTCCAGTCCAGGTCGACACAACTTTTGTGCTGACATCCGGCAGACAAAGCCCCATTAGCGAATTGAACTATGTAGGCAGAGCGTGCATGTTCGGGATTGAGTGGGCACTGGGCTAGGATGAACTTTTGCGCACCTTTCCATGGAGATTGGGACTCCAGCGCAAGGCCATGCCGTTCCAGCCATGCGACGACATCGAGAGTTTTTCCAATATCTCCCGGGTTAACCTGCGTGAGTGATTGAGGTTCGGAAATCATCGCAGCGACTTTCTGTAATTGCTCGCGAGTCACACATCCGATCTCTTCTGGAACGTTTAAAAGGCGCGCGAACCGGTGTGGGCGGTCTGGGGTGGAATCGCCTTTGGCGGACAACGTCCCGTAGATTTTCCAAATTCGCCCGGCATTGCCAACACTGGTGTCGACCAAGACAAGCGAGTCGCTGAATTTTTGGTTCAAGATCTTCAAAATTTTGCCGATAAGATCAGTACTGATTTGGTCGTTCGGCAATTCAATGCGGTAGAGTAGGTGTCCGCCGTTGCCCGAATCGGCCAGAATTGGTTTTGCCCACCCTTGGTCGGACAAAAACGTGCTGCACTTTCGAGCACGTGCTAGGGCAGCCTCGTGTTCCGGTTCGGAGGAACTAATTCCGGCGGGTCTCACCGGATCAAAGTCCAACGGTAACCAGCGGAGAATGATTATGTCTTCATCTGCCGTAGTGTTTCGCGCATAAGGCTTAATCTGATTTACCGATCGCGCTAGCAGGTCTGGGAGTACCGGATTCAGAGTGCAGTACACGGCAGCGACCTTGCCGCTCAGATCGGCGGCCTCCGCTGCCATTTTCTTGAAGTCGTCGTAATAGCCGCTGATTGTTCCTTTTTCAGTTTTGAGGCAACGGAGCTCGGCGACGGAGTCAGGCAACAATAAGATCATTAGCCACAAGAGAATTTCGGCTGGGTCGGCTTTGATCATTCCGCGTCCTTTCCCGTCTCACGGTCGTCATCAAGAGAGAGGAAAAATTGTTCTAGCCGCTCCATTTCGGCGCAGCGGTGCGGACGAGTCAGCGTGGCGAACGTTATTCCTTGTTCATCGGTTTCAACTTTCGCGGCAAATTCTTCCCCGGAATGAAGACGGAAGTTTGCAACACGGTCGTGGCAGAGGACGCATCGGTCGGTGACCGTAGCTCGAATCGTGAATGAGAAATCGAGTTCAGTCACTTTACCGGAGCGCAACAAATCAATTTGCGAAGAAAGAGGCTCGGGCAGCGGCCTCGCTTGCCAATCGATGGCTTTGGTTTTATAGTCAGACATAGGTTTTCAATCCTGGGCCGTTCACCTTGCGTGGTGGGCGGCTTTAGGTCCTTTCTTGTTTATTCAACAATCTCCTGAAATCTCCAGCGTGCCACTCCCGCGAAGATCAGCAGGCTCCGATACGGAATCAAAAGATTCGTGCCCACGGGTTTTGTGGGCAGATCACCGTGTTGAATCAGCCGATCAATGGTTTCGGGATCGACGCTGAGAAGCTGAGCCGCAACTTCCGGCGTCACGAGAACTGGATCGACTTTCTGCTTGGGATAGACGCGCATGGTGAAATCAGGATTTCATGCGTCGCGGCAGGAATCTATTGGGACAATATTGGTTTCTTTGAAACTACTTCTGCTCTCCCCGCTCCGCATCGCGCTTCTGGCGAAGGCTCTGTCCTAGTGACTCGGCGGAGAAGGGTGAGCCGTCCGGCTGGACGTAGTGTTTGCACGCTCGTTTGAAGGCATCGGTCGAACTGTTCGCGGTTAGGTGCCCGGCCCGAAAAATCGTTTCGATATGGCGTGCCAGTTCATAGACGGGGCCTTTCCAGATCA
>JAYVCW010000266.1:0-2601 GCA_043749775.1 Acidobacteriaceae bacterium | reverse complement strand
GTGGTATTCCCGCGCAGCACTATCCATTCTCGCTAAAATCGCGAGCCAAAAGCACGACGACCAGTGGCTTCTCAACCTCCTTGGCGCGCGACCTTCCTCCGTCCTGTCAAATAGCATGCGTGAACTAGCCTTAGCTGCCCAAGCAAATGCAAGGGGAGATGCGGACCAGGCTATTTCGCATGCTCGCGACGCTCAAAAGCAATTCCGTCGGGCTGGAAACAGTGCGGGAGCACTGAGATCTGAGTTCGAATACCTTGTTGGTCTGAATCGTTCACAGCAAGGGAACCTTTGCTGGTTTCGCGCTATGCAGGCCCTCGAAGAAGTCAGCAAGAATCCCTACCCTTGGCTAACGGCAAGCATGCTCATAGCAACATCAACATGTGGTAACTTGACCGGCAACCCGGGAGCTTCAGAAGGATTTGCACGACGCGCATCGGCTTTGACGCAAAGATCGCGGTACTGGCTGCTCTATTTGCAAACCTTATATTACGACGACGGCGTGGCAACGCCGTGGGTTTCATCTCCTGAAGCTTGGCTGCGTATTTGTGCAGGACTCCGTGTGTTCTGGGGTGGTAATTATCAATCGTTGTTGGGTTTTTACTTCTATTCAGATCTGGGTTTTTCGGGTGAAGCGACCGAAATGTGGCATTTCGCCGAGGTGGTAGGCCGAGAAGCGGTATACATGGCTTCGTTGACCGATGACCGCGCATTTCAAGCAGCTTCGCGCAATTGGTTGGCCCAGATGGCTGAGATGGCTGATGACATACCTGAAGCAGAAGCCGAGTTTCAACGTGCCGGTAATGCCTTCAAATCGCTGAGGTCCACACAATCTTCGCGATCTGCTGAAGTAAACACGGAAATACAACGGGCATCACTAGAGATTCGGCGCGGCAACCTTGATGCCGCAGGTTTTCGATTGCAAAACGTCGCCGATGAGGTTCAAAACGTTAAGAATTCCTATCCCACACTGCTCTATTACTTGTCTCTCGGAGAACTGTATTTACGTAAAAGCAACGGCACATTAGCCGAGAGGAATCTGCTGGCGGCCATAGAAATAAGCGAACGTGGGAGCGACTCCCTCGCGACGGAGGCAGATCGATTAACTTGGCAACGCGAGACCGCAAGAGTTTACCGGGATCTATTGGAACTCTACTGCAAGGTCTATCACGATGAATCCAAATCGCTAGCTTTTCTGGAGTGGAGTCGCGCTGCGCCACTACGAAGTGCCGCAAAAGACCCATCGCAAGTTCACCGCGCGCCTCTTCCTGCAGCAACTGAAAGCTCTTTTTTTGTTTCGAAATCTTCGAGTCCGCAGGACGACCTCAAATTGCTGCCCAGCACTGCGGTCCTCACTTGGGCATTGCTTCCATCGGGTATAGCCGCTTGGCTGTCCGACAGTCACGGATTGCACTTTGCTTGGATCGATGTGCCGCCAAGCGTGCTACAGAACACAATCGATAGGTTTGCTCGACGGTGCGCAGATCCAGCTTCGGATCTGACAGCCTTGAACGCAGATGCAAGACAACTTTACGCGTGGCTCATTCAGCCAGTAGCCTCCAAGCTCGACCCGTCACTAAGACTGATGGTTGAGCCTGACGATTTGCTCAGCAAAGTCGCCTTTCCGGCGCTGATGGCGGCGGACGGGAGCTACCTTGGGGATCGCTTTGTTATTGTTGAATCACCAGGCATTGCTTATTCTCGCCGCCTGCGTGCGGTTACGAAAATATCCCGGAGACAACGATTGTTGGCCGTTGGAAATCCTTTTCTTGCTGGCAAAGGCAGTTTCAGCCCTTTACCGTTACCAGAAGCTGAAGTTGAGGTACGCCGTGTTGCCGCTAGGTTCGTCCAGCCCCTGATACTCACCGGAAAAGAGGCAACGCTTAAAATTGTGGAACACAGGCTCGCACAAGCTGAGATCTTTCATTTCGCAGGGCATGCCCTCGCTGAAGGCCGTGAGCCCGGTTTGCTACTTGCATCAGAAACCAACCCTTGGTACCCAGCCATCCTCGACGCTACCCTATTGCGATCAACTGGCCTTAACCGACTGCGCCTCGCTGTTCTTTCGGGTTGTGAGACGGCCACAGCCGATCACGGTCTGGCAGACTCTAAAAGCCTCGTGCGTGCATTCTTAGCATCTGGAACTCCCCAAGTGGTTGCGAGTAAGTGGCGCATTGATTCTTACATCAGCACACAGATGATGGATTCTATGTATGTCGATCTGCTGCATGGTTACTCGGCAGCTGAGGCGCTGTCAAGCGCCGCTCGCCAACTAAAAGCTCAAAAACGAACCTCCCATCCCTACTACTGGGCGGCTTTTTCATCATTTGGTCGTTAAGGAGAGTTTTCTTCCCGATTGTCGGCTTCCGCCGTCAATTCCACGAACTCCCTCACAAAATCAGCCCAACCAGTATCTTTGTTGAACTGGAGGGCAATGTAGTGATCCCAGAGAATCTCCCACGCCTTGATCTGCGGCTCAGGTTTTTGACGGTTAGGCGCGAATTTGCCGCTATTGGGCGGGAACTTTCCGCTATTGGGTGGAAATTTGCGATCACCGACCGAGAACTCTCTGTGAAGGGGAGCATACAGTCTAAGGCCAAGCTG
>JAYVCW010000265.1:0-6407 GCA_043749775.1 Acidobacteriaceae bacterium | reverse complement strand
GCATTTTCGAGCCCGGCCTTGGCCATGCGGTGTCCTCGAACCCGCGCTAGTCGGGAGGTACAGTCGCGTCCAGACTGCAGTTCGCCCTGCATCAGCATGGGAGCGAGGTATGCCTTGATGGTCGGCCAGGCAGTCTCAATCCACTCCGAACTGTAAAACGGATCTTCGCCGGCTACGCATTCTCCCCATCCGCGCACGCCTTCGGCCTCGATACTAACCAACAAAATTCGCCGGCTATAAATTCGCCCAAAGCTCGTTTCAAAAAAATACACGAGCGGCATCTGAATTTCCCGAAGTGTTACCGATTCAATTTTCATATTGGATTCGTATCGCTATATCGCCTTTAAATCTCTTATCACTGTGGGCTAAAGGCGCATCTCTTCATCCCACTCGCCGAGAAGAAATGTTCCGCTTCCGCTCTGGTCGCGCTCGTAGCCGAGCACACTCAAACCCCGCGCAAACGCGTCTTCAAGCTTGCCGCGATTTCTTTCCTGAATGCCGAGCGCCAATGTTCGCGTCGATGCGGATGCCTTCCAACCGTAAATTTCAGCCGGCACTTCAATGCGCTCGCGCCATTGCTGACTAGACCGCGGTGAGCCGCTTAACACTTGTTCCACGCGCTTAGATCTCATCCACCACTCCGCGACTAATCGGTCAGTGGGCAGACCGCCCTGCAGCGGAGAGGATGTAATTCCATATTGATTGACGTTATAGCGGCGGGCTATCGCGCCTAATTTTTCAATATTCAAATATGCATTCTTGATTTCGAGCGGATCGAACGTCCACTCCATCAACTCGAAGCCACGTTGCAGCGCGTCGTCCCGCTGGGCGAGTTTCAGACGTCGGCCCAGGCCAGCATCCCGATACCCCGGCCGCACCGCCAGCATGTGCGAGTGCAGATAGTAAGAGCTATTCCGCATTCCAGGAATACCAAGCGCAAAGCCGACGAGCCGATCGCCCTCGAATGCGCCGATCACCTGCCCCCCGACTTTCACGGCGACAACGAACATTCGAACCGGAATTAAGTCAGCGTCTGAGAAATTCCAGGTTTCCTTCTGCAAAGCGAAGCAAGCTTGCATGTCAGCGAGCGACTCGCAATTGCGAATCGAGATGGCCGCGGCGGCTTGCGCCGTTGAACCCTTCGATTCTTGCTTCATGCAGATTTTTCCTGTCGCTTAGCTTCTTGCCACAAAGATTCCAATTCACCTATGGACGCCTGCTGCGGCGTCCGCGCGTCATCGCGCAGCCGTTCTTCCATCCATTGAAAGCGGCTCTTGAATTTGCGGTTCGTCTTGCGCAGTGCGGATTCAGGATCCAGGGAAAGATAGCGGGCGATATTTACCATCACAAAGAACAGATCACCAACTTCGTCTTCGAGCCGCTCGCGTGTCTCCGGCGAAAACTTCGGCTGGCCCGACCCCGCAATCCCCTTGCCCGGCGGGCGAAGTGAAGGTGTTGCTGGAGTTCCGTTCGCCAACTCCGCGCGTAACTCCGCAGTCTCTTCACTGAGCTTTTCAAAAAGACCTTCAACGTCCGGCCAATCGAAGCCCACGTGGGCAGCCCGCGAACTTAGCTTGAAGGCCTCCATCAAAGCAGGCATTTTTGAGGACACGCCCGACAACACGCCGAGTGCCTGGCTCTTCGCATCATCAGGCTGTGAGGCGTCGCCAGAAGTTGGCTGCGAGGCCAATTGTTTCTTCTCTTTCTCCTGCGCCTTCAGCGCCTCCCAGTTGCGCAGCACCGCGGCGGGCGTATCGGCCTTCACATCTCCGAAGACATGCGGATGACGATCCACTAACTTGTTGGAGAGGCGGTCAAGCACATCATCCAATGAGAAGTGGCCTGCTTCTCGCGCCATCTGCGAATAAAAGAGTACCTGCAACAACAGGTCTCCAAGCTCGCCAGTGAGTTCAGGCCAATCGCGGTTGTCGATCGCTTCAAGAACTTCGTATGTCTCTTCCAGGGTATACGGCTTGATGGTGTCGAAGGTCTGTTCGCGGTCCCAAGGGCATCCATCCGGAGCCCGCAAGCGCTCCATGATTTGCACCGCCCGTTCGAATCGTTCTCCGGTCGTAGGCATGAGTGACAACTCTAAACGACCTGCAATGAGCAAGCAAAGTTTCGGATGTTAGCGGAAGCAGCGCGGCGGAAGCCACAAGCGAAATGTGGGGACGGGCCCTGGCCCGCCCAACCGCGCAAATTCGCGCGCGACACTCGGCTTAAGAGTGGGTCATTGGTGCCGCGAAGCATGGATCAGCCGTTCTGTTTCATCGGAAATGATCGCATCAACGCCCCAACCGAATAGCGCGCGCATGTCCGCAGACCGGTTCACCGTCCACACCATGGCCTGCCTGCCAGCACCGTGAATCTGTTGAATCAAGCCCTCATCCACCAGATCGCACCGAGGAATGACCCACTTCGCTGGAAATTCCTTCCAGCCTCGAAGTTGTTTCCGGGTGTCGCATAGATATCCGACCGGGATGGCAGGATCGAGAGTGTAAATCGCAACGAGTACGTCCGGAAGAAACGAAGAAACAACATAACCCCTCTGAGGAGGATGCTTGGCCAGTGTTTGAAGTGTGATCTTTTCCAGTCCAGCGACCTTCAACTCAACATCGAGAAAAGCGCGCTCAGAAAATTGTTCGAGCACCTGTTCAAGCGTCGGCAATCCCAACGCCGCTGAGGTCGCCCTTTCCAAGTTCAACCCTCTTGAGGTCGGATCGTGACAGATCACAGGCTGTCCGTCGCCCGAGAGCCGCAGGTCAAATTCAAAGCCGTCGCAGCCATGCTGCAGGCAAAGTTCGAAAGACTCCAAACTGTTTTCAGGAATGTGTCGCGATGCGCGCGCCCCGCGATGCCCGAGAAGAAGAGGTGCCATGGAGAGTTTAGAACCGGAAAAGTGTCACCCCTAAAACCCAGAGCGATTTCGCGATCAATCTAAATCAATATCTCGAATGGGCCGACCTGTATCCGGAGTTTCCTTTGCCTTCTTCACCGCTTCCTGGAATTTCTTCTCCAGCAGTTCCGAAGAGTGCTTCTGCGCCTCCATCGACTGGCGAAAGATGGAATCGCGGCGGTCGTCTTGTTCTTTCATCGCCCGCGCCGCCTCTTCCATATCGTTGAATGTCTTCGGCCTCACCGGAGCCGTGTGCGTGATTACCGCCCGGCTCTCGGGATCAATTTTCATCAACGCGCCGCAGCACGGACACGTTATGTCGAAGTTGGATTGTCGTTTAGCCATCGAGCGGCACCATGGCGATGATACCGCAATCATGGTCGCGGATGAATGCGGAGAGAGTCATCTCGGTGCAAGCCGAATCGGCAGAATACCGAAGTAATAGAGCATCTCCCCTGCCAGCAGTATGAGCGAAACCACAACTACAAGGATTGCCAGGATCTCTCCGAAGTTCAGGCCCCGGCGCCCATGCTCAAAACTACGCGCCCCGAGACTGAGAATGTTGATCGTGGCAAAACCGAACACCAGCGCCCAGAGTACGGTGTAGATTTCGTCGTGGCCCATGTTGAGCAAATACATCGCGGGAACAATTCCAACCGACAGGCCCTGAAGCGGATGCCAGAAGCTCACAAAGGAAAGATGAATTTGGCCGGTTGCTAACAGCGCCATGGAATGGTTTACCCAGAACAAAGGGAGGCGGCGACACTCGCCACCTATTCGCGCGACTGGTTGTAGGCTAGCCCTTAGCATGCGGAAATTCATACTAGCGTGTTGTCCATGCCGTGTCAGCGTTAGTTCGACACGTTAGTTCGAGACTTGGCACCTGACAAGTCCACAGTAGTTGATTTTCTAACTGCCCTCGCAGAGGATAGTACGCGAGGCAGACTTCCACATAGAACGCGATGATCGTTAACTTCGCTGAGCGGGCGCATAACCACAACTGGGAGCTTGACCCGGTGACCCGCTCCCTGCTCGACACCGATTTCTACAAGTTGCTGATGCTTCAGTTTATCTGGAAGCACTATCCGAAAACTCAGGTTTGTTTTTCTCTTTTCAACCGCTCACCCTCGGTTCGGCTGGCGGACATGTTTCCGCGCGAAGAACTTGTCCATCAGATGGAACACGCGCGCAAGCTTCGTTTCCGCCGATCCGAGCTTGTGTGGCTCGCCGGCAACACGTTCTACGGACGGCGCGGCATCTTCGAACCTGCTTTTCTGGAATGGCTGGAACGCGACTTTCGCCTGTCGGACTATGAACTTTCCGTGAAAGACGGCCAGTTCGAATTAACCTTCGATGGGTTGTGGCCCGAGACCACGATGTGGGAGCTCTACGCGCTGTCGATTCTAGACGAGCTCAAAACTCGTGCCGGACTTAAAAAACTGCGAGAGTTTGGTCTCGACGTTCTCTACGCCCGCGCGAAGACAAAGCTTTGGGGAAAGATCGAGCGCCTGCGCGACGTTCCGAATCTCGCTGTAGCCGATTTTGGCACCCGTCGCCGCCACAGCTTTCTCTGGCAAGAATATGTCGTAAGCGCGATGAAATCGAACCTGGGCAGCGCCTTTACCGGAACTTCAAACGCTTTTCTGGCCCACAAGCACGATCTCGAGTCCATTGGAACGAATGCCCATGAGATTCCCATGGCGATGGCCGCGCTCGCTCCTGACGATGAGGCGTTGAAGGCTTCGCAGTACCGCATGCTCGAGTTGTGGCAGGCGACTTACGATGGAGCGCTTCGCATCATGCTGCCGGACACCTTTGGCACCACGCAATTTCTTAAGAACGCGCCGGATTGGACCGCCGATTGGACGGGCCAGCGCATCGACAGCAAAGATCCCTACGTTGGCGGAGACGAATACATTGCGTGGCTGAAGGCGCGCGGTCGCGACCCGCGAGAAAAGCGCATCATCGCTTCCGACGCGCTTGACGCCGATGACATCCTCGGATTGCATGCGTACTTTGGTGGAACATTGGCGGAGGGCATCAGCGCCGCTTCTTTAAAGAATCATTTCCGCAGCGCGGCAGATTTTCACGATCCAAAGAAGTGGACCCCTGGACGCCGCATTCGCTTCAGCGCGGGCTGGGGAACGCTTCTAACCAATGACTTCCGTGGATGCGATCCCGCCGGCAGCAGCGACTTCGATCCTGTAAGTCTTATCTGCAAGGTATCGACCGTCGAGGGCAAGGCCGCCGTCAAATTGTCGGACAACTACGCCAAGGCTCTCGGCCCGCCCGCGGAAATAGAACGCTACCGCCGCATCTTCGGAACTGCCGGAGTCAGCAATATTCCGGTGATCGCGTAGACCCTATCGACGACAATTTGCCATCTTGTTTGGCAAAACTACTTGACGGTGATGGTAACCTTCGTCGTGTGGATTGGCGCGTATCCATTCGCATTGATGTCGCTGATCGCCAACTCATAAGTGCCGGCTTGAGGTAGTTTTAGCATCTGATTCATAAACACACTGTTAACCCCGACGCCGGTCACGGACTCCCCAAGCTTGACGCCATGTGTGCTGTCCCAAACTTCAATGTGGTCGACAAGAGGCGTGTACGAGCCGTTCTGCTCGTATGCGTAGGCGCTAATCGGTACACGAGTGTTCGGCCAGGTTGAGCCGTTTGCCGGAGAATTTACGAACACTCCTCGAGCGGAGGAGATCGTCATTTGCACATTGCTCTTGTGAAGAATTGTGCCCGTTCCTCCAACATCCTGGACCGTGAGATTGTAGTTCCCCGGAGAGAGCGAGTACCACTGGCTCAGGCTCGAGCCCTTTGGCGAATCTCCAAGTTTGTTGGGACCATTCCACACTTCGATGTGGTCAACCCCCGAGCTTGAAGCCAGAGGGTCGATTTCCGTTGCAAATGCGGTCAGCGGAAAAAGTTGAGCCTGTGTTGACTGGTTCGCGGGTGCCGTCACGAAGACACCGTAGGCGGAAGACTCGGTGAACTTCAGGCTCTGCCGGTGAAGGACAGCCATATTCGGACCCCCTACGGCCCTGACCGGGAAACGGACGTTGTGGAAGCATCTCGAGCCACACGACCCAGCTGGAGTGTTTGCCATCGGTGGCGCCGTGATCACACCCGACGGCAGATCTTACGCCTACACCTGCACCCGCGGACTTACAGACCTATATCTGGTCGAGGGTATACGCTAGTCGGGAGTGTCTTGTTTCGGCTGACGCGCCAGTGTTTTGTGATTGTTCACTACCCCGGCCTGGGGCGGTCGAAGCCCGACCCTGGTTGTGGAGTGGCTGCGGAGTTGAAAGATGAACTTGGCAAATTGTCGAATGACGGGCTATCCGGAAGTTATTCTAATAAACTCGACCGCAACATTACTTCCGGCTTGCCGACCACCCGGGAGCTATTGGGCTGTGGGTCGAATCGAACTGCCGCGTGCGGCTACTTCCAGCCCTTTGCCCCCGCTCCTAGCCCTTGCAAGCCGCACCAAGATTGG
>JAYVCW010000264.1:0-6606 GCA_043749775.1 Acidobacteriaceae bacterium | reverse complement strand
CCGAGGAGTGCTTGCACTGTGCCCAGCGGACTGCGACGGCATCGAGTAGAGTCGCGTTCGCATGGCGCATCGTCCTGCGAACTAATTTGCCATGCGAATGAAGCCGTGGATCGCCTGCATCCCGAAATGCACAGTGGGCGGGCCACTGAATGCCAGCGTAATGTTCGACAATGGAAGAACCTTCCCCCCAACAACATCAATCGTCAGCTTGCATGGCGTTAAGTCCGAGCACTTAGACATAAAGGGTGCCGCGTTACCATCGTTCGTAACGTAAACCGGACCGCTCAATTCGAAGCCGCCGCCGGCGAGCGTCGTGATCGTTGCGTTCGAAACCGTGATGAGGTGAGTATGCGGGTGCCGACCAGTAGTTGCAGAATTATCGTCGGCCGCCCCAGGATTTAATACCACCCAGTAATCGCTGTGAGTCATGTTTAGGTTTGCCCGAAAATCGGCCGTACCGGAGTTCCCTTTCAAGTCTAACGACCACTCGCCCCGCATTTCCCAGGGACCATTCACCCCGCTCACGGACGTATAGTCGTTGATCAATCCGCTGAGGTGGACGGTCGGCGGTGGATCTTGCGCCAGCATCCGCGAGGCTGCCGTCAGTAATACGACCGTAATCATCTGTACCGCGCGCCGAAAACTCTTGCTTGTCATCAGAAAACCCTCCGAATTTTAAGAATTGCTGCCCCGTGTCAAACGGAAATCCTCTTCGAAGCCCAAGATGTCGACCTTTCGCTTGGGCCCAAAAAGTGCCGCTTCAGGCTGAGGCACGCGAACACGATCGGCCATTCCGTGCGGCGTGGTCAAACTGCAATGGACCGAACTGGCGATTTGCCGTCAAATGCCGTCTTTTGCTGCTATCGTGCCAAAGAGTAAAATCAGGCAGTCTGCCCTCGCGATCACCGGATATGCAAAAGAACTCCATCGATGAGCCGTTTCCAAGCGTACAGCCGGTCAAGAAAGTGCCCGAACGTCTCGACTCATGGAAGGAAGTTGCGGCATATCTCAACCGTGACGTGACCACCGTTCAGCGCTGGGAGAAACGGGAGGGGATGCCTGTTCACCGGCACCTGCACGACAAACGTGGCTCCGTGTATGCCCTCAGTTCCGAACTGGATGTCTGGCGGCAAACCCGTAAGCTGCCTTTGGAAGAAGACGAAGAGGAGGCCTCTGCCACGGAAGCAGCGGCAGAAGCTATCCAGTTCCGGCCAGCAGTCCGACGGGTGCGTCGTTGGCTTGCTCTGGGGATTGGAATTGCCCTGCTCGCCCTGTTTACGCTTGCCTACGTCATAGCTCGGAACCGCCCATGGGCTGCGTACAGATCCACAATCAAATCTCTGGCAGTGCTTCCATTCCAGAACTTGAGCGGAGATCCATCTCAGGATTACTTCGCGGACGGAATGACAGAGGAGCTCATCGGGCAGCTCTCGAGAATTCCCGGACTGCGGGTAATCTCTCGCACTTCGAGCATGCACTTCAAGAACACGCAGTTATCATTGCCAGAAATTGCCAGGATGCTCGGGGTCGATGCCATCATTGAAGGATCGCTGGTGCGTGAGGGGCGTCAGGTCCGTGTGCACACGCAGCTGATTCGAGCAGCCACAGACGAACATATTTGGGCAGGTGAATACCAGCGAGAGTACGGAAGCATTCTCGAAATACAGAAGGAGTTCACCCGGAGCATTGTTGAGCAGATCCAAGTAAACCTTACGCCTAAGGACCTCGCGCGGCTGGCAGCGGTCCGCTCAGTTAACCCCGAAGCCTACGAAGATTATTTAAAGGGCCGTTACTACTTCAACCAGCGCACAGCGGATGCACTCAACAAGAGCATCACGTACTTCGAGCAGGCTGTCGCAAACGATTCAAGGTATGCTCCTGCCTATAGCGGCATGGCTGAGGCTTACGCCATGCTTGGCTTTCGCGGCGGTTTCCGATCGAAGGATGCTTTGTCGCATGCCAAGACAGCAGCTTTGAAAGCGGTGGAACTGGATGAGGCATTAGCGGAGCCGCACGCCTCCCTGGCTTTCATCGCAGAGACCTACGAGTGGGATTGGGCCGCGGCCGAGAGGGGATACAAGCGAGCCCTGGAATTGAATCCAGGTGATGCCCAGGCGCACAACTGGTACGCGGGTTATCTGACTTACATGGGGCGATTCGATGATGGAATCTCAGAAGCCAGGCGGGCCCGAGACCTCGACCCATTATCTCTGCCAATTAACAATGCACTGGCTGGAAGATTGCTAGCAGGCGGTCGTAACGATGAGGCTTTCCGGCAAGCGCAGGAAACTCTGGAACTCGATCCTCACTTTGCACCAGCTCACCAAACCTTGGGCTGGGTTTACCTGCACATGGGAAAGCAGGAGGATGCCCTTGGAGAGTTTGAAACCGCGCTGAAACTCTCCGGCGCGGGGGACACAGACCTTCAGTTGGATCTAGGTTTTGCTTATGCTGTCTCAGGCAAGCGAGACAAGGCAAGAAGAATACTCGCTAGCCTGGAGAAGCTGCATGAACAAGGCGTGGTTCCGTCCGGTTCTGTCGCAATGCTGCTTGGAGCGTTAGGTGAGACGAACGAGGCTTTCGCTTGGCTTGAAAAGGCATATCGGGAGCGGGATCCGCAACTTACATACCTCAGAGCGGGACGAAGATTCGAGCCGCTACGTAAGGACCCGCGATTTGAACAACTAGTCCGCCGCGTCGGGTTACCTGACTAGCAGACCTATCAACGCCCTGCGGCAGCTGCATAATTGCAAGCCCTTTGTTCGCATCATCCAGATCAGTTATCCAGACGGCGTTATACGAAGTAAGAGTGGTTCCGAGTGTATTGTCGGGAAACCGGAATCTATATGGTTGTTGTTGGCGTAACGTCGCGAATACACCAACTAACGCTGCGCGTCCATTTGAGCGTGTGGGGCCGGATGGCACAGGAAAGTTTCGAAAATCGTCTGCTAGGGCCGACCAATCTTTTTCGAGCCTTCGTTTCAGAAACTTGCGAGTATACTCATCGTTTCACTTGCCGATTCCGGGATCGTCGTCGGTTCGGAACACCTTGCAATAGTTGCCGGTCCCAACGGCGATTTCTGCTCGCCATCGATTGACAGCGGTCTATCGGCAGCGTAGTATCCGTTTCTCTTTCTAATTTGCAGCGGCGTCATTCGCTTCCGCTGGCCACTCGCTCAACCATTTCTTCTCAGTTAACCCGTTAAGGAGCCTTACCTATGAAACGTAATCTCGTGATTACCCTGTTCTGTACTGCTGTGGCGCTTGTCGTCAGCACCCAAGCCACGGATGTACCTAACGATGTTTAACAGAGTCTGATCTCGCTCGACAAACAGTGGGGCGAAGCCAGTGGCGACACCGCCAAACTGGATAAAATTATCGGCGACAACTTATTGGCTGTCGGCTCCAAGGGCGAAGCGCAAGACAAGCAGCAGTTGATTGCCGACAATAAAGCTACAAGCGCCGGTACGCAGAATGCTTCTTACACACCAGATCAATATAAGTTCGAGATGCTCAGCCCTGACGTTGTAGTGATGACGCACCGCGGAACCACCAAGGGCATCCAGAATGGCAAAGAAGGCACTGAGTCCCACCGCAGCCTTCATGTCTTTCAGAAGCGAAATGGCCGTTGGCAAGTAGTGGCGAACGCGCAACTCCCAATAGCACAGTAAAGCGCGAACAGACGCGCTGGCTGCGCCATGCGCCCGCGCCGAGACGTATGCCGAACGAACAAGAGGGCGGCGGATCCTCAAAACGGTCCGCCTACAATACTCCGCTGACTCTTAGGGTCATTGAAGTGACCTTCGTAGATGGATTGAGTCACGCGAAGCACACCATGCTCTAGATCAACATCCTGCCACCGCAACGCAAGTTTGGCGCATGGCTCACGCTGACTTCTGAAAAAGTTACCTCAAAGCGCACAAAGGACCTTATGCCACTTGCCGCATTGGCCAAATTCGATAGCTGTTTCGCTTCGCCCAAGAATGACACAGCGTAGCGCGCAGAATAGCTCCAGCGGCACAGCTCCAAAAACTATGGCTGATAGATTTGCACGTAGTTGTAGACTTGGCCTTGGAAAATGCGTCCGTCGTTGGAACCGCCGAAGCAATAGAGACGTCCTCCGCTTGTTGCTGAACCAGGAGTGACGACAGCGTGAGTGATCGGAGACAACGTCGCCCACGTCTTGCTGCTTGCGCTGTAGGCTTGCAAGGTGCGCACGGGGACGCCCTTTGTTCCGCTGGCAAAGTACAACTTTCCTGAGATGGCAGCCGGGCAGCCGGCCTGGCGGGCTGTAGGCAGGTTCGGCAATGTCTTCCAGGAGTTTGACGTAACGCTGTAGCCTTCGTTGTCTTTGGTAACGGTGTTGGAGTTAATGTAGCCTCCGGCGGCGATGATGGTGGTCCCAACCGCCCCGAGCGCAGGCAAAGATTTCCCGACCGCCATGGGTGCTTCGGTTGTCCAAGCATTCGTTGCCGGATTGTACTTTTCGACGGTAGTAAGTCGCCCGCCAGAATATCCTCCAACGACGTAAATCAAACCGTTGACCACGGCGGCAACCACGCTGTCGCGTGCAGTTGGCATTGCAGCTTTTTTTGACCAGGTATTAGTCGCGGGATTGAATGCCTCCACAACATTGAGCACGCCGCTGCCGCTGTTGCCTCCGAAGACGTACAGAATGTTGTTGACGACGGCGGATGCCGGCACGAAACGCGGCGTCGGGATTGGCGCTGCGGTCGACCACGTGTTGGTTGCGACGTTATAGACTTCGTTGACTGCCGTGACGACGCTATTGGTGACTCCGGTGACGACGTAGACTTTTCCTTTGATAAATCCGGCTGCAGCACCCTGACGCGAAGTTGGCATGGGGGCGCCAATGGACCATGAATTTGCGGTTGTTTGTTGTGCTCCAGCAGAAAGCTGGAGCGTTATCGAGATGGTCGCTAGCACGAGGACGTGCCGGATTGATAGCTTCATTTGTCCCTCAGTCTGATATGCAGAGCGGAGCCAAGCCAAGCGCGCGCTTGCTTGGGGCAGCAAGCCCGAGCAGAGGCGGATTATAACCTTTTTTGGGGTCAGCTCAACCGAAAAAACAAGCCGCAGTAAACTGTTCTGGCGAACCGATGTGTCTTCTAACTAACTACAAGCGAGCAAGTGTCACGTGGGGCAAGAAGTCATGGAGCTTGGCAAGGTAGGGACGAACGCCGCGGGCCTGCGAAGGACACCTATTTGTAGTCAATGCTTCCCGGCAACGAGATAAGGCTAGTGGCGACGGGCAGTGAACCGAAATACCAGGCTTCCCGTCACACGAATGTTATTTTGCGGCTGCACGGTAAGAGACGAACTCACAAATTTCGTGCGCAGGTAATCAACGTTCACGCGAACCGCGAATGGCCCGGAAATGTTGTGTTCTATCCCGGTTCCTACCGCCCAAGAGAAGCGCGTCAGCCATCCCCGGTAATACAGTTGACCGAAGGGAACCGAGCCATCCACCAGGCTAACGCCGGCGAGGGCCCGAACGAACACTTGGGTATTCTCCTTCTGCGCGAGAACAAACACCGGACCTGCGAGAGAGGTTAGTGCGTAGCTGCCATGGCCGGAGCGCGGGTCCCGGCCTGCGCGAACATAAGTGGAATCCAAGGTCGCTCCCCAGCGCGGAGTGAAGTCGACCGCTGCTCCAAGATCGACGCCCTGCATATTGACCATTGGCTTTCCTGAAAAATTCAGGCGAGCGTAGCTGTAACCGACGGAGACGTCATATTCAGGACCCCTGACCGCGGTATTCGCGCCACGAGATACGGCTTGTCCGAGTAACGGGCTCGTGCACAGTAGCGACACGATGGCAAATCTTGTTGAAAATCGTAAAGCGCCCAAATTGACTCCCATCCCGCGGCCTGTCAGTACACCCTCAGAACAGCTGCTTCGCTCAGATCGTTCAGCGTGGCTGTGACTGTAGTCATCCCCGAACTAGAGCTTGTCGCGACACCCGTTGAAGTGACCACTGCCACGGTTGCATTCGAAGAGGTCCAGGTTACGGACGATGTGACATCTCTGGTCGTGCCATCGCTGAAGTCGGCGAGAGCCTTGAATTGTGTGAAACCGCCCGGTTCGAGATTTGTGGCAACGGGCGATACCCGCAGTGAAGTGGCCGTCGCGCTCGTGACGGTTAAAGTTGCCCTTCCAAGCTGCCCGCCAAAGAGAGCTGTAATGGTTGCCGTTCCCGGGGATAGTCCAGTGGCCTGGCCGATTGTTCCCGGCTGGTTGCTGATGGTGGCAACCGACGGCGCGGAGGAAGTCCACAGAACGGACGTCGTCAGGTCCTGGGTATTGCCGTCTGCGAAGGTTCCGATAGCCACGAATGCCAAGTTAGTTTGTTGGTGGATGCTTGCGGTTTGCGGAGTAACTCGTATCGACGTCAATCGGGAACCGTCGACCACAATGGCACAGTCTGCGCTGAGCCCGCCGAGTTGAGCGGTGATAGTTGCATTTCCAGGGGATTGTGCAGTCACTTGGCCGCCACCGTTAACGCTCGCGACGTTGGGCGCGGACGACGTCCAAGTGACGATATTGGTAATCACCTGAGTGCTGCCATCGCTGTAGGTTCCGGTA
>JAYVCW010000263.1:0-2623 GCA_043749775.1 Acidobacteriaceae bacterium | reverse complement strand
GAGAAGACCGGTTTGTTTCACGGCTCCAGTCCCGATCCGCAGCCCGTCACAGCCGGTCCACTTTCCTTCACCAGCCCTATGCCTGCCCTCTCCGGCAATCGCCTGTTCGTGATTGGGGAGCAACAGCGCGCGCAATTGCAGCGCTTCGATTCCAAGTCGCAGCAGTTCATTCCATTCTTCGATGGCCTCTCGGGCGGAGAGCTTGAGTTCTCGCGAGATGGAAATTGGGCGACTTACGTTAGCTACCCCGATTCTCTGTTGTGGCGCAGTCGCAGCGATGGCAGTGACAAACTCCAACTAACCTCCGCCCCCACGACCGCAGCTCTTCCGCGCTGGTCTCCCGATGGAAAGCAGATTGTCTATCTCTGTACACTCCCATCGAAACCTTCGCAGGTCTGTATCGTTTCTCGCGATGGAGGAGCAGTTGAACAGGTACAACTGCCCGATTCCAGCTTCCCGGACGATCCGCAGTGGTCGCCCGATGGCAAATCGCTCCTCATCGCCCTTTATCCCCCACTGGGGGTCCTAGCCAGATCTCAAGATTACTCGGTGACGCAATACGAGCTGCAAACCAGAAAATTTACCACCCTCCCCGGCAGCGAAAGCATGCTCGGTCCGCGCTGGTCTCCTGATGGACGCTATATTTCTTTATTTTCCGCGGATACGAAGCAGGAAGTGCTTCTCGAAGTAGGCACTGGGGAAAAATCCCAACTGGCTGCCGGCAACGTGCTGGCCTACCCCAACTGGTCGCCCGACGGCAAGTATGCCTACTTCGAGGATATGGGGTCCGACGGTCCGGAAATCGATCGCGTGTCAATTTCCACGCGCAAGAAGGAGCGCGTCGTCTTACTGAAAAGCATTTTACGCGTTAACATGCCGGACTCGGGCGTGCCTTGGAACGGCGTCGCTCCGGACGGCTCCCCATTGATCATGCGCGATGTTGGAAGCCGCGAAATCTACTCCCTCGAGCTGCAGTTGCCATAAATTTCTTCTCGCCGCTCTATTGTCGGCGCTTTAGTCGTAGGCAAGTCGGCTCGAAGGGCATAGCAAGGCCCAGCAGTCCGAACAGACTTTCGAAATGAACAGCTCGCGCTCGGCCGGGTCGAGATACGGCCTTCCCGCAAGGTCGGTAAATGCGTGCTGGGCGTACACGGCACGGCGCACGTGGCGATCGAGATCGTCTCTATCGACGCGCAAGGCGAACCACCGCTCGCAGACGCAGCACTGCATTGTGATCAATTCAAGGTTTTTGCCGTGCATGCTCGTCCCCCGGGACATCAAGAGAAAGCTGGGAGTTTCGTGTTGCTGCTTTTCAGCTTGCGGAATTTATTCCGCCGCATCAACCCTTGCGGGGTTCGAAGCACCTTGCCTTGTTTGTTGGCAGGTTGCCGGCTAGTGAGACTAGCTCTCTTAATGCTGCATTAATTATACAGCCCAACTATGGTTAAAGTCAACATTGACAATCACTTGCGTCACTATTAAGGGGGGAGTCCGGTAAGTGGCGCAATCAATACTGGATGGATTACTTCCTACGGGAAACCCCAGCTTCAGATCTAACCTTCGCCCATCTCGCCTTCTGCGCGGCTGCGATCCTAGCTCTGCCCGCCGCTGATAGTTTGCGGCGTGGCGCGGCTGTTGAACCAGACTTCGTTGTACGGGCACGGCCCGTTGTCCGGCGGGAGTTGCCTCCAATACTTTCGAGCGCGGCAATAGCCAGCTCTAGTTTTGTAACCTCTGCTTTCAGTTCGGCAATAATCATTTCTGTATTCATGCCGGACAGGATAACAGAGGTGCAGTAACCTACAAGAAAAGAAGCGCCTGCGGTTGCTTAGAGTGTTTCTTTAACTGAGGCTCCGCCCGTCATCTTAACCCTAGGCTTACCCCCCGTTGGTGGCATTGCCAAGAAGCCCCACCCGCTTCATTCTCAGAGTTGAATGAGTTGGGTACTTCCAGCCAGCCATTCTGTGGGCGGGGATGGCCCCGGGGGAGGTGCCTTCCTGCCCACACGTAAGACCTAATAATTTATTCAAAAAAAGCCCAATGGGCTACAGTATTCACTGTAGGAGGGTCCTTATGGATTACGAATTCATGTGCTCTCTTTGCACCGAACCCGTGGCGCTTGAGAGCGCCAGCACCGACGAAAATGGACAACCCGTCCACGAAGATTGCTACATTCGTTCTTTAGTGACTTCGACGGAATATATTTCACCAGAACGTCTAGCAAGCTGAGCGGCCTAGCTATGCCCATACCTTGGCAACTTCTGGCCAAGCAGGCGGAGGCATGAAGGTCATGGAGAGAAGCTTCCAGATTCCATTGACTCGCGCGTAGGTGTCGACGTGATTGTATCGTGACTCGAAACGCTGTGTTCCAAGAGTGGTAGGCTCGACCACGAGATAGGTCGCCACGGCTGTGTCTCCGTCCACTGCGGCGTGGAAATCGGAAATTTCGGCCCTTTCACCGTGGTGTCCTGCGGATTGCGGCGGGAACTCCCGGTCAAGATACCCCTCTTTCGTCTCGAATCCATTTGGCCAGATATCACGGAAATTGGAGGTCAGCAGCCCTTCGTAGAAAGCGAGATCCTTCGCGTTATTGGCGTCGAATCGCCGCTCCGTAAGGCGAAAT
>JAYVCW010000262.1:0-2514 GCA_043749775.1 Acidobacteriaceae bacterium | reverse complement strand
CCACAATGTGGTAGTGGGAAACCGTCTGGCCAATCATGTAAAAGGCCTCGTGCCGTCGGCGGCTATGTTAGGCCGTGAAGGAAGGCGTGGTCAACTGGGTGTACTCGTCCAGTAGATGGGTGACACTTTTCATTCCTTTCGATGGGATGAGGATTGGCGGAGGAACTGGAGAGGGGTTAAGTAGCCGAGAGCTTGATGAGGGCGGACGGTGTTGTAGATTTTTTCCCAGTGGCGGAGTTCACGGTTGAGTTTATTCATTTTCAAGGAGCAGGGCGTGACTTGGTAGAACTCCTCGGTGTGGGTGCGGTTGGCGCGTTCGACGGCGCCGTTGAGTTTGGGAGAACGTGGAGGGAGAACGAACAGATGAAGGCCACGCTGCTGGCAGGCCTGTTCGAATTCGGCGGCGAACTCCGAGCCGCCATCGACCTGGACGGCGCGGATGGGAAACGGCATACGGTGCTGCAAAGTGTCGAGGAACTGCGCGGCAGTCTGGGCGGTCGCACGAGGATGAGCTTGAATCACGTCCCAGCGGGAAACCACATCGCGAGCAGTGAACTGTTTGAAGACCACGCCGGGGATAGGACGGACGTCCAAGGTATCGACTTCGACCAGGTCGCCCGGCTCCGAAGCCGCATATTCCCTGGGTTTGCGCACCGCATAGGGACGAGGCCGCAGAGCGCGACGCGATCCCGGAACTCCCGTGCGCGGCGGTTCGACCAGCCGGCCCTGCAGTTTGAGTCGAGTGAGAATGCGGCCCACCATGGAAACCGAAAGCTCCACTTTCTGGCGGCGTAGCAGAACCACCAGCTTGTCTTTACCCCAACGGGGAAACTGCAACCGCAACCCCAACACCTTTTCTTCTAAGGGAAAAGCCCAAGTCGGCTGACGGCACTGGCGAGGGCGACGGCTGCGCTCCTCCAGCGAGGTCAAGTCGTACGGATCATAACGGCGCTGCCAGCGATAAAACGTCTGACGGCTGATGCCGAAGTGACGGCAGGTATAGGCCACGTTGTCGCAGCCACGATAGAAATCCATCCAAGCCAGCCGCACCCGAGCTTCGCGGCTCAACTCCACCCCGATTTGCGACAGGCGACTCGATCCGGGCGGTTTCCCTTCGCGAATTTGCATTTTGACACTCTATTCAAGTGTCACTAATCATTCTGAACGAGAACATGTTCCGTTTTTTTCAAATAGTAGACGCGAGGCGCCTAACAGACGCCTGACGCGCTAACTCATCTCGGTCAGAGTCTTGCGAATTTCTCCCGCCTCGGTAGAGTTAGGGTTGACCTGACGGACCGCACAATAATCCGGCGAACCCAAGGGAAACGGCAAAATGGTTACGAAACCGTCATTACGACAGCGGTAACTGCACTGGGGCCTTTATTTTTATTCCAGAAGCAACGATTCGGTTATTGCTCCGGAAACGATGTTTACAGTCTACGTGGCATCGGAGACGCGGATTGATCTAGAGCAATTGCCGGCAGGACCGGAGTTATTGCGAGGGCGTCCCGAGGGATCCGAAAACCTGACTGATTTGGGCATTGTGATCGATACGAATCCGGCGGGCTTCAATGCCAAGATTACAGGCGTGGCCGGGAGGGGCGGGTGACCGAGCGGGATTGCACACCTACTTTCGTGCTGCACCAACACCTCGCAAGATCCGCAGCAAGTTCCAGGGTGATATGTCGGTCTACATGAAAAATTTCGCCAACGAGGATGAGATTGCTTATCCCGAATGAACCCCCAAAAGTGCGCGAGGGCGATGGCCATATGTTGCAACGTCCGATAACATCGCTGACCCTGGCTGCATACGCTTCCAGATAAAGAATGTGCTGGAAACGATTCGGCACGCCAGCGTTCTCACCGGTTCGGGCGCCCCTGCCGTGGCGGGCAGAGCCTCGCTTCGCCGTCCGAGAAAACAGGCCAACTGAACAGAGTGGGGTCGAGCGCATCCGTTCCCTTCGACCAACGAGAGGACAGCAGCTTCACATCATCACCCTTTATATCGTGGAGGCTCTCGTAACCGCGAGGAGCAGGAGCCGCAGCCTATCGACGCGGAATACCGCCTCGCTCAGCAACTTTTCCACAATCGTAATTTGGACAAGTGTGATTGTCTGTATTTTCAGAAAGGGGTGATTCGCGTTCCGCCTAACTTAGACAGAATGCTATGAAGTAATGAATTGCTACCTTTGGGATTACTCAATTACCCAATCTCTCAATTTACCTATGTCTCCACTCTGCCTTGCAGTTTCTGTAATGGCCCCTCAGGTGGGGTTTTTTCCTGAGGCGGTGTCCCTACTTGCAGCTCTCCCGGGTGTTGTCCATTAAGGACGAGTAGATGCCCTTGGCATTTACTACGATGTGGATCGTCTGACGCAGCATCATGTTGGGCGTCGAGCCCTGCGAAATCAGCTTCGACTTCATGGTGAAGATGATCTCCTGCTGCGCGTCTTTGGTGTTATAGGAATTCGTCGTGCTTTCGCTGTCCGTGTATTTCACGCCCGAGACCGTGCC